>FUZM01000003.1:300000-471678 GCA_900167925.1 Bacteroidales bacterium WCE2008
CCAACTAATTGACTATATTTGCAGAAAACAAAACCTATGCGGACTTTACAGATATTCCCCACCCTGGCACAACTGTGCGCAGCCGTCATCCTGACGGCCGGGGCAGAGGCGTGCACCTCACCTCTTCCCGAAGAAGGAACCGCCCTCTTCACCCCGCTCCAATACTCCGCCAACCAGCCCGTCAGCTACGACCCCGAAACGGAATATCTCAATCCCATACTTCCGGGCTTCTACCCCGACCCGAGCATCTGCCGCAAAGACGGAGACTACTACATAGTAACCTCCACATTCGGCTACTTCCCCGGACTCCCCGTATGGCACTCCACAGACCTCGTGCACTGGGAACTCACCGGACACGCCCTCAGCCGTTACGGCCAGATGCCGATTCCCGACCTCCCTATCAGAATGGGAGTCTTCGCCCCGCAGATATCCTACAACCCCGGCAACGGACTCTTCTACATAATAAATACGGTAGTCGGAGGCATCGGCAACTTTTTCGTGACCACCGATGATCCACTCAAAGGCGAATGGAGCGACCCCGTGCGTCTTCCCGACGTACTTGGCATCGATCCAAGCATACTCTTCGACACCGACGGCAAAGCCTACATCGTCAGCTCCGAAGGCCTGGCCGGAGCCGGACTCGAGCCCCTCTATGACGATGGAGACAACGCCATACTGATGCTCGAATTCGACTGGCGGAACGGCAAGACAACTGGCGAAAGAAAGATTCTGGCCATGCATGGAGCCGACCCTTCATCGAACCCCCGCTGGCTGGAAGGCCCGCATCTATACCACATCGGAGACAAATACTTCCTCATGTGCGCCGAAGGAGGCACAGAGCAGGGGCACTCCGAAGTAATCTTCCAGTCTGACCGTCCCGACGGAGGCTTTGAGCCATGTGCAATCAATCCGATACTTACCCAGAGAGACCTCCCTGCCGAAAGGGAAAACCTGATAAACTGCACCGGCCATGCCGGACTCGTCCAGACCGAAGCCGGCAACTGGTATGCAGTCTTTCTCGGCGTAGAACCATACGAAGGCGATTACTACTTCAATAATGGCCGACAGACCTTCCTGCTGCCGGTCCAGTGGATCGACGGCCAGCCTGTCATACTGCCGCAGGGGCAGCCTGTCCCTAAGACCGTCCCTCTCGACAATGAGCTGAAGGCCCTCGCCGCGGCCAATACTGTCGCAGGATTCGACGGCTTCAATCCCGGGCCGCTGTGGGACAAAGACGGCATCGCCGACTTCGCCATGTTCATAAGACGTCCTGTCCCTGCCGAAGGCCAGTCCGATTTCGATTTCGCCCGCGACCGCAAGATCGGACCGTTCTACCGTATCGATGACCATGGCAATCTCAGCCTATCCCTGAAACCGGTCAGCGCCCGTTCGCTCGGCAATCCGTCGGCGATCTGCGAGAGGATCACGTCGAAGAAGTTCTCAGCCTCGACCAAGCTTTCCTTCCGGCCGACCGCCAGAGAGGACAGCAGCGCGACCATGGCCGGACTTCTCCTATACCAGAATCACCGTCAGCTCATGCAGTTCGTCAAGACGCTCGACGAGACCGGAAGTCCTGTTCTCAGGCTGGACCAGATAAGGAAAGGAGAGGTCGAAAGACGCTACGATATCGGACTGACGGACTCGCAGGCCAGGAAGCCTGTCTATCTTATGGTCGAGACCCTTACTCCGTCGGAATATGCGTTCAGCTATTCCTTCGACGGAAAGATATATATAAGAGCCGGAGAGGCTCTTGACGGCAGAGTCCTTTCTACGCTCGAAGGAGGAGACTTCCAAGGCGCAGTAATAGGCATTTACGCCACCTCAGCCGAATAGGCAGGGGTTCAGAGATCTTTGAAAATATTGCTTTCTCCAGAATAATTACTATATTCGTGGCCGTTTTGACATAAAAAATCGACCAAAATGACAAGAAAATTATTAGTAGTGGCGCTCTTAGCAGCAGCCTCTCTCCAGGCAAACGCCGGAGGATTTCTGACGAATACTAACCAGAGCGTATCGTTTCTCCGCCAGCCGGCGCAGAACTCGGTAATCTCAGTTAACGGCGCGTACTTCAACCCTGCAGGAGTAGGCTTCATGGACAAAGGATGGGCCCTCAGCATCGGAATCATGAACGCACATCAGAAAAGAGAGATCGAGAGCACATTCGCTCCTTTCGCATATGGCGCTAAGAACAATCAGCAGCAGACCAAGGTTTTCTCAGCAAAGACCGTGGCTCCTGTACTTCCTTCTGCTGACATCGCATACAACAATGGCGGTCACTGGTTCGGCTCGTTCCACTTCGGTGTGACCGGCGGTGGCGGAAAAGCACCTTTCAACGACGGTCTCGGCTCATTCGAAAGCCAGATCGCAATGCTTCCGGGCATCGTCAACGAAATCTCCAACCGCATCGCCGGGGCTTCGCTTGTAAACGGATACTCTGCCGACATCGCCCTCGAAGGCTCACAGTACTACTTCAGCGGCCAGCTCAACCTCGGATACAAGATCAACGAGCATATCAGCGTGGCAGCAGGAATCCGCGGTACATATGTCCTCAACATATACAAAGGCGGACTCAAGAACATCAGCCTCAGCTATACAGTCAATCCTTCAGTTCTCGGCCCATACGCCGATGCCCTCAACGCGTTCGCCGGCGACAAGGAGCTTGACTGCACCCAGAAGGATATCGTGCTCACCCCAGTCATCGGTATCGACGTGAACTATGGCAAATTCAACTTCGCAGGCCGCTATGAGTTCCGCGGAGACGTAGATCTGGAGAATAGCACAAAGAAAAATACGACCGGAATGGCCCAGTACGACGACAAGGCTGTCGTTTCTTCTGACATCCCTGCTCTCCTCGCCCTCGGCGTAAGGTACAGCCTCCTCCCTCAGTTCAGGGTGATGGTTGACTACAACCTTTACTTCGACAAGCAGAGCAACGTATATAACAGCCTTACCGGAAAGGACGACAAGACCTCACTCATCGAGAACAACCCATACGAGGTGATCGCAGGTCTCGAGTACGACCTTACCGGCAAGTGGACTGTCAGCGGCGGCGTACAGTTTACAAGATTCGGCTATGGCAAGAAGGCGGAGTATATCTCTGACATGTCCTTCAACCCAAGCTCAGTATCAGTCGGCCTCGGTTGCAGATATAAACTTAACGACAGGATAAGCTTCGACTTCGGTGTGTTCAAGACCTTCTACGAGCACATCAACAAAGAGATGGACGACTACAACAACGTAGGAGCAAGTCTCTACCAGAAGATTGCGGCAGCTGCCCCGGCACTTGCCGGAAGCATTTCCGCAGACGACCTCAAGACTCCTGGAAAGGATAACTTCTTCCGCAAGAGTTTTGTAGCTGGCATCGGTTTCAACTACGCTTTCTAAAGCGTGGCTGAAGCCTTCCGGACAGAGATACGGACTAAATAAATATACAACGACATGAAAGTAATGAAATTTGGAGGGACCTCCGTGGGCACTCCAGAAAGAATGAAAAGCGTGGCTGAACTCGTAGCGAAGAGCGATGAACCGGTCTTCCTCGTGCTCTCTGCCATGTCCGGCACCACGAATGCCCTCGTGGAAGTCGGAGATTATCTCTACAAGAAGAATCCGGAAGGCGCAAACGACATTCTCAAAAACCTTGAAAAGAAGTACTACGGCCATATTGACGAGCTTCTTTCTACTGAAAAAGCCCGCTCCGATGCCAAGGAATTCCTGAAAAGCGAATTCAAATACATCCGTTCGTTCACCAAAGACATCTTCACTTCTTTCGAAGAGAAGAGCATCGTCGCCCAGGGCGAAGTGATGAGCACCGGCATGATGGCCGCATACATGAAAGAAACAGGTAAAGACGCAGTCCTGCTCTCCGCTCTCGATTTCATGAGAATCGACAAGAACGGAGAGCCGGATATGCCTTACATCCGCGAGAAACTCACAGAGGTGATGAAGAAGAACGCAGGTCACCAGATCTACATCACCCAGGGATTCATATGCCGTAACTCATACGGCGAAATCGACAATCTCCAGCGCGGAGGCTCAGATTACACGGCCTCTCTCGTAGGAGCAGCCCTCGAGGCCAGCGAAATCCAGATCTGGACGGACATCGACGGCATGCACAACAACGACCCGAGAGTCGTCGACCATACCGAGCCTGTCCGCCAGCTCAACTTCGAAGAGGCGGCTGAGCTTGCCTACTTCGGAGCCAAGATCCTTCACCCGACCTGCATCCAGCCGGCCAAGTTCGCCGGCATCCCCGTAAGGCTCAAGAATACCATGGACCCGGACGCCCCGGGAACAATCATCGACAATGTCATGATGCGCGGCACCATAAAGGCTGTCGCCGCTAAGGACAACATCACGGCGATCAAGATCCGCAGTTCAAGGATGTTGCTTGCCACCGGTTTCCTCCGCAAGGTATTCGAAATATTCGAAAGCTACCAGACCCCTATCGACATGATCGCCACCAGCGAGGTCGGCGTATCCATGAGTATTGACGATACGACCCATCTCAGCGAGATCGTCGATGAGCTTAAGAAATTCGGCACGATCACCGTCGACAACGGAATGTGCATAGTCTGCGTCGTGGGTGACCTCGACTGGAGCAACGTCGGCTTCGAGACTCTTGCTACCGATGCCATGAAAGATATTCCGGTCTGCATGATCTCCTATGGCGGATCCGACTGCAACATTTCGTTCCTGATCAAGTCCGTCGACAAGAAACGCGCTCTCCAGAGCCTCAGCGATACCTTATTCAAGAAGAAATGATGGCAGAAAGATTCCCGATCGACAAATTGCAGCTGATTGAGACCCCTTTCTACTATTATGATACAGAACTCCTCAGGGAAACGTTAGAGACCATAAAAGCCGAAATCCGGAATTATCCCGGATACCATGTGCATTATGCGGTCAAGGCTAACGCGAACCCGAAGATTCTGAAGATAATCCGGGAAGCGGGCTTTGGCGCCGACTGCGTCAGCGGCGGCGAAATCAAGGCTGCTATCCAGGCAGGATTCCCTGCCGGGAGCATAGTCTATGCCGGAGTCGGCAAAAGCGACTGGGAGATAAATCTCGGTCTCGATCTCGGTATAGGCTGTTTCAATGTGGAGAGTCTGCCGGAGCTGGAGATAATCAGCGCTCTGGCGAAAGGACGCGGCACTACCGCCAACGTGGCTTTCCGCATCAATCCCAACGTCGGTGCCCATACGCACCCGAACATCACCACCGGCTATGCCGAGAACAAGTTCGGAATCCCGATGAGGGACATGGAGGAGATGATTCTTCATGCCGCGGAGCTCCCGAACGTCAATTTCGTCGGGCTGCATTTCCATATCGGCTCGCAGATTCTCGACATGGACGATTTCATAGCCCTATGCAACAGGATTAACGAATTGCAGGATCAGCTTGAACAGCACCACATTGCGGTCGCCAGCATCAATGTCGGAGGCGGTCTCGGAGTAGATTATCACCATCCTGACCAGATGCCGATAGCGGATTTCAGGAAATATTTCCGTACCTTTACAAAGTTCCTGAAGTTACGTCCGGGACAGACGCTGCATTTCGAGCCGGGACGCTCTGTCGTCGCCCAGTGCGGCAGCCTCATCACGAGAGTGCTGTACATCAAGCAGGGTGACTTCAAGCAGTTCCTGATAGTGGATGCCGGCATGTCCGACCTTATCCGTCCTGCACTTTATCAGGCATACCATAAGATCGAGAACATAACAAGCGACAGACCGGTCGAGACTTATGACGTAGTCGGACCGATATGCGAGAGCAGCGATACTTTCGGAAAAGCCATCGACCTCCCGGGAAGCGCCCGCGGAGACCTGGTGGCGATACGTTCGGCAGGAGCCTATGGAGAAATAATGGCCTCGGGATACAACTGCAGGTCGCTTCCAAAAGGATATTTCTCTGAGAACATGGACGAATTCGTTGATTAAAGAAATATGAAAAATCTTATCGCTTCTTTAGCACTAGTTATGGCAATCACAGCCTGTTCAGACAAGAATCCATTCGTACAGGAATGGAATACTCCTTATGGTACAGCCCCGTTCAGCAAGATAAGCGAGGCCGACTACAAACCGGCAATACTCAAAGGCATCAAGGAAAGAGCCGCCGAGATCGAGGCTATAGTCTCTAATCCGGAAGCTCCTACTTTCGAGAACACTATCGCTGCCTACGAGCTCAGCGGAGAACTTCTTTCCAAAACTGTCGGAGTGTTCTACAACATTTCCGAATCAGACGCGACTCCTTCAATCCAGGCCCTCGTGGACGAACTCACTCCGGTGCTGACCGCCGCTGAGGACGAGGTCTTCATGAACAAAGCCTTCTTCGAGAGAGTCAAGGCCGTCTATGAGAACAGCTCTGAACTCACCAGGGAGCAGCAGATGGTCACCAAAAAGCTCTACGAGAACTTCGTACGCAACGGTATCGCCCTCGACGAGGCCGGACAGGCAAGATTCAAAGAAATCAATTCGGCTCTCGCTTCTCTCAGCCAGAAGTTCGCCAACAACCTTCTCGCCGAGAACAATGCCTTCAAGGCCGAGACCGGAGTTACCGTATCCGCTTATCCTGACTTCATGACCTCATGCGCCGACAGGGCTGCCCGCGAGAAAGCATTCAAAGCTTATTCATCCCGCGGCAACAACGGCAACGACAACGACAACAACGCCATTGTTCTCGAGATCATGAAACTGCGCACCGAGCAGGCCAATCTTCTCGGCTACAAGACTTCTGCAGATTATCTTCTCGCCAACAAGATGGCCGGCAATCCTGAGACAGTCGACAAGTTCCTCGGTGAAATCATGGCATCTGCCATGAAGAAAGCCAAAGAGGAGATCTATGACATGCAGAAGGTCATGGACGAGGACGTCAAGGCCGGACTTCTTCCTGCCGGCTCAAAGATCCAGCCTTGGGACTGGTTCTACTATGCAGAGAAAGTACGCAGTCGCAAATACGACCTCGACGAGAATCTTACCAAGCCATATTTCCAGGTGGACAGCGTACGAAAAGGCGTATTCTATGCAGCCAACAAGATCTACGGCGTCAATGTCGAAGAGGCTCCTGAGGTAGAAGTCTATAATCCAGATGTCAAGGCTTACAAGCTTACCGATGCTGACGGAAGTCTCCTCGGGATCTTCTATGCCGACTATTTTTCACGCGAGACAAAGAGGGGCGGAGCATGGATGAACAACTTCCGCGACCAGTATGTCAAATCCGACGGCTACGACGTGCGTCCGGTCATCGTGAACGTATGCAACTTCCCTCCTGCTACAGAAGAAACGCCGTCCCTTCTCTCTATCGATAACGTACAGACCGCTTTCCATGAATTCGGCCACGCTCTCCACGGTTTCCTGACCAAGTGCAACTACCGCGACGTGAGCGGCACCTCGGTCACCAGGGATTTCGTAGAGATGTTCTCCCAGTTCAACGAGCACTGGGCTTTCCAAAAAGAGATTCTTGCGCATTATGCCAACGACTACCGTACCGGCGAGCCTATTCCGGAGGATCTGGTGGCCAAGATCGGAAACGCCCTCAAGTTCAACCAGGGATTCATGACCGGAGAACTCTGTGCCGCATCCATCCTCGACATGAAGTGGCATGAGCTTACCGCTGAAGAACTGGCAGGCTTTACCGATGCCCAGTCGATCCGTGATTTCGAGACCAAGGTCTGCAAAGAGATGGGACTTATCGACGAGATCATCCCCCGCTACCGCACGACCTATTTCAACCATATATTCAACAGCGGCTACAGCGCCGGATATTACAGCTACCTCTGGTCAGAGGTGCTTGACTGTGACGCTTTCGAGTATTTCGAGAAGAACGGTATCTACGACAAGTCAATAGCAGACAGATTCCGCCGCACCTTCCTCGAGAGAGGCGGCAGCGAGGAGCCTATGACTCTGTTCTTGGAATTCCGGGGCCAGGAGCCTGATCCGGGCGCACTTCTGCGCAAACGCGGTCTTGAATAGAAATACTACAGGAGAATATCCTCGAGTTTCAGTTTAGGTACATAATGTACCCCGTCCTTACGGTAATACTTGAGGCTCTCCCCTTCCGATACAGGGCGCAGGAAAATACTTTCTGCGCCCTTTCCTATTGCCAAGACGGCAAGAGGACGGTACTGCAGGGAGAATTCCTCAGCCAGTCTGTCGGAATTGAAGGCTTTGATTATAACCCCGTTAAGTCCTTTAGATACGGCCTTGAGAAGCATGCTCTGGAGTGATATACCGAGGTCGATACAGATTATATTGTCTTCCGGAACAGTGCTGCAGACTATTATGAACGCTTCCGGTTCTTTGCCCGGTTCGGGAAGGTGGAGCTCAGGAAGCGCACCGCCGAGCTTTATAAGAGGCAGGACCTTATCCGCACCGGTATCCTTCGTGACAAGACGGAATCTCAGAGCCTGACGATTCATCCCGGAGCCTATAAGAGTATTGACTCCGACTATCTCCCGGAGTTCTTCCTCAGTCACGACGTGGGACTTGTCATATCCACGATAGCTGCGGTTCCGATGCAGCAGCGTATCGATCGAAGGATTGTTGCGCTTAACCACGACTTTCGGTTTCTTGTCGGCTCCGAAGACTTCTTCGAAACGGCTTTCCAGATAGTTATCTGCCATATATACTGCGTTTAAGATACGCGAATTTAGTACAAATTTTGAAATAGCAAATATGTTTCTTATATTTGCCGTAACTATAGACTTAAACGAATTATGAAATCTTTTATCAACACCATGTTGATAACGGCTGCGCTAGTTGCATGCAGTTGCGAAAGAATCTCCAGCCATAAATATGGGGACTCCATCTATTTCACGGCTTCTGCCGAACGATTCGACAAATCCTATACAAAGACTGAATACAGCGGCGTCGTCAACAATGGCGTCGAAAGGATAGACTGGGTCGATGGCGACAGGATAAGCATATATTGCTATCAGGCCGCGGATAACGACAAGAGCTCGAACTATGTGATCAATTCATCCACAATCGCCAGCAACGGAAGATACAGTTCCGCCAGCATCGAACCGGCGGACGGCAACGGACTCCACTGGGGAAGCGGGACTCATTACTTCTATGCCGTCTATCCCGACAACACATTCACGGGCAGCGGGAATACAGCATCGTTATCATGCACAGTGCCGTACAACCAGACCGGTGTCGCAGACATGGACAATGCCTACATGTACGCAATCCAGTCGGTATCTCCGACAGACCCGGCAGTCGTGCTTCTGGACTTCAATCCGATGTTCACCGCATACGAATTCACCGTATCCGGGGACGCTGCCATGACCATAACAGACGTTGTCCTGTCTTCCGTTTCAGGCAATCTGTCCGGCAATTTCACGGCTACGATGAGGACTTCCGGAATCTCATACTCATACGGTTCCGGCACAAACGACAACAAGGTCCATGTCGACCTCAGCGGCATTTCCGACAAGACGGTCGGTCCGTCCAAGAGCATGACATTCACCGTCCTGGCCCCGCCGGCCGATGTCTCCGGAATGAGAGCGAAATTCACCACCTCGGAGTACGGAGTACGCCAGATATCGATGAGAAATGCGGACAAGTCGGACATTGTCTTCAATGGCTCCCACAAGATAAAGATATCCGGGCTTGAGATTCCTAACTATGTCTGGGTCGATATTGTAGCACAAGACGACACTACAAACACCTATGAGCCGTTCACTTCGAAGCCGTATATCGACTTCTCCACCGATACCGACCAGGGTTTCGAGGAAGGTGAATATGCCGGAGAACAGATAGACTTCCCTATCTCGGGGAACGTCAACGAGGCGCTTCTTGTGGACTTCGATGCAAACCAGCAGCATCTGGATGCATTCCAGAATGCTCTGGATTCCGGTGAAACTCTGTATCTTATCGTCCGTTACTATGTCGCCAAGGATAACAACTGGAGCAACTGTAACTACTGGCTCCATGTCCAGCTATACGGATTCGGTCTTGCTTATCAGGAACAGCAGAACTTCCAGCCAGTAAATCCGCCTCAGATCGAGCGTCACACCGTAAAACTGGAGTTGACGCAGGAAATGGTGAACTTCCTGAAGACATATAACAGATACAACAATCATGAAGGAATGTTCCATGTACGAGGCGGCGGAAACATTACCATAGAGGGAATTTATGTCGATGTAGAAGACTAAATGCTTTGATTTTCAATTATTAGTTTATAAATTTGCTCTGTTGGAGTAGAAAAAAGAGTAAGAATTTATAAACTGATGATTAATTCTAAGTATTGCACATTGCTACTTGCATCTACTGTAATACTTCTTACAGGCTGTAGCAAGATTCCAGGCCACCACTATGGAGACTCGGTATCATTCTCCGCATCTTCTGAGAAATACAAATCAAAGACAAAGACTGAATATAGCGGCACTGTATCCGGCGGTATCGAAAGAATCAACTGGGTTGATGGCGACCGTATCTCAGTATACTGCGATCAGGTTTCCGATGCCGTCAAGAGCTCGGATTATGTCATAGACGCACCGACTATCACCAACAGCGGAAGATACAGCTCCGCCAGTATCGTCCCTGCCAACGGCAACGGTCTGCACTGGGGCAACGGTTCCCACAGATTCTACGCAATGTACCCTTCCGGAGGTATCACAAAGAGCGGCAACAACGTAGTGATGTCCGGAAGCATTCCTGCGACCCAGACCGGAGTCCCGAATATGGATTACGCATACATGTATGCAGTCGCCACTGCGAGCGAGGACGATCCGGCCCTTGTCCAGCTGGCGTTCCAGCCGATGTTCTCCGCCTATGAGTTCGAGGTGACCGCGGATGCTGCGATGGAGCTGCAGAGCGTAGTCCTCACTTCGACCACCGGCAATCTCTCGGGTAATTTCACCGCGAGATTCAATGGCACGACTCCGTCTTTCAGCTATACCAGCAGCAGCAACAACCAGAGGATCACCGTAGATCTCAGCGGTATCCCTGACAAGACGATAAACAAGACAAAGAGCGTCAAGTTCACGGCTTTAGCTCCGCCTAACAACATGGAAGGAGTTATCGCCAAATTCAATCTTAGGAACAAGGGCGCGAGACTTCTGTCTCTGAAAAACGCCGACAAATCCGATATAGTATTTACCGGAGGAAGGAAGTTCAAGATCTTTGGAATCGAGATTCCGGAGAAAGTCTGGAACGACGTGGTAGCCGATGAGGACGAAACCGAGACGTACGAGCACTTCACGTCAAAGCCTTATATCGACTTCACGACCGATACCGACCAGGGCTTCGAAGTCGGAGAGCACGCAGGAGAGCAGATTGACTTCCCTATCACCTCATACAATATCAACCAGCCTTTGCTTATCGATATCGACGCCAATAACGAGCATATCAATGCCTTCGAAGACGCGATGGCTGCCGGAGAGAAGCTGTTTTTCTATATCCGCTATTTCGTCGAGCCTAACCAGTATTACTACTGGCTTCATGTTGAGCTTCTTGGACCTAACGAAAGGTACAACCAGATACAGTACCTGCTCAAGGAGGAAGTCAACTTCAATCCTCCTACCGACAGGCGTATCAAATACCAGAAAAAGATTGAACTGACCAAGGCGGATATCGACCGTATGCGTGACGAGAACGGTACGACATACCACGAAGGTCTGTTCCACGTACGAGGCGGAAACATTACAATCGAAGGTATCTATATCGACGTTGACGACGGGAGCTAGTCGACGTATCGGAACTCCATATAGGTAGCGCCCTGCTCAGAACCGAACAGACCGCCTATATATCCGATAAGGTCGCCTTTCTGCACCTTGCCCTCGGCCGCAAGAATTCCTATCGCCTTTTCGGCAAATTCATTCTTGTCCTTCACCTGCTGGAAAGGATAGGTCTCGATGCCGCGTACCATTGCAAGCTCACGCATGGTGCTCTCCCTATAGCACATGGCATACATCGGCACCTTCGGTCTGAAGGAAGAAAGATAACGGCCGATACGGCCTGTATATGTATCGAACACCAGACATTTCACCGGAAGTTCGAGAGTAGACGCGATAAGCGAACGGGCAATCACGGCAGCGACCGGTTTCACCACTTTCCTGAGATTCAGGGTAAGGCAGACGTCCAGAGCTTTTTCATTCTCTTCGGCAATCTTCTGCATGGTCCTTACGGCCTCTACCGGATACTTTCCATAAGCGGACTCTCCGCTCAGCATTATTGCATCTGCTCCCTGGAATATGGCGTTGGCGACATCGGTTATCTCGGCCCTTGTCGGACGCGGATTCTCGATCATGCTCTGGAGCATCTGAGTTGCTACTATTACCGGTTTCTTACGCTCGCGGCATGCCGAAACGATGGCCTTCTGGACGAGAGGCAGGCTCTCCGGCGGGATCTCGACTCCAAGGTCGCCTCGCGCGACCATGACGCCATAGCAATGTGAGAGTATGTCGTCGAGATTGTCGACGCCCTGCTGGTTCTCGATCTTGGAGATGATCTTCAGATGGCTGCCCTCAGCGTCGAGGATGTCCTGGATCTCCTGAAGGTCGCGGGCGTTGCGGACGAATGAATGTGCAATGAAATCGATGTCGGCTTTGATGGCCCAAAGTATGAATTTCTTGTCCTTCTCAGTAAGTGCTGGAAGGTCGATATGGACGTTAGGGACGTTGACGCTCTTGTGGCTGCCGATGAGGCCCTCGTTCATGACCTCGCAGACAAGGCGGCCCTCCCCTTTAGAGACAACCTTGAGCTCGATGCTGCCGTCGTCGATAAGGACTCTGGCACCGACAGGAACGTCGCGGGAGAAATTAGGATAGGATGTATAGAGGCTGCCCTGACGGCAGATTCCGGACGGGTCGTCGAAGATTTCGACAGTTGCCCCTTCCGTGACCAGGAACGGGTTCTCCACGTTGGTCAGGCGGACTTCCGGTCCTTTGGTATCGATCAGGATGGCGATCCTGTCGGATACTTTCCTTACGTTGTCAACAATTTTCTGAGCTCCTTCTATGCTGGCGTGGGCCGAGTTGACTCTTACGACATTCATTCCGCTTTCGTACATGCTGCGGATGAACTCCACGTCGCACCTGTTATCTGCCACCGAGCAGATGATCTTTGTTTTCTTTGCGTCCATTGCACTACTAAAATTCACGGCAAATTTACCACATTATTAATTTTCGGGCAAATTATATATCGTTTCAAGTCATATATGAAACGATAAAGATAAGATATTTAAATGTAAATGAGGAATAATGTACTAATTTTGCGGAAATTATAGATTTATGAAGGGATTAGATTTCAAGCCGAAAATGGTTTCGGCACTTAAACATTACGACAGAAAAACATTCACCGCCGACATCATGGCCGGTATAATTGTCGGCATCGTAGCGCTCCCTCTGGCGATCGCCTTCGCAATCGCATCGGGCGTCTCACCTGAAAAAGGTATCATCACAGCCATCGTTGCCGGCTTCCTCATCTCAGCTCTCGGAGGCAGCAAAGTCCAGATCGGAGGACCTACCGGAGCATTCATCATAATAGTATATGACATAATCCAGAACTACGGCATGCAGGGCCTGACCATCGCGACGCTGATGGCCGGTGTGTTCCTTGTGCTGCTCGGAGTCCTGAGACTTGGAACCATAATAAAATTCATTCCTTACCCGATCGTGGTCGGATTCACCAGCGGTATCGCCGTTACGATCTTCACCACCCAGGTGAAGGATCTTCTCGGAATGACGATGGACGTCAACCCGAGCGACTTCATCGAAAAATGGATCGCTTACGGCCGTAACATCGGGAACATCGACCTTTGGAGCACCCTCACAGGTATTGTCAGCATCATCATAATCGCCCTGACTCCTAAGGTCAGCAAAAAGATTCCGGGCTCTCTTATCGCAATCATAGTGATGACCATAGCGGCGCTGCTTCTGCGCAACTACGCCGGCATCACCTCAATCGAGACCATCGGCGACCGCTTCAGCATCAGCAACCAGATGCCTGGCGCCGTCGTACCGGCTCTTTCATGGGAGACCATCACGGGACTGACCGGTCCTGCGGTGACGATCGCAATCCTATGCGCAATCGAATCCCTGCTTTCAGCGACTGTCGCAGACGGAGTCATCGGCGACAATCATAATTCGAATACCGAGCTCATCGGACAGGGCATCGCGAACATCGTATCTCCGTTGTTCGGCGGCATCCCGGCTACAGGCGCCATCGCCAGGACCATGACCAATATCAACAATGGCGGACGTACTCCGATCGCAGGAGTCGTCCATGCGGTCGTGCTTCTTCTGATCTTCCTGTTCCTTATGCCTTTCGCGAAGTATATCCCTATGTCCTGCCTCGCAGGTGTGCTGGTGGTCGTCGCTTATGGAATGAGCGGCTGGAGATCTTTCCTCGGCATGATGAAGAACCCTAAGAGCGACGTTACAGTCCTTCTCCTGACCTTCTTCCTGACCATAATCTTCGGTCTCGTACCGGCAATCGAATATGGTCTGCTCTGCGCATGTCTGCTGTTCATGAGACGTATGATGGAGACTACCGATGTCAAGGTCATCAGCGACGAGATCGACCTCAGCGAGGATGTCGACATGCAGGCCGGCAACCTGGAGAACCTTACCATTCCGGAGGGTGTGGAAGTATATGAGATCAACGGTCCTTATTTCTTCGGCGCAGGTAACCGTGCCGAGGAGATGATGATGCGTTTCGGAAAGCATCCGAAGGTGCGTATCATCCGTATGAGGAAGGTTCCGTTCATCGATTCTACCGGTCTGAACAACCTTAGAAACCTCTGCAAGATGAGCGGAAAGAAAGGCGCTCCTGTCGTGCTTTCTGGCGTCGTGCCGAAGGTTCAGGCCGTGCTTGAGAGGAATGGTTTCGTAGAGATGCTCGGCAAGGAGAATATCTGCAGCCATATCGATGAAGCTCTTGCAAGAGCAAAGGAGATTATCGGATAATTTTGTATATTTGTCAGGAACTTAACAAATTATACAAAATGACAGCAACTTTGCTTCTCCACTGCCCTGACAGGCAGGGTATCATCGCAGACATAACCGGATTCATATCCAAGAACAGAGGTAATATCATCAATCTCGCCCAGTTCGTGGACCACGTCGAGAACGTGTTCTTCATGAGGCTGGAGTGGGATCTCGAGAATTTCCTTATCCCAAAGGAGAAGATTACGGATTATTTCGAGACTCTATATGCGAGCCGCTATGACATGAAGTTCAAGATATACTTCAGCGGTTCGAAGCCACGCATGGCTATCTTCGTATCCAAGATGTCGCACTGTATCTTCGACCTGCTTTCCCGCTATTCCGCAGGAGAATGGGAGGTCGAGATTCCTCTGATCGTAAGCAACCATCCGGACCTGGAGCATGTCGCCAAGATGTTCGGCATCCCGTACCATGTATTCCCTATCACCAAGGAGAACCGCGACGAGCAGCAGAAGGCCATGATGCAGTTGCTTGCAGACAACAATATCGATTTCATCGTGCTGGCCCGCTACATGCAGATAATCGGCGAGGAGATGATCGCGGCATATCCGAACAGGATCATAAACATCCACCATTCATTCCTTCCGGCTTTCGTGGGAGCGAAGCCTTACCAGGCAGCTTTCGAGAGGGGTGTAAAGATCATAGGAGCTACCAGCCACTATGTCACGGCAGAGCTGGATGCGGGCCCTATCATCTGCCAGGATGTAGTCAGCATCACCCACAAGGACATGCCTCAGACTCTCGTAAACAAGGGCAAGGACCTCGAAAAGATAGTGCTCTCACGTGCCGTCCAGAAGCACATAGAGCACAAGATTCTCGTCTACAAGAACAAGACTGTGGTGTTTAACTAGCGGTGATGCCGAGGGGGCTTCTGAAGTAGTAGCCGACGGCGATGCCGACGGAGATCAGAAGTATCATTATTATTAAGGCCCAGAGGTAGACAAGCACGACTTTCCACGTCGTACGGCCCCATGAGAAGCCGAACAGCTGCTTATAGTCATATATCAGGACCAGTAAGAATATCAGCGTCGGCAGACGATAACGGCCCCATGAACAAAGCAGCCATAGCAGATCGAGGAGCATAAGCTGGTTGCTTACGAAGACCTGGATAAAGAAGTTCTCCGGAAGGTTGCTCTTGGGATATGTCTTTGACTTGCGGAAACAGAGCATCGTGCCGGGGATAAGCAGAAGCTGGCAGAGCAGCCTGTAGTACCCCATGTTCCCGCGGAACCAGTCTTCCATGGTATCCACTATCGGCTTTATCTTTTCACTGAGTTCCATTCCGTTGATGCTGATTTTCGTCCCTTCACCGGAATGCTCTAGAGAGTCGGCTTGGGCCAGGATCGCCCGGGTATCCTCCGTCATTTCTACGGAGTTGCCGTCACTGAACAGATTGATCGGAAGGACATTCTGCAGTATCACAAATAAAAGAGAAAGCACTACCAGCAGGTTCAGCGGTTTGATATAGTATGTCCGTTTACCCTGCAGGTATTCCCTTATCATATGGCCGGGCCTTGTCACGGAATGCAGCAAGGTCTTCCAGAGTTTACCGTTCGAAAAACCTGCAACCGCGAGGAAACTTCTGAGGACAGAAAGCATTGTAAGTCTGCCGACAGAGGCTCTCTGGCCGCATTCCGGGCAGAATCTTCCTTCATATTCGGTGCCGCAGTTCAGGCACACGTGCTTGTGGCCTTCAGCTGCCACGTTATCTGTATTGTGAGTCATATGGCAAAAGTAATCATAATTCATTATTTTTCATGAAAATTTTGCAGATTCGTAGAATTGTCCTATCTTTGTTCCCGATTGGTAACATATAAGCAAAAAAATGGAAAGGGACAGAGAAGCAACAGAAAGGAAATTGCTGGACACGATTGGACAGATGATCGCCGAAGACGGATTCGAGAACATCGGAGTCAATGCAGTGTCTGCCAGGTCCGGAGTATCGAAGATTTTAATCTACAGGTATTTCGGATCAGTCGACGGTCTGGTCTCCTCGTTCATCCAGAAAAAAGACTTCTGGCTATCCTCCTCGTTTGATTTCCAGGGAGCTGACCTTCCGGCTACGGTTAAGAAAGTGTTCAATGAACATATAGAGAAACTCCGTACGGACCCGGTATTGAGGAAACTCTACCGCTGGGAGCTCTCCAGCAACAACGAGCTGATCAAGGCCATGAGGGCTGAAAGAGAGAAAGTAGGGATGGACCTGATCAGACAAGTCTGCGAACTGACCGGTCGTCCGCGGCAGGAAGTGGCTGCTCTCGCCGCAATCATCACGTCTTCCGTCGCCTATCTCGCAATGCTTGCGGACACCTGCCCCGTGTATAACGGAATATACGTCGACAGCGACGAAGGCTGGAAGCAGATCTCTATGGAAATAGAAAACCTTGTGGACAAGCTGTTTGAATCATAAGGAGGCCTTCCCCTGCCCCAGATTTTTTTTGCTTTTCATGTTCCCGTTTGGTAACATATATTATTTATAAAATGAAGATGAACTTTACATTATTGTTTTTATTGTTGGCGGGAAGCTTTTCTTCCTGCCAGAAGGACCTGCTGGAATTCAGACAGGACGATATCAGGATCAGTATCGAGCAAGGCGGCGAATGGCTGCACGACTTTCCTCTTTTCATGGGCATCAAAAAGAAGAACCCGCCCCAGATTGCAATTTGGATGGAGGACATCGAGGGAAATTATATCTCGACCCTGTATGTTTCTCATAAAGTCGCACACAACGACTGGCAGATGGCCAAAGGGAATGACAGGAAGGAGGCGCTCCCGGTGTGGACACATCTTGTAAAGGAACGCGCATCCGTGGACGGAGTTTCCGGCGCGACTCCAAGGGGCAGTTTCGACGTAAATCTGAATCTGAAGGACCAGAAAGGGCCGTTCGTAGTGAAGGTAGAAGTTAACCACTCAACTGACTTCAATATATATTATCCAGAAAACGCCAAAGAAGGCGAGTCAAATTATTCCGGAGGCAAGCAAGGCAGCGGACAGCCGGCTCTGGTCTATGTGGCCGTAGTGGAACCTTCGAGAGGCTGCAACAGATTTGAGGCTGTCCTTGCCGGTCACAGCAGTCCTGACGGAAGCACAGGAAAGATTTACAAGGATATGGCAGGAATCACGACGGCCAAGGACATAATCAAACGGATTGAAATCACTGTACAGTAATGAAGAGAATAATAATATTAGCAGCTTTATTAGCATGTACGTTGGCAAGTGCCCGGGAGGCCGGGAAGATTACATTCTCGACGGAGATCGGGAAGAATATTGGACTGAGTGTTCCGGCGGCGGAGGCATTCGCTTTTCAGATTACTGGATTCTACAATTTCACTGGACGGTTCGCCGCAGGAATCGGGACGGGAGGGATATTTTACGAGAAGGGGCTGGTCCCGGTCGTTGGCTGCGTGAGATACAGGCTTTCTCGCCCAAGAAAATTCACTCCTTTCGTCAGATGCGACGGTGGCTATGGCTTCTGGCTGGGAAAGGACGGAAACGGTGGGGTCCTGGTGAATCCTTCCATAGGCGTTTCCTGGAAAATGAATAAAAGAGCAGCCCTTTTTGTGGCGGCCGGATATGGGATGCAGAAAAGAGAAAGGCTAAGGAGCTTCGACGCCGCAAGCTTCCGGAGCCAGTTCGTTGAGGAGCTGAACCACAGACAGATAACTATAAAGATCGGGGTTGAATTATAACCCCGATCTTCTTTTATAGTCCTATGGTGATATTGTCTAGTCTCCCCAAGGGCGGCTGAAAGGATGGTTGAACGACCATTCGCTAAGATTGGTCCTTACATGGTAGCAGACTTTCTGGGAATCAATGAAGAACTCTATATAGTATCTGACCTTGCTTTCAGTCGAAGTCTTTACATGTTCCGGATCTATATGGCCAATCGTTTCAGTTTTGGATATCGAGTTCCTGACAGTCTTGAAATCCTCATAGATGAGCATAGTACCGTCGCTGCCGTCGGAGGCTTCGCGGTCAGGAGCGCCATAAGTCATTATGATATCATTGGCCGTCATTCCGATCCATCTGGTCTGATATTCCACGCTTCGCGCTTCCGCGTCTGCCATCGCGGTTGTAAGGCTGGCGCAGGAATTGAAAAGGACGACTATCAAAAAGGAAATGACAACGTATTTGATGTATCTCATAAGAATAACTGATGATTAGTTAAAGATGAAAATAATGCTGGCCATAATTGGTAAACATTATAGTTGATAATGGTCAAAATTAGCAATAATTCTGACCATTACCAACATTTATATACGCAGTTTCATACGACTGATATCATCAGCTATTTCTTTGTGGCGGAGAAATAGAGCATGGAGCCTTTTATATGGAAGTCGTCGAGTTCGAAGTATGGGGAAAGACGTTCGAGGACTTTCTGTTTATCGTCGAACGGGAGCGTCATCCATCCTTTGCGGGCAAGGATGTTCCTGGTCAGCCAGTCTGTCGTTCGGGATTGGCCTTTCAGGTAGAAGCAGGCGAGTAGTTTTCCCCCTTTTTTCAGGACGCGACGGGTTTCTGAGAAGGCTGCATCCTTGTCCGGGAAGACCGGGAAGCCGTTCATGCTAAGGACGATGTCAAATGATTCGTCAGGGAAAGGCAGAGCCGCGACGTCTCCCTTCATGATATCGATATTGAGGCCGTCCAGCCGTTCTCTGGCGATGTTCAGCATGTCCTCACTATAATCCAGGCCGGTAATTCGCGCGTGTTTGAGTCTGCGGTATTTTTCGCTGGTGAAGATAGCGGTGCCAAGGGGAACGTCAAGGATAGTTCCGTCGAAGTCGTCGGGGATGTAGTCGAGTACATGGCCGGCGATTTCGACATCGTCCACGTTCTGCCAGAATATTCTCAGATAAAGGTCGCTCCACCAGGTTGCCCTCGTCATGATATTGTCATAGAAGCCTTTTGAATGGCGGTATGAAGAAGTGATTTTATTGTCCATTCCGTATTGCTATTTAAATTACTCTGCAAAAGTAGCAACCCCACGCTGCAACCCGGTTGCAATCATTAAAAATCCTAATTAATTTACGGATAACGGATTATTTGAATATATTTGTGTATGAGGAATGAGGCCATTATTTAAGGGCTATGCAAAACGAAAATAAACCAGCAATCGAGCGAGCTCGTTGCTGGTTTATTTCGTTTTGCGGAGAGGGAGGGATTCGAACCCCCGGAGCCTTTCAGCTCAACAGTTTTCAAGACTGCCGTAATCGACCACTCTACCACCTCTCCTTGAGGAGTTTCCTCTTTTGGGACTGCAAATATAGGTATTTTCCCGAAACCTGCAAAATTTATTTCTTCTTATCGTCAGATGCGAAGAATTTATACTGGAACAATATCAGATAAATAGCTCCGACGGTAACGCAACTGTCCGCAAAATTGAAGACAGGTTCGAAGAAGATATGACCTCCGAGACCGGGCACCCAGTCAGGCCAGGTAAACAGCGGAAAATAGAACATATCCACAACCTTTCCGAAAAGAACCGGAGCATAAGAGAATATCTGACCGTAGAGAACGCAGTCGAAGATATTGCCGATAGCGCCGGCCGTAATCAGCGTCAGGCCGACCAGGACTCCGTTCGGAACGGGACGGCCCTGGGAATCGCCCTTCCTGATAAGATTCCTGATCCACCAGATGAGGACGCCGCTCAACACGAGCCTGAAGACGGACAAGGCCAGCTTTCCGACGGCCCCGCCGAATTTCATTCCGAAGGCCATGCCCTCGTTTTCGATGAAAAGGATCTGGAACCAGTTGCCGAGCACATTGAAATGCTCGCCTATGGACATATTTGTCTTGACCAGGATTTTTATGGCCTGGTCAATGACAACTAGAATTATTCCGAGAATAAGTAACTTCTTTCCTTTGGAGAGTGCCATTTCCTACTCTACTTGCCCTTAGAAAGCATTTCCTTAGCCTCCACGGTAAGAGTAGCGTGAGGTACCAGACGGAGCCTCTCCTTAGGGATAAGCTTTCCGGTCACACGGCAAATACCGTAAGTCTTGTTTTCGATACGTACGAGGGCAGCCTCGAGATTCTGGATGAACTTATACTGGCGCTGGGCGAGCTGGCTTGCCTCCTCGCGGGAGAGCTGCATCGCACCATCGTCCTCCACGGTCTTGAAAGACGGTATAGTATCCTCGATATCGTTCGAACCGTTATGCTGGATCACATAGCGGAGGGATTCGTATTCCTTCCTGGCCTTGTCAAGCATATCATTGATGATGGTCTTGAATTCTTCAAGTTCTTCATCAGAGTAGCGGGTTTTGATCTCTTCTGCCATATGCTTTAGTATTTAGTAAGTTTTAGATATAACTATGTTGATTGGTTTATCGTTCCACTCGACGGAGGCAGCGCCTTCCGGAGCCGGAGCGTCATGTTCTACGAGACTTGTGGTCAAGGTCTGTGCAGATATATAATCACGGAACTGGGACAGAGCTGAAGAAATCTCTTCAAAATCTTTGCCGGTTGCGTATACCTCGACAGCGACGCGGTCTGTAACCTCAAAGCCGCTGTCCTTTCTTAAATTCTGAATTCTGTTGATAAGTTCACGGGCGACACCCTCTCTGCGGAGTTCATCAGAAATCTCGACATCAAGAGCGATGGTCATACGGCCCTCAGTTGCGACGAGCCAGCCCGGCATGTCCTCAGACGAGATCTCATAATCTCCCGGACGGAGAACGACTTCCCCGCCTTCGAGCGCGAGCTTGTACTCGAGACCTGCGGCCTCGGCAGCCTGGATCTCACCTATCGTCTTCTGGTCCATACGGCCGAAGGCTGCGGCAATCTCCTTCATCTGCTTGCCATATACCTTTCCGAGAGTCTTGAAGTTAGGCTTTATCTTCATGGTGATAAGGCCCGTGGCGTCAGCTATGAACTCAGCCTCCTTCACATTGACCTCGTTGAGTATCAGCTTCTTGACAGCCTCAAGCTGACCGCGTACCTTGTCCGAAAGGACAGGGATCACAATCTTCGAGAGCGGCTGACGCACCTTGATGGAGACCTTACGCCTGAGCGCGAGCACCATCGAGGTAGCGGTCTGGGCAAGAGCCATCCTCTCCTCCAGATCGGTATCGATAACAGAGGCATCAGCATCAGGCATAAGCACATAATGCACAGACTCTGCACCAGGAACGAGATCGAGATAGAGCTGGTCCATATAGAAAGGAGCAATCGGAGCTGCCAGCACTGCCACATTCTTGAGCACCTCGTAGAGGGTCTGGTAAGCGCTGAGCTTGTCCTGATTCATGTCTCCGCCCCAGAAACGCTTACGTCCGAGACGGACATACCAGTTACTGAGGTTGTCACATACGAACTCCTGGATAAGACGTCCGGCGAGGGTGATGTCATAATCCTCGTAGGCGGCCCTGACTTCCTTGATAAGGGTGTTGAGCAGGGAGATTATCCAGCGGTCGATCTCCGGCCTTTCGGCATAAGGCACTGCAGGCGCAGAGAGATCGAACTTGTCCACGTTCGCATAAAGCGCGAAGAATGAATAGGTATTGTAAAGAGTTCCGAAGAACTTGTTTCTCACTTCGATTACGCCGGCCTCGTCGAAACGGAGGTTATCCCAAGGCTGGGCATTGGTCAACATATACCAGCGGAGAGCGTCTGCGCCGAACTTGTCGAGGGCATAGAACGGATCCACGGCATTGCCGAGACGCTTGCTCATCTTGTTGCCGTCCTTGTCAAGCACAAGGCCGTTGGAGATGACTCTCTTGAACGCAGGAGTGCCGCTGATCATGGTATGGATAGCATGCAGGGTATAGAACCATCCGCGTGTCTGGTCGACACCTTCGGCGATGAAGTCGGCAGTGCCGCCGAATTTGCCGGAATGGAGGTTGCGGAGACCTTCCTGAGCGAATGGCATAGCGCCTGAATCGAACCATACATCGATAAGGTCGCTCTCGCGGACCATCTTCCTGCCGGAAGCGGACACGAGAACAATATCATCCACATATGGCCTGTGCAGATCGATCTTGTCGTAATTCTCAAGGCTCATGTCAGCAGGATCGAAACCCTTGTCCTTAAGAGGATTGGACTTCATGAATCCGGCAGCGACGCTCTTGTCGATCTCGGCAAAGAGCTCGGCAACGGAGCCTATGCAGATTTCTTCCTTGCCGTCCTCCGTACGCCAGATAGGGAGCGGAGTGCCCCAGTAACGGCTACGGCTGAGGTTCCAGTCCTGGATGTTCTCGAGCCACTGTCCGAAACGTCCGGTACCGGTAGATTCCGGCTTCCAGGTAATCTGCTTATTGAGAGCCACCATCTCATCCTTGACGGCAGTAGTCTTTATGAACCATGCGTCGAGAGGATAATAGAGCACCGGCTTGTCGGTCCTCCAGCTGTGAGGGTAGCTATGTACATGTTTCTGAATCTTGAATGCGCGGCCGTCGGCCTTCATCATCATGCAGAGATCGACGTCGAGGGTCGGAGCGTCTGCAGGAAGGCTATCGTCGAAGGCGTTCTTGACATAGCGGCCGGCATATTCGGCATATGAAGGATCCACGCACTCGCTGACATATGCAGGATCGAGGTCCTCGAGACGGTAGAAACGTCCTGAACGGTCCACCTGCGCCTGAAGATTGCCATCCTTGTCAACCACCTGGAGAGCGGCCATGCCGAAGTTGGCGGCCACTTTCTTGTCATCAGCACCGAAGGTAGGAGCGATATGTACGATACCGGTACCGTCTTCGGTGGTCACATAGTCTCCGGAAATTACCTTGAAGGAATCACCGCCCTGAGGCTTGAACCAAGGAATAAGCTGATGGTACCTGATGCCCACCAGCTCGGAACCCTTGAACTCGCCTTCGAGCACCTTGTAAGGCACGAGCTTGTCGCCCGACTTGTACTCGTCGAGACGGAGCTCGGCGGCCTTAGGGTTAAACCATGCGCCCACGAGGGCCTTGGCCACGATATAGATCGCCTCCTGGCCGGAATATGGGTTGAAAGAGCGGACTCTTACATAATCGATCTCAGGGCCTACGCAGAGAGCCGTGTTTGAAGGAAGTGTCCACGGGGTAGTCGTCCATGCGAGGAAATATACAGGCAGGGACTCGACGCCGAAGACAGGCTGAGACTTGCCGTCCTTGATGACTTCGAACTGGCAGGTCACGGTGGTGTCGGTCACATCCTTGTAGCAGCCCGGCTGGTTGAGCTCATGGGAGCTGAGGCCGGTACCGTCGGAAGGAGAGAACGGCTGTATTGAAAAACCTTTGTAGAGAAGGCCTTTGTCATAAATCTTCTTGAGCAGATACCAGAGAGTCTCGATGTAACGGTTGTCGTAGGTGATGTACGGGTCGTTCATGTCAACCCAGTAGCCTACCCTCTCGGTCATGTTCACCCACTCGCGAGTATATTTCATGACCTCCTTGCGGCAGGTATCGTTGTACTCGGCGACGGAAATCTTCTTGCCGATGTCCTCCTTGTGGATTCCGAGCTTCTTCTCCACTCCGATCTCCACAGGAAGTCCGTGGGTATCCCAACCTGCACGGCGGGCTACGCGATATCCTGTCTGGGTCTTATATCGACAGATTGCATCCTTGATGGAACGGGCCATGACATGGTGGATACCAGGCATGCCGTTAGCTGACGGAGGTCCCTCGAAAAAGATGAACTCCGGAGCTCCCTCACGCACTTCGAGAGATTTCTCGAAGGCATGGTTCTTCTTCCACCTGTCGAGGATATCTGCCCCGACTTTCACCAGATCCAATCCTTTATACTCTTTGAATGTCATATTTTTTTGTCTAATTTTGCACTCGATAAACTGCGAAATATTTTAGTCAGCAAATATAGTTAAATTCCTATACTTTATCAAGAAGATATGAATGCACTGGACATCATTATTCTGCTTTGTTTCATCCCCGCAATAATCCAGGGAGTGAGAAAAGGTCTCGTCTGCCAGATCTTCGACATAGTCTCGGTCATCGCAGGTGCCTGGCTATCATACCGTTTCTCCGGTTTGCTATGCAAATATGCCGCCCCGTATATCGAAGCGTCGGAGGCTCTGATGCACGTCATAGCCTTCGCTGTAATAATGATAGCCGCCGTGCTGATTTTCCGTCTGATAGGCAAAGGAGTAGAAGCAGTTGTCAAACTGGTGCTTCTGGGCTGGCTCAACAAACTCCTCGGAGTCGTATTCGCAGTCCTCAAGACAGGGCTCATACTCGGAATCCTGATAATACTTTTCAACACGGTCAACGCCCAGTTCGGAATCGTCAAGGAAGAGACACTGTCATCATCAGTGCTCTACACTCCGCTCAAGGACGCCGCATACTCCATATTTCCTTATTTCAAGGAACTTTTGACTAAGATCTAAGATGGCAAGACTCATACTCATAGAGACTTCCACAAGCCTCTGCTCCACCGCCCTGTCGCAGGACGGAAAGATCATTTCCTACAAAGAAAACGCCGACCGCAGCCACGCTTCGCTGACGGCCCAGTTCATCAGCGACATGCTCGAAGAACATGGACTCGCCGCCTCCGACTGCGACGCTGTCTGCGTCAGCATGGGCCCGGGCTCATACACAGGCCTGCGCGTAGGAGTCTCGACCGCCAAGGGGCTCTGCTTCGGCGCCGGCAAGCCGTTGCTGGCGGTCGGATCGCTCGACGTCCTTGTATGGAACGCCATCACTAACAACCGCCTTCCGGAGGGATGCAAGTACATCGTCCCGATGATCGACGCCCGCAGGATGGAGGTCTATTCTGCCGTATTCACCCCGGACGGACGCCAGATAAGGGAGACCGCCCCTGCAATCATTGACGGCTCCAGCTTCTCCGACCTTCTCGCCGAAGGCCCTGTCCTGTTCATAGGAGACGGCGCGGGCAAATGTGCCGATGTCATCTCCAGCCCTGACGCCCACTTCGTCACCGTATGCCCGGACGCGGCGTCCATGCTCCGCCCTGCCGAGACGGAATATAAAGAGAAACGGTTCAAAGACGTTGCGTACTTCGAACCGTTCTATCTTAAAGACTTCGTTGCTACTGTCAGCAAGAAGAAGCTATTCTAAAGATTCTTTTTAAGGAAAGCCCTGAGACTCGCCTCGTCCTTGACACCTGTACCTGCGACAAGTTCGCCGTTAACCAGGAAGAAAAGGGACGGAATGCTGGTCACGTTATAAGTGCCTACCACCTGGGAAGCTGTTCCCAGACCGTCGCAGACATTGACCCATGGCAGTTTCTGGTTCTTAACGACTGAAGCCCAGAGGGACTTGTCGGTATCGAGAGATACTGCATAGATATCGAAGCCCTTACTGTGGAAATCCTCATATACAGGCTTGATGACGTCGAGGTTGAACATCTTCTGCTCAGCCAGTCCGGCTGCCCAGAAATAAACCATCACGACCTTGCCCTTGACATTGCTGAGGCTTGACTTCTCGCCTTTGATGTCAGGCAGATTAATATCGATGTAAGAAGTCTCCTCTGCATTCTTTATCTGGGTATGTATAGCCAGAAGGCTGGCCCTGCGCTCGGCCTCTTTCTCGAGAGCCTTGACGTACCTGGATTCCGGATAAATCTTCGAAAGGGTATCGGCGACATTCCTGAAATGGATCGCATCGGTAGCCTGGCTGAAGATAGGAGATCCGTCCGGAAGAGTCTCATAGAGGACCGGGACAGTGGTGAGCGAACTCATGTTCTCCATGATGTATCTCACTCTTGTGCGATAGTAGGAGACATACTGTCTGGTCATGTCCGATCTTACGGCAGCGGCTTCGGCGGTAGAAGGATTCATATCCGAATATCTTGCCTGAAGAGAGGAAAGACGGCCCAGGAATTCGCTCTGGTCCTTTTCGACAGTCACCAGCTTGTCGCATTCCTCGGAGCCGGAAACCGTATAAGTGCCGAGAGTGTCGGCGGAAACCTTTACCCTGTCACCCCTCTGGAGAAGGAGCGATGCGATTCTGGTGTCATTATGGAAAAGATATATGAACTCAGGCTGATTCTTCTCGATCTTGAGCTTGTATACAAACCTGCCCTGCGCATCGGTCTTGACCGTATCAAGGGTCTGGTATCTGTTGACATCAAGGAGTCTGACGACTACGTCTGCTTCAGGCGCATCCGAGAGCACTCCATCGATCACGGCTCTGTTGCCGCATGAGGTCAGAAGAGCAAGCGCGGCGGAAACTGCCGCAATAAGGGAAATCTTATAATTTCTCATATTCTTTGAGTATTGAATCAGCTATTTTCCTGAATTGCTCAGGGTTAAGTTTCAGATGTTCTTTTCTAAAATCAAGGTCACCCTCGCTCTGGAGAGGGACAAGATGGATATGGGTATGTGGAACCTCCATTCCAAGTACTGCTACACCGACTCTCTTACATGGGATGGCAGCCTTCAGTGCGACTGCAACCTTACGGGCGAAAGCCCAGAGACCGGCATAAGTCTTTTCGTCGAGATGGAAGATATAGTCATCTTCGACTTTCTTTGGGATTACGAGAGTATGGCCCTCTGCAAGCGGGCTGATGTCAAGGAAGGCATAATAATCCTCGCTCTCGGCTACCTTGTAGGAAGGTATTTCCCCATTGGCTATTTTAGTGAAAATTGTGGACATATTATATTTTAGATACTGATTTCAAGAATCTTGAATTTCAGGACTCCCTGCGGTACCTTAGCCTCTACGACCTCGCCAACCGAATGACCCAGCAGCGCTTTGGCAATAGGGGTGGTCGCAGCAAGTTTGCCATGGGCGAAATCAGCCTCGGTCTCGCCTACGATGGTGAACTCCATCATCATCTTGTTGGCGACGTTCTGGAACTTTACCTTGTTCAGCATCTGCACCTTGTCGGTACCGATCTGGGAGCCGTCGACAACCTTTGCATTAGCAACCATGTTCTTAAGGTTTGCAATCTTAAGCTCAAGGAGAGCCTGAGCATCGCGGGCCGCATCGTACTCGGCATTCTCGGAAAGGTCTCCCTTTTCACGGGCCTCGGCGATAGCGGCAGAAATGACGGGCCTCTGGGCGAGGGCGTCAGCCAGGTCTTTCTTCAGTTTTTCAAGACCTTCCTGCGACATATAGTGAACTTCTGCCATAACTATAATGAGATTATTCTTTAAAATGCATAATTAAAAAGGAGTCCTGCCTTATAGACAGAACCCGTGTACTTCTGCAAAGATAACAAAATTTCCGTTAAATCAACCTACCCCGGATTTTTTTCTCCCAGCAGTCTGAGGCAGGCTTCGCAGTCCTTCTGCATCTGCTCTCTCAGGGCTTCCATATCCGGGAACTTCACCTCATCACGGAGCTTCCGGATGAAGCTGATCCTGATATCGAGGCCATAGATATCCTCGTCGAAATCAAAGATATTGGTCTCTATTGTCTTGGCATTGCCGGAACCGACCGTAGGCCGGACCCCGATATTGCACATGCCATAGTATTTCCTTCCAAGAGTCTCGACCCTGACAAGATAGACGCCATTGGCCGGAACCAGTTTCAGAGGTTCATAGAGCTGCATGTTAGCTGTCGGGAAACCAAGCCTCCGGCCGAAACGGTTGCCCGCGACAACGACTCCGTAAAGAGAATATTCGTAGCCCAGCATTTCCGATGCAGCCTCCGCCTTCCCTTCCGAGAGCAGATTTCGGATAACCGTCGAACTTATCGTGACTCCGGCCTCAGGCCCGTCGACTTTGTCGGCCATTATGACCTCCAGGCCAAGTCTTTCACAGATTTCTCCGGTCCTTACCGGATCCAGCTGGTCGCTTCCGATTCTGTTGTCATATCCAAGCAGCACAGCCTTGCCTCCGATCTTGTCCATGATGACGCTGCGGAGATACTCTTCCGTATTCATTTCCGCGAATTCACGGGTAAAACGGAGCACCTCGACCCGATCGACGCCAAGTTCCTTGAGCAGAGCCTTTTTCTCGTCGAGAGAGTTCAGCAGACGAAGAGACCGGGCGCCATCCTGCAGTACGGTGCGGGGATGAGGCCAGAAGGTGACGATAACACTCTCGTCACCTCTGGTCTTAGCCGCATCGACAAGCTGCTTTATGACCTGACGGTGCCCGAGGTGGACCCCGTCGAAGAAACCGGTAGCTACTACAGCCATCTTACAAGTCCGAAATCCTGTCTGTGAGGAAGAATAGGGTTCTTTGCATAATATCTTGTCGCAACCTGGTACATACCAGTCCTTTCAGGAAGGATAGCCGCACGATAGGTAGCTACGCCGTCCTTGAATTCTGCGATTTCGAATTCCACCTTGTCCTGGATATGGAGGTCTCCCCTCTTGTCAGTAGAGCAGAAGAGCATCTCAACTCCGATATCCTCAGGATTGAGTTCTCCGATATTGAGCTTGACCTCCGAATGGAGAAAGTTGTCAGGAGAGAGGTTATAGGAAGCATCCGGCTGGGTATATGATACTACCGAGATATTGCCCCACTGGCGCTCCACGGTCCTCTTCCATGCGGCGATCTTGCGTGCGAGAGCGAAGTCGTCGGAAACGAGGGATGCAGTCCTTTCGGCCTGTGGAAGGTAATACTGGTTGCAGTAGTCGGTAAGCATCCTGTTGGTAGTGAAGTTGCATGCTACCTGGGCGATGCAGTTCTTGATATACTGGATCCAGGCCGTCGACCTTCCGGTCAGGTAGTCCTGGTCATAATAGATCGGAGCGATTTCGTTCTCGATAGTCGTATAGATGGTAGCGGCATCGAGTTCGTTCTGATAGTGCTGGTCGTCGTATGTCCTTTCGAGAGGAAGTGCCCAGCCGGCGCCCTGCTTGTAGCCCTCGACCCACCATCCGTCGAGAACGGAGAAGTGCATGACACCGTTCATGGCAGCTTTCTCTCCGGAAGTTCCGGAAGCCTCCTGCGGACGGGTAGGGTTGTTCATCCATACATCCACGCCCTGGACGAGTCTCTTGGCGAGAGTGATGTCGTATCCCGGCACGAAGACTATCTTTCCGATGAAGCGGTCCTGCTTGGAGATGTCCACGATCTGTCTGATGAGATCCTGGCCGGCCTTGTCGGCAGGATGGGCCTTTCCGGCAAAGATGAACTGTACAGGTCTCTTAGGGTCGTTGACGATGGCGTCGAGACGGTCGAGATCGCTGAAGAGAAGGGTTGCTCTCTTGTATGTGGCGAAACGTCTTGCGAATCCGATCGTAAGCACGTCGTCGCGGAGAGTATCCTTGATGGTCATTATCTCGCGAGGAGAATAATGGCTGCTTATAGCAGGATCGGAGAGTTTGTCCTTGATTACGTCTATAAGGGTCTTCTTGAGGAGCTTGCGGGTATTCCATATGACCTCGTCGGACACTCCGTAGATACCCTCGAAGCATCTGAGGTCGTAATGGTGAGTCTTGAACTCAGGGCCGAAGACAGCCTCGTGCACCTTCTTCCACTCCCTGGCTGCCCAGGTAGGATAGTGCACGCCGTTGGTCACATAGCTGATATGCAGCTCCTCAGGCAGGTATCCCGGATACATGCCAGAGAAGATATCCTGGCTGACCTTGCCGTGGAGCATGGAAACGCCGTTGACATTCTGGGATATATTTGCGGCAAGATAGCTCATGGAGAACTTCTCTCCAGGATCGTTGCCGTTGAGCTTTCCGAGTCCCATGAGGGTTTCCCAGTCGATCTTCAGGCGCTGCGGATAATGGCCGATGTACTTGCGGAGGATACCCTCGTCGAAGGCATCATGGCCTGCAGGAACCGGGGTATGGGTAGTGAAAAGAGACGAAGCCCTTACTATCTCGAGTGCCTCGCGGAAGCTGAGATCGTCTTTCTGGATATATTCGCGGAGTCTTTCGAGTCCGATGAAGGCAGCATGACCTTCATTGCAGTGGTAGATCTGCGGATTGAGGCCGAGATTGCGGAGAGCGCGGATACCGCCGACTCCGAGGAGAAGCTCCTGCTTGAGACGGTTCTCCCAGTCGCCGCCATAGAGATGGTGAGTTACCTGACGGTCCTCAGGGATGTTGGCCTCATAGTCCGTATCGAGGAGATAGAGGTCGGTACGGCCCACGGCGACCTTCCAGATACGGGCGGTGATGTTACGTCCAGGGAAAGCCACTACAGTTGTGAGCCAGTTGCCATCCTTGTCCATGACCGGAGAAGCCGGGATGCGGAGGAAGTCCTGGGCGTCGTACTGGGCTACCTGGTCGCCCTGGGCTGAGAGCACCTGGGTGAAGTAACCATATCTGTAGAGCAGACCTACGGCCACGAGGTTGACGTTCATGTCGCTGGTCTCCTTGAGGTAGTCGCCTGCGAGGATGCCGAGACCGCCGGAGTAGATCTTCAGGGATGTATCGAGACCATACTCCATGCAGAAGTAGGCTACCTGAGGGTCCTTGCGGTCTGCCTTGGCGGCCATATATGTATTGAACTCGTCCATTACTGCGCTGAGATGGGCGAGGAACTGCTCGTCTCTTGCGAGTTCGTTGAATTTTCTGAGGCTGACTGTGTCAAGAAGCTCCATCGGGTTATGGCCGGATTTGTGCCATATTGCAGGATCGATGCTCTTGAATAGTTCTTTGGCGCTTTCGTTCCAGCACCACCACAGGTTTTTGGAAAGAGTTTCAAGTCCGGAAAGCGCTGAAGGAAGGTGGCGTGTCACCATGACACTCTTCCATGAAGGCGCATTGATTTCTATTTTTTCGTAATTCATCTGTTTATCTTTTGTTTCAGGGAAGGCTCCGCGGAGCTTGCCGAGAGCCATCGAATATGCTTTGTTGTAATATGTTATCTGATTTTCCCAGAGAGCGATCGAGGCGACCTCGCGCGCATTCTCACGGTATTTCAGTCTTGTTGTCTTGTCAAGTCCCGCTATTTCGAGGATTCTCGCCTTGACAGCGGCGACGACGTCGAAATAGTTGGAGTCATTCCTTTCCACCACGGTGATTCCCGGATGGCTGCGTTTCCCGTAATGCTCCTTCACCCAGAGACCGAAACCGGCCAGAGTGGTCGTCAGGGTAGGGACCCTGAACGCAAGAGCCTCGAGAGGGGTATAGCCCCATGGCTCGTAATATGAAGGGAAGACTGCCAGATCCATTCCTATGAGCAGGTCGTAGTACTCCATGTTGAAGATACCGTCGTTGCCGTTGAGATAGGACGGGATAAAGAATACCTTCACATTGCTTCCCGGAGCATTGTCCAGACCGAGCTCGCGGAAACGGCGGGTGATCTGGTCATATTCCGGATATGCGAGATTATGCGAAGTCTGGGTCTTGTAACCTTCATGGTCCTTGCCGGAAAGCTTGGCCTGAAGGGCTTTGTCAGCACCGTTATGGGCTCCTGGAACCATGATGAAGGCGACTACGGGACGGCCTTCCCGCTTTTCGGCGGAAAGCTGTCCGAGGGCTTCGATAAATACGTCTATACCTTTGTTTCTGTATTCATAGCGTCCTCCGATCCCGAGGAGTACCGAATCTTCCGGAAGCTGTTCTCCGCACATCGCGGAAGCGACCGAAATCAGTTTTTCGCGGCCTGCAGCGAACTTCTCCGAATATTCCTCGTCGGTTGAAGGAGTGAAGCTGTTCTCAAATCCGTTCGGAGTGACTACATCGACCTTCCTCGACAGGAAACGGGCGCATTCTTTCGCGGTGATTTCGCTTACAGTAGTGAATATGTCGGCATTCCTTGCGGCATTGGCCTCTAGAGAATGCATGGCGGTAACTCCGAACTGAGCGGCGCATTCGTCGCCATTGTATGAGTCCATACGGTCATACAGAGGCATGTTGTTTCCGGCGAGACAGCGTCCCGTGACGGTCGCATGAGTAGTGAAGACCGTAGCGATCGGGAGATCCGTTGTCTTGAGGTATAGCAGTCCGCCGCCGGTCTGCCATTCGTGGAACTGAGCCACGACCTTGGCTGAAGGTTCCATGTTGAACCTGCAGAAGCTCTCGATGACCTTTCCGGCCACATAGCCGAAGAGCGCATTCTCCTTATAGTCCCAGTTTCCGGAAATGGAATCCACCCCGAAACGGAGCCAGAAATCTGTCAGAATAGAATCCTGCTTTGGCAGGAACTGTTTGAAGTCCACCAGGATGGCAACCGGTTCTCCGGGCACGTTCCACCTGCCCACGCGCAGGCGTAGTCCCTCGACGGCTGCCTGTTCCTTCCAGGCTTTATAAAGATTCTGATCTTCGATGAAATCCGGATTGCTTTCAGGGTTCATCCAGACGTCAGGTCCGATCAGTATATGGCGTTTATTCAGCTGGGATTTCAGGAAAAGGGACTTGGTGGCGATGACGGTGTATATGCCACCGACCTTGTTGCAGACTTCCCAACTGACTTCAAACAGATAATCAGGATTAATGATTGTCTTTGTCATTATTACTTTTTAACTGCTGTTTTTCGCTTAGCCGGAGCTTTCCGCACAGATGCTTTCTTCACGGCGGCCGGCTTCTTCACAGAAGGCTCTTCCACATCGGCCACGGCTAACGCGTCATTTACCCTTATGGTAAAGTCGCTGAGCACATTCATATAGTTTATGAATGCCTCATACGGAGTGTCATAAGGGTTGAAATATTTATGGACTTCTCCATCGGAGAAGAATTTCGTGCACATGTAGTAGAAGTGGTCGCTTTCCTGGAGATGACCATAGTCAGTCCAGAGCGAAGGCTGATTGGCCAGCGCCACTTTTTCGTAAAGTCCATAGATCTTGTTGTAGGCGTCCTGCTGGAGCTCGTTTCCGAGCCATGCGGTAACATCCCTCTCTTCATCGGCCCATGAGATTATCTCAGGGACATCGAGTTCAGCCACCGGTCTGAATTTGGCAGAAATCGTAGCCGGAGTGCCGAAACCGAACTCTCCGTCGGCGAGCACGGCATCCGGGAAGGCCCTCATGAAATCGAAGATTCCGCTCTGGGCGTTCTGATGCTCTCCGAAAGTCTCGTAATCCATGAAAAGATTGACCACGTCACCTCCGTCCTTGACAGCGGCCTTGAGCCACCAGAGATATTTCTCTGCAGTAAGAGGCCAGCCGTCCCAGTTACGGTTCTGGAAACGGAAAGCGATATCGTCGCTGAGATTGTAGTTCCTCAACAGAAGGGACAATCCCGGTTGACTGCAATCGGAGTATATGAAGTTAGGGCTCTGCCAGCCCATTATATGTCTTGCACCCTCGGTAAGCATCGTCCTGAATCCGAGATCATAGACCTGCTCGCCGATCTGGTTGGAATAGATAAGCTCGGTATTACGGAAAGAAACCGGAGTAACTCCGAAATACTGCTCAATCGCCCTCTTGTGCTTCTCGACCTGAAGCCTGAATTCCTCAGGGTTGGCAAGAGAAGCGAGAGAGTGGTAATAGGTTTCGCTGAGGAACTCCACGCAGCCGGTATCCGCCAGCTTGCGGAAGCTCTCGATAACCTCCGGAGCATAGCGGTCGAACTGTTCGAGAGCCGAGCCGGAGATGGAGAACGCAACCTTGAACGCCCCGTCATGAGCATTGATCTTCTCGAGGAGAAGCTCGTTCATCGGAAGATAGCACCTCTGGGCCACCCTGCGCAGGATAGTCCTGTTGGCGAAGTCGTCGTAATAGTGCGAATCCTTGCCGATATCGAAGAATCTGTAGAGTCTCAGTCTGGTAGGCTGATGGACCTGGAAATACAGACATATATCTTTCTTTGCCATAACTTGACGTATTTTACTTGTTGACCACTGATTCGTAAACTTCCTTTATCTTGGCGGCCGCATTGTTCCATTTCAGGGCGTTGACCTCTTCGAAACCATGTTCCGAAGCGAAATGGGCAAGTGCCGGATACTGCAGGATACCGTAGATCTGGTCCGCCATCGCATCGACATCCCAGAAATCCACCTTGAACGCATATCGGAGCACCTCCGCGGCTCCGGACTGTTTCGATATGACGGAAGGCACATTCGTCCTCATCGCCTCGAGAGGAGAGATTCCGAACGGCTCCGATACAGAAGGCATCACATAGACATCGGAAAGGGCGAACATCTTCTGCACTTCGGCGCCGCGGAGGAAGCCTGTGAAGTGGAATCTGTCGGAGATTCCGAGTCTGGCGACGTGACGGATGGCACGGTTCATCATATCGCCGCTTCCGGCCATGACGAACCTTACGTCCGAGGTCCTCTTGAGCACCTTGGCCGCAGCCTCGATGAAATACTCGGGACCTTTCTGGAAGGTGATTCGGCCGAGGAAGGTCACGACCTTGTCCTTGACACCCCTCTCGACCTGCATGTTATCCCTGCCGCTGAAATCCACGGCGTTATGCACCGTCACGACCTTGGCAGGATCGATACCATACTTGCTTATCACTATGTTTCTGGTAAGGTCGCTGACAGTGATGACCCTGTCCGCAGCCTCCATTCCATTCTTTTCTATAGCATAGACTCTCGTGTCGATGTTGTCGGCGCTGCCGCGGTCGAACGAAGTCGCATGCATATGCACCACGAGCGGCTTTCCGGTCATCTCCTTTGCGGCTATTCCGGCATAATAGGTCAGCCAGTCATGGGCATGGATCACGTCGAACTCATCCTTATGCTGCATGGCTATGGTACCGCCGACCATCGCATAGCGGGCAACCTCTTCCATCAGGTTGGAACCGTATTTGCCGGAGAACTTGTACTTCTGGCCATACTGTATGCGGAAGTCCTTGACCTGGCGTCTCTTCTCCTCCTCGACCATATTGTGGAACTCCTCCGGGTCGAGGTAAGGGACCATGTTCGTACCGACATGGACAAATCTTATCTTGTCGAGAAAATTCTCTATATCGACGTCTTCCTTGACAGTCACGGGAACATCGCTGGCGTTAATTATCCTGGCGACATTACCGTCTTCGTCTCCGGTAGCCGAAGGCATGACAAATATAGTCTCGACCCCGTTATGCGCGAGGCCCTTGACTATTCCGTAGCAGGCCGTACCCAGGCCGCCTGCGATATGTGGAGGGAATTCCCAGCCGAACATCAACACTCTCATAACCTATTCCTCCCTATATTTTTCCATAAGATAATCGACGCCCAGGAGAGCTGCAGTGCTCAAAGCGGAAGAAATCGCCCCATGAGGCTCATGAGGAGGATCTCCGTCGTAGAGTTCCGAGAAGGCTCCGACACCGTGCTTGCTCAGGTCTTCCTTGAAGAAGCCTTCGCAGAGCCATTCGGCCTTCTTGTAGAATGCCGCACCTCTCATACGGAAAGCTACGCTTGCGTATGGGAACAGCAGGGACGGTCTCGTACAGCCCTGATGGTATGCGAGGTCACGGTCAATCTGTGTCCCCTCATATACTCCCTTGTATTTCACATCTCTTGGAGAAAGGGTGCGCAGACCGCGTCTTGTGACAAGTTCGTTCTCGACTATCCTCATCACGGCATTGGCGACTTCGTCATCCACAGGAGAGTACTGTACCCACACGGCATACAACTGGTTAGGACGCACGTCCATGTTCTGGCCGCGGTCGTCCACATAGTCCGCAAGATAGCGCTTCTCCGGATTCCAGAACATATTCTGGAAATTCTGCCCGACCAGGTCGCGAACCGGAGACCACTTGCGTATGAAATCGCTCAGCGGCGAAGCATATCTGCGCTCCATGTCGATGGCGAAGCAGAGCATATTGTACCAGAAGGCATTGGTCTCGACCTGATAGCCGGCCCTCTCGGTAACCGGATTGCCGTTTATATAAGCATTCATCCAGGTAAGCGCCACATGGTCCATCTGGGCCCATAGCAGGCCGTTCGGATGAAGGGCTATCTCATTCCTGTGGCCTGGGGCATAACTCTCGATGATACCCTTGACAGTGTCTCCGTATTTCTTCCAGACGCTACGGGCGTCTGCACCGAAATCGATGTATTCCTGGAGCACACAGGCGAGTCGCAAAGGAGCCTCCACCTGAGTAGTCCTATGGTAAAGCCTCTCCTCCTCGTTGGCGATGAGGTCATCGAGGATGGCTTCGAATTCTTCAGTATTTCCGTCGGCAAACAGGGTCAGTCCCGGGAGAGCATTCAGAGTCTCTCTGAGCAGGCCAGTATACAGCCACGAGAATCCGGCGGTAATCTGGTGGCGGCCGCCGCGGCAGCGCTTGAGCAGATCCGCGCAATGAACGAGCTGCTCGTGGTAGCTTTCTATTGTCCCCATCGCCTCGATTTCCTTGTTGAAACGGCTGTTGAGCAGTCTCGGTCCGATCTCGTCTACGCTGGCGGAAAGGATGACGCTGTCCCCCTCTTCCATCTCGAGAGTGAAATAACCCGGCACGAAAAGATCCTCGCGACAGTCGAAGCCGCGGCGGTATTCATCGGAATACGTGATCCCGTTGTACCAGTATGGCGCCGGCTTGAATTCGCTTTCGGCCTTGTTCAGCTGCAGGTTGAGATCCGGAAAACCCTCGTACATGTTGAAGGCTACTCCGCCACGGACTTTCTTGAAAGCAGTGCGGGCCTGAGGGTTCTGGGACGTAAGGCTGTTCAGGTTCCTGAAACCCAGGAAAGGCTTAAGCTGGAGCTCTATTCTGGAAGGAGCCTGACGCAGTTCGTATCTTATCATGACCTGATCCTTGTCGGGAGTCAGGAGAATCTTCTTTGCGAAAATGATTTCGCCGACCTTATAGACAACCTCCGGTACCGGATCGGCTCCAAAGTCAATGATATACTTATGGCCTCTTGGCTCATAGATATCTCCATAGCAGTGGATTCCGAGATTGAAAGGCTTCCCTCTTACGAGCAGCGTCTCGTCGACAGACGACAGCAGCATATACATGCCGCCTCCGAAATTATCTATAGGGACGGAAAGAAGACCGTGATAACGCCGTGTATTGCATGTCACGATACTTGTGTTGCAGATCGCACCTGTCTTGTTCGCGAGGATAATCTCCCTCTTCAGCGAATACGACAGATTCACAAGCTCAGCCTTATTGAATTTCAAAAAAGCCATGTCTATAAGAATTTATACTTTCTTCAAAACCAGAGCGCATCTGCTAGGCAAATACAGCTTCAGCGTCTTCTGACTTGTCAGGTGCCTCTCCCCGATTTTCACACGGCTGAATCCATCATATGATTTCTCATCGGAATCAAGCACCAGGCGGTATTCCCCTTCCGGGGCCTCGAAACCATAATCGGCAAACGATTCCACCGGGTGGAAATTGAATGCAAAGATATAACTTTTGCGTATGAAAATCAACACTTTCTTCTCCTCGTCAGCCCTCAGCAGGAGCGGTTTTTCACTTAAAACGTTACCTTCTTTAGCGAGGCCTATTATTGCCTTGTCAAAATTTTTGAGATATTTATATCTCAGATAGTCCGGCTCACTCAGACTCCACTGTCTGCGGGCATATTTGTAAGACCATCCGTTCCCCTCGCGAGGGAAGTCTATCCACTCCGGATGGCCGAACTCGTTGCCCATGAAATTGAGGTAGCCGTCCCCCGCCGTCGCAAGAGTCACAAGCCGGATCATCTTATGCAGCGCGATCCCCCTGTCGACTATCGGAGACTGGGAATCCTTGTTCATGGAGAAGTACATCTCCTTGTCCATCAGCCTGAAAATTATCGTCTTGTCCCCAACCAGCGCCTGGTCATGACACTCGGCATAGCTGATGGTCCTCTCGTCATCCCTCTTGTTGGTAAGCTCATACCATATCTCCCCGGGACTCCACTGCTCATCGCTCTTCTCCTTGATCCATTTGATCCAGTGGTCGGCGATACCCATTGCCATACGGTATCCGAACCCGATTCCGCCTCTTTCGAACGGGGCCGCAAGGCCGGCCATGCCGCTGACATCCTCGGCAATCGTGATGGCCCCCGGATAAATCTCCCGGATCAGCATGTTCGCAAGCGCAAGGTAGTCCACGGCGTTTTCATCGACTCCTTCATTGAAGTAATTGTCGTAGCCGGAAAAGGCTTTCCCCAGCCCATGGTCCCAGTACAGCATACTGGTCACTCCGTCGAAGCGGAAGCCGTCGAGATGGTACTCGTCCATCCAGAATTTACAGTTGGAAAGCAGGAAATACTTAGTCTCGTCCTTACCGTAATCGAAGCAGCGCGACCCCCACGCGGGATGATGGCCCTGCGGTCCGGAGTAGAAATAAAGATCCTCCCGACCATCGAACAGGGAAAGTCCTTCGGCGATATTGTCCACGCTATGCGAATGCACTATGTCCATGATTACGGCAATGCCTTCGGCATGGGCGGCATCGACCAGTTCCTTGAACTCCTCCGGAGTCCCGAAACGGGAACTGAGCGCATAGAAATTGGACACCTGATATCCGAACGAACCGTAATAAGGGTGCTCCTGGAGGGCCATTATCTGGATGACATTATACCCCAGTCCGGCAATGCGAGGGAGCACGTTCTCACGGAACTCGCTGAAGGTAGAGACCTTCTCTTCCTCCGAGCTCATGCCGATGTGGCACTCGTAGATAAGAGGATTCTTCTTCGCGGCCGGCCGCCTGTGCTTCCAGACATAAGGCTGCTCCGGGGCCCACACCTGGGCGCAGAAGACCTTCGATTCCGGATCCTGGACCGCCCTGGTCGCATAGGCGGGGATCCTTTCTCCGCCACCGCCAGGCCACTCTATGAAAAGCTTGTAGAGCACTCCGTGATGCAGGAACATCGACGGAAGCCTTATCTCCCAGTTTCCGTTGCCGAGAGGCTTCAGCTCATAGGCCGGAGTGCGTTTCCAGTTGTTGAATTCGCCGATAAGATACATCCGGTTTGCATTAGGCGCCCACTCGCGGAATACCCACGAGCCGTCGGCTTCCCGATGCATTCCGTAATACAGATGGTTGTTAATTCCGTGGGAAAGGCTGCCCCGCACTGCGAAACGGTCCCTCAGAGCGATGATCCTCTCGTGCCTCCGGTCGATGACTTCCTTGAAAGGCTCCAGATACGGATCGGTCTGGTATATCATTGTCTTCTCCATCATTCTGCCTCCTCTATGCTTTCTCTGACGGTACGGAGATAATCGCGACAGGCCTTGATAAGCTCCTTGGAGCGTTTCACGAGTCCGCCGATATCGTCAAGACTCGTCTTCGGGTCTTCGACTTTGCGGGCGATCTCTTCAAGTTCGGCCATTGCTTTTGTATAATCAAACTTTTCCATATCTATGCAGTTTTAACTGTTTCTTTATCAATATCTTCGCCGAGCAGAACCCTCTGCACGACGCAATCCAGCCTTCCGTCCGGCATGTGGACCGAAATAGCATCCCCCGGACGACGCCCTCTAGCAGAATCTATCTTGACGCCCTTGCCGTCCGCCACTATCGGAATCCCCCTCTCGAGCAGTCTGCGGGGATCGCTTGCCGGTATCTTGGCATCATAGAACGACAACTTGGCTTCGGCAGCATCCAGCCGGCTCCGGACCATACTGACGACCAGCCTTTCATGAGCCTCCAGCATCGCCTCCTGAGTGCGCAGCCTGCCGGTGAAGGCGACCATGAGCCTGTTGGCGGCTGCGGTTATCTTTCCATCGGCTTCGGCCGTACGGTCGATGACAAGGTCGGCCAGCGCCGTCGGAGTCTTCACGAAAGTGTTCGCGACCATGTCGGCGACATGATGGTCCCTGTCATGTCCGATCGCAGTGAAAACCGGTATCGGGAATCTGGCGATGGCGGCAGCGAGCGAGTAATCGTCGAAGCAGGAGAGGTCGAGTTCCGAGCCTCCGCCGCGAAGTATCAGGACGGCATCGTAAGCGATGTCCGAGTCCATGATCCCGTCAAGGGCCTCCCGGATCGAGTCCGGGGCCGTCGCGCCCTGCATTGCCGCGCTGAACAGGTCCAGCCTGTAGGCAAAGCCGTATTCGTTCTCCAGGAGATGCCGGCGGAAATCTCCGTAGCCGGCGGCGGTGTCAGCCGAAATGACGGCCAGATAGTACGGCAGTTCGGCAAGACGGAGCTTTTTCTGGCGGTCCATCAGCCCCTCCTTGGTAAGGCGGTCGATCGTCTGCTGTTTCTGGATCTGACGCTCGCCGAGGGTGAATGAAGGATTGATGTCAACTATGGAAAGGGTCATCCCGTAGAGGGAATGGTAGGATACGCGGACCTGTATGAGGACTTCTACTCCGGCCTCCAGATCGGAGCCGGTATCTTTACGGAAACGGCCGAGCACAGCTTCTCGATAGGACTGCCAGATTGCAGCCTTGGATTTGGCTATGACCCCGGACTTGTCACTCTGCGACAGTTCCAGATATACGTGTCCGTAGCTTTTGACAGATATGGAAGCTATCTCCGCCTTCAGCCATATAGGGACCGGTACTGCTTCTCCAACGGCTTCGCGTATGAGAGATTGTAAGGTAAACAGGTCGATATACTCCATCTTTTCCATAGATATGTCTTCTATACCTTCCAAAGATAAACAAATTTTTTGAGTAAATGCAGAATCTTTCGTATCTTTGACCCCGTAAAAATCAGCGATGAAAATCAGCGAAGCCATATTTTCCGGAAGCAGCATTAGGGTGGCTGGAAAGCCATCCGAGAAATTGCCTGAGTTTGCCTTCATAGGCAGATCGAACGTAGGCAAATCTTCCCTTATCAATGCTCTCTGCAACAACAGGAAACTCGCAATGACTTCCGCCACTCCAGGCAAGACCAAGCTCGTCAACCATTTCAGAATCAATGGAGAATGGTATCTGGTGGACCTGCCGGGCTACGGATATGCCAAGATGCCTCTGAAGGAGAAGGAGAAACTGCAGGAAGTCATAAAGGATTACCTGAACAACTCTGAAGAACTCGTGATCTTATTCGTTCTTGTCGATGCGAGACACGATCCCCAGAAAGTTGACCTGGATTTTATGAATGAACTGGTAGACAACGAGATTCCTTTCGGGATCATTTTCACGAAAGGAGACAAGCTCGGACCGGTCGCCCTCAAGAAGCAGACTGACCGGTACAAGAACATCCTCCTTGAGGACTGGGCAGGGCTTCCGCCTTGCTTTGTCAGCTCGGCGGAAAGCGGACTCGGGAAAGAAGAAATTCTGGATTTCATACAACAGACATTAAATAAATTAATTTAATTAATTGACATGCTTAAGGAACATAGAATGGCGTTGTTCGCTTGCACAGCCTCCACAGACTTCGCATCGAAAGTAGTTGAGACAATCAATGAGACAAAGGCTCCTGAAGACGTAGTGCTTCACCTCGGATCCTCCGAATTCACAAGATTCAGTGACGGAGAATTCCAGCCGAGACTTACAGAGAGCGTCCGCGGAGCTACAGTATTCATTCTCCAGTCCACCTACCCGCCGACCGACAATCTCATGGAGCTGCTTCTGATGATCGATGCGACCAAAAGAGCTTCCGCTGACAAGGTAATAGCCGTCATGCCATACTTCGGCTGGGCCCGCCAGGACCGCAAGGACAAGCCGAGAGTAGCCATCGGCGCCAAACTGGTAGCAAACCTTCTTAAAGCTGCAGGTGCAGACCGCGTCATGACATGCGACCTCCACGCAGAGCAGATCCAGGGCTTCTTCGATTTCCCTGTAGACCATATCTATGCAAGCACCGTCTTCCTTCCTTATATCAAGGCAATGCATCTCGACAACCTCGCTATCGCCGCACCTGACATGGGAGGCGCCAAGAGAGCCAACTCATACGCAAAGGCCCTCGCCTGCCCTATGATCATCTGCCACAAGACCCGCGAGAAAGCCAACATGGTATCCTCGATCACCGCTATCGGAGAAGTAGAAGGCAAGAACATCGTGATCGTCGACGACATGATCGATACCGCCGGAACCCTTACCAAGGCTGCCGACGTGCTTATGGAGAAAGGCGCCCTGAGCGTAAGAGCCTGCGCCACCCACGCTGTCCTCTCAGGCAAGGCCTATGACAACATCAACAACTCCCAGATCAAGGAGGTCATTGTTACAGATACAATTCCTCTTACATCTGACCCTAACGTAGACAAGAGCAAGATCAAGGTCGTAAGCATGACCCAGACCTTCGCCAACATCATAAGAAAAGTATATAACTACGAGCCGATAAGCTCGGAATTCAGTTTCTAGGATTATGAAAGTTTTCCTCGCAGCGATACTCGTACTGGGAATCGGAGTCTTCGGAATGTTCTTCAACATAATATTCCGCAAGAAGGATTTCCCTCAGAGCGACGTTGGCGCAAATGAAGAAATGCGCAAACGCGGTATCCGCTGCATGAAGGAAGTGGATGCCGAGATCGACCGTTCCAACAACAAACATAAAGGTGCTACCTGCAGCGGGATATACAGTGATGCATGCAACAGCTGCGGCCTTTACAAATAAACGAATAAACTATGAGTCTAGTAGCAATTGTAGGCCGTCCTAACGTCGGCAAATCAACCCTCTTCAACCGCCTGGTCGGAATGCGCCAGGCTATCGTCGACGAGACCGCCGGCGTGACGAGGGACAGGCATTATGGAAAATGTGAATGGTGCGGACATGAATTCTCGGTTGTCGATACCGGAGGCTGGTCTTCCGGAAGCGACGACGCTTTCGAAGAGGAAATCCGTAAACAGGTAATCATAGCCATCGATGAGGCTGACCTCGTGCTTTTCATGGTCGAGGCCGCCACTGGCATAACAGATTATGACGCCGAGATCGCCGACCTCTTGCGCAGAAGCAAGAAGCCGGTGCTTCTCTGTGTCAACAAAGTCGATTCCGGCGAGAAGCAGTATGACGCCTATCAGTTCTATTCTCTCGGACTTGGAGAGATATGGAGCATATCCGCAGCCAACGGCAGCGGCACCGGCGACCTGCTCGACGAGATAGTGCGTATCCTCCCGGAGGAGGCAGAGGCAGCCGATCCTTTCGCGGATCTGCCTCATGTCGCAATCGTCGGAAAGCCTAATGTCGGAAAGTCTTCGATGACCAACGCCCTCCTTGGAGAGGAAAGGAACATCGTCACTCCGGTTGCCGGCACGACAAGAGATTCAATCTCTACGCATTACAACAAATTCGGCCATGAGTTCATTCTGGTCGATACCGCGGGAATGCGCCGCAAGAACAAAGTCAACGAAGACCTGGAGTTCTACTCCGTCATGCGCGCCATCCGCGCGATCGAGCACTCCGACGTCTGCATCCTGATGATAGATGCCGCCAACGGCATGGAGACTCAGGACATGGCCATCTTCAACCTTATCCAGAAGAACCGCAAGGGCTGCGTCATAGTAGTGAACAAGTGGGACGCCTTCGAGAAGGACAGCAACACGATGAGGCAGTATGAGCGCGGGCTGAAGGAAAGAATCGCCCCGTTCGACGACGTGCCTATCATCTTTACCTCCGCAATCAAGAAGCAGAGGATAATGGACGTTCTCGACGAGGTAAGCCACGTTTACCAGAACTACTCCCGCAAGATCCAGACTGCCCGCCTCAACGAGGCCATGCTCCCGGAGATCGAGAACTATCCGCCTCCTGCATGGAAGGGCAAATATGTCAAGATCAAGTTCATAACCCAGCTTCCTACGGCGGCTCCTTCATTTGCATTCTTCTGCAACCTGCCGCAGTATGTCAAGGATCCTTACAAGAGGTATCTGGAAAATAAGTTGAGGGAGCATTTCGACCTGAAAGGCTGCCCTGTACAGATCTACATGAGACAAAAATAGAAGGCTATTCAACCTTCCTTATCTTCAATTGCTGTATCCGGTATGTGTCGTTTTTGATGCTGACGAAGATCGTCACTTCGAAGACTTCGCCGCCGGCGTTCAGCGTGCCCAGCGCATACTTCATCGTGGAACGGCCGGCCGTATGTTCGATATCGAATGTCCTTGGAGTATAATTCTCGAAGAAGGATTTCATTATCTGCCTTGCCTGAGCCCTGGAAGTCTCGTTGGATTCAGAGAACACGGAGATTTCGAGATTGTCCGAGAACCACGCTGACAGCTTTTCCGCATCGCCCTGCCTTATGTATTTCGAGATCGGGATGAATACGTCGTAAGTATTGCTCTGCGCCCTGGATTCAGAGCACACGCCAAGCGCCAGAAGAATGGCGGATAAGATAAACAATACCTTTCTATTCATTTTCCTGTACTAAGATAGATGACTTATTTATTGCAAAATCCGAGCCACATTCATATATTTGCCTAGACAGACCGGAAGTTATGAAGATAACGCTGCTTACTGTAGGAAAAACTGATGTAAAATGGGTAAAGGAAGGCCTCGATCTATATGTTTCGAGACTTTCGCACTACGTCCAGTTCTCCCTGGTGGAGATTCCGGAACTGAAGAACGTTTCCTCCTTCAGCCAGGCCCAGATAAAGGAAAAAGAAGGGGATCTCATACTGGCCGCCATCCGTCCGTCCGACGAGGTGATTCTCCTCGACGAGCACGGCAAGGAATTCCGGTCTGTCGAGTTCGCCCGGTTCCTCGAAGAAAGGATGGCCAGAAGCGGACGCGACATGGTCTTCGTAATCGGAGGGGCCTATGGGTTTTCCCAGAAGGTCTATGAACGCTCGGACAGGAAGATGTCCCTTTCCGCGATGACATTCTCGCACCAGATGGTGAGAACGATTTTTGCAGAGCAGCTGTACAGGGCTTTCACGATCATGCGCGGAGAGCCGTACCACCACGAATGACGCTATGACGGAAAAAGTCGGCAACACAATAAAGAGAAACCTCTGGTTGATACTGCTGCTTGCAGCGGCAGTCCTGATTGCCGTGTCCGGCATCGCCAACAGAGGTACCGACATTACCGAATCCGTAGCCCACAGGGTGCAGAGGATAGTCAATGCAAGGATGGATATCCTCGACCGGTATATCGGAGAGGCCGTCACCCAGGACCACCATCAGTGGCTCGACCTGGAAGGACTGCCCGAAGACATGGTCCTGTACCGTTACACCCGCGATACCCTGCAATCATGGTACAACCAGTTCACGGTCGATAACGACGACATCAGCAACCGTATGGTCTTCCAGCGGTTCCTCAACTTGAGAAACAATCTGGTCTCCCCTCTTGCCCAGGTCGACACGTCGGTCAATTACATGAACATCGGTCCGAAATGGTACCTGACCAAGGCAGCCATAGCTCCGGACGGATGCAAGGTGATCGCCGGTCTCGAGATAAAGAACACGATGCTGACAAGTCCTGTCAACGGAATCAACAAGAAGCTCCGCGTCTCCGACAGGTTCTCGATCTATCCGATAAGCTATTCAGGAGGAGCTACCATCTCAGTCGATGGAAGGCCCCTCATGAAGATAATCCAGGAAAATGCGAAGGTCAGCCCTCTGATGCCAGATCCGATCGCGCTCTGGATAGCCCTGCTACTTATCATTTCAGGCGCCCTTCTGTATCTGCATTACCATAAGTCGCTGCGTTCAATGTGGGCTGTGGCAGGATCTCTTACAATCCTGCTGATGGTATTCTACGTCATAGGTCGCGGACTCCAGAGCACTAACATGTTCTCTCCTACGATCTATGCAGACGGACAGGCTTTCTACTCGCTTGGAGCGCTGCTCACATTCAACATCTGGATTACCCTGATGGTTTTCTGCGCATATATTTCCAGAAAGCCGCTTATCGCCTGGACCGCCCGGAAAGAAGGTACCGGAAGGCTCACCGTATTTACGGTCATTGTCGCTCTGGCCTTCGTCGGGATCTGCACATATACGCATCTGACCTTCAGCAGTCTTATCAAGAACTCCAACATCACTCTCGAGCTTTACAAGATCTACGGCATAAGCCAGTATACGGTCTACGTATATATCTCATACCTCGCCATGCTGCTGACTCTTCCGATGCTTATCCAGATGGCATGTCCGATGGTACAGAAGATGACCGGCCGGAAATTCAACATATTCAGCCGCAAAGGAAGGGCGGCCTTCTCCGTCCTGGCGGCAGTCTATCTTGTGGCGACGTCCTCCGTGACCGGATTCAACAGGGAAAAGAACAGAGTCGACATCTGGGCCAACAGAATGGCCATAGACAGGGACCTCGGTTTCGAGATACAGCTCCGCGGAGTGGAGAATCCTATAGCGAACGATCCGCTTATATACCGGCTCATGACCGGGCAGAGGGACTATCAGGATATCATCCTCAACAGGATCACCGAGAACTACATGAACCGTATCGCCCAGAACTACGATATCACGATATATACTTTCAGGGAGGGCGAGGCCGATCCGGAAGCGATACGCCAGTTCCGGGAAGTGATGGAGAACGGAATCCAGATTTCCGATGATTCCCATTTCATGTACATGCGAAAGGCGAACGGCCGTCCGCAGTATACGGGATATTTCTCATTCTTCTCGCCACAGACCGGAGTAAGCCAGATGATGATCGGAGTGGAATCCAAGGCGGACAAGGAAGACCGCGGCTATGCGTCTATTCTCGGCAATCCGAACCCGGGTTCGATAGCTATCCCGCAACTCTATTCCTACGCGAAATATATTGACGGCAAGCTCGTCAGCTTCCGTGGAGACTACGCCTATCCTACAACCCTTTCCGGCCAGCTGAAAGAGGCCGTGGAAAGCAGCGAGAAATATAGCAATATCGACAAGTACGTGCACTTCATAAGCCATATCTCAGACGAGGATATGGTCATCATCTCCCGTCCGGGCGAAGATTTCTCGCAATTTCTGGTCGCCGGATTCATACTCCTTCTGCTGGCTTATTTCATCTCCTGTCTGGTTTCGGCATCCCAGCAGAAAAGGAGCGCCTTCGACAAGAACTACTACCGGTCAAGGATAAACTCGATTCTCTATATTTCGTTGATAGTGACCCTCGTCGTGATGGCCATAATCAGCGTGGTCTTCGTATATAACCGTAACGAGGCCAATATCCGCGCCCTGATGATCAACAAGATCGGAACTATCCAGTCGCTCATGGAGGCCGAATGCGGCAGCTACAGCAATCTTTCCGACTTCGACAACCAGAGCTCGTCCGCGGTAATCCGCAGCATCGGAGACTATACCAAATCCGACATCACCCTCTATACTACCGGAGGCAAAGCTTTCCTGTCCACCAGCCCCGAGGTCTTCGAAAGGATGATTCTGGGCTCCAGGACAAATCAGGAGGCCTACAAGAACATAATGCAGCGCAACAAGCGCTATTTCATCCATAAGGAGAGATCAGGAGACAAATCTTTCTATGCCATGTACGCCCCGATCTTCAACCGAAACGGCCGTATGCTTGCGATCCTGTGCTCTCCATACACCAATTCCGGAATCGACTTCCGTACCGAAGCGACATTCCACTCCCTGTTCATCATTACCGTATTCTTCCTGCTTCTTATCATCACCCGCTTCGCCACTTCCAGCATGATCGACAGGATGCTGCACCCGCTTCTTACCATGGGCGAGAAGATGAACTCCGCAAGGACCCAGGGGCTCGAGTACATCATCTACGAAAGGGAGGACGAGCTCTCCACCCTTGTCCGGGCTTATAACCTTATGGTCCATGACCTCTCCGAGAGCAGCAAGATCGCGGCCCAGGCCGAAAGAGACAAGGCATGGAGCGAGATGGCCCGTCAGGTGGCCCATGAGATCAAGAATCCGCTTACTCCGATCAAGCTCCAGATCCAGAGAATCATCCGTCTCAAGAGCAAGAATGATCCGACCTGGGAGGAGAAGTTTGACCAGATGACTCCTCTCATACTTGACAGCATCGACAATCTTACCGACACCGCCAACGAATTCTCCACCTTCGCCAAACTGTATAGCGAGGAGCCGGTGGACATCGACATCGACAAGATGATAAAGGACGAGGTAGCCCTGTTCGGAGACAGGGACAATCTCTCCATCGAGTATATAGGGCTGAAAGACACTAAGATCAACGGCCCTAAGCCTCAGCTCAAGCGAGTGATTGTCAATCTGCTGACCAATGCCGTCCAGGCCATCGACAACCAGCAGAAAGAGGATGCCGAGAGCGGCAAGGCCTCCAAGAAGGGTCAGGTACAGGTTTCCCTCCGCAACAGCTCGAGGGATGGCTTCATAGACATAGTCTTCGAGGACAATGGTCCGGGCGTCAATGACGAGAACCGCGGACGGTTGTTCACCCCTAACTTCACCACCAAGAGCAGCGGCACGGGACTTGGCCTTGCCATGTGCAAGAACATCCTCGAAAGATGCGGAGCCGAGATCTCCTACAGCAAGTCCTTCACCCTCGGCGGAGCCTGCTTCACAGTCCGCTTTCCAAAAATCAGCACTACCGAGGGAGCATAAAACCGTTTAATCCCTATTTATTGGTATTGTCACTACCTAAAGTCGTATCTAAATTTGCAACATTAATTAACAATGTTCATTTTTAGATGCAAGTCAAGAAAGACAGTACGCGCAGCCAGATACTCATTTCCGCAGAAAAAATATTTCTGCGTGACGGCTATTCCAAGGCCAGCATGAGAGCCATCGCTGACGAGGCATGTGTCAGCCTGGGCAACCTGTACAATTACTTTTCCTGCAAGGATGACCTGTTCAGGTCAATCGTCGCACCTGCCGTTGCCGACATGGAGGCTTTCCTGATGAACCATCACGATGAGAAGAACCTGGATCTGTTCAAGTCTTACATAGAAGGAGACGCGGACGAGCTGATATCCCTCCAGGCTGAAAGATACATGACCCTCCTGAAGAGACACCGCAAGGGGCTCGAGCTGCTGCTGACAAAGGCGCAAGGCTCCTCCCTGGAGCGTTTCAAGGACGATTTTACGGATGAATGCACCAAGAAAGTCATCGAATACATGGAGCTCACGTCAAAGAGATACCCTTCTTTCAAGACTGAATTCCACCCTTTCACATACCACGTGCAGACAGTATGGATGTTCGTGACGCTGGAAGAGATAATAAAACACAGGCTAAGCTACAAGGATACGAAAAAAGTAATTCAAGAATACATCAAGTTTGAATATGACGGATGGAGAGACCTCTTTACAAGTTGAGGTCTCTCTTTTTTTTGAACAAAAATGAAAAACGTTCGCTTTTGAAAACAATCAATCATACATAAAAAATGAAAATAGAACAAATCAACCAAAAGTTCGGCAGCCTTGCCGAGAAGCTTATCAAGCACAGGATACTGGTCCTGCTCCTGTTTGCCGTAATTGTCGTATTATCCGTCATCGGCATCAAAAAGATGGTCGTACAGACATCTTTCGACGACTATTTCATCGAAGGCGACCCGATGCTGGTGATGACAGATGAATTCAAGGCCCACTTCGGAAATGACTATTATGTCGGAATCCTGACAGAGACCGAAGACCACATTACAAAAGAAAGCCTCGAAACCATGAGGGCCCTTACCGACGAGCTAAAGGACAGCCTCTCCTATGTCGACAAGGTCACTTCCCTCACTGACATAGAGTTCATGGTAGGTAACGAAGAAGGAATGGAGATCCAGCAGATCGTCCCTGAAGTCATCCCTTCGGACCAGGCCGGCCTCGACGAAATAAAAGCCAAGATTGCCACCAAGCCGGAACAGGCACGCAAGCTTATCTCAAAAGACAGGAAACTTTCCTGGATCATGGTCAAGCTCCGCACCTTCCCGGAAGACAGCGTATGGAAAAAGACCACGACGGTCGCGCCTGATGTGCAGACCGGTGCAGAAGTGGCCAAGATCATAGAAAAACCTGAGTATGCTTCCCTGAACCCGAGGGCGACCGGAATGACCTACGTCAGCTATAAGAAGCTGGGATACATCGGCGAAGAAATGGGCCGTCAGTGCCTGTGCGCGCTGATCATCTCCATCCTTGTCATGCTCATAATGACAAGGTCGTTCAAGGGAGTGATCGCACCTTTCATCGGAACAGTCCTCGGACTGCTTATCACATTCGGAATCGCCGGAGGTACAGGCATGTATATGGACTCGACCTGCACGATGATTCCTGTGATACTGGCGTTCGCGGTATCAATCGCATATAACATCCACTTGTTCACATATTTCGGCAAGAGGATGCTGATCCACGGACAGCGCCGCAAGGCAATCATAGAGACGATAGCCGAGACCGGCTGGCCGATACTGTTCTGCGGTCTGACCACTATCGTGTCCCTCCTTTCGTTCCTCGTAATCCCGATCCGCCCTATTGCAGCAATCGGCCTGCTTACCGCAATGTGCGTGTTCTTCGTGATGACCACGACCGTCATAATAACCCCTATCCTCATATCAGTCGGAAAGAACAAGAAACCAAGAGAAAACTTCAATGATGACAGCGACACCTGGGGTTCAAGGCTCATGGTAAGGCTCGGAGAGTTCAGCATGCGCAAATCCACCGTGATATGCTCGTTCTTCCTTATCGTCTGCATCGCTCTCGGTATCGGGTTCAAATGGGTAGAACCGGCATTCGACGTTGAGAAGACAATGGGAAGCAAAGTGCCATACGTCAAGGACATACTCGACGTGGGCTATTCAGAACTCGGATCCCTCTATACATATGACATGATGATCGAGTTCGAGAACGAAGGCGATGCCAAGCTCCCGGAGAATCTCATGAAGCTTGAGAAGCTCGAGGCCCAGGCAGCCAACTACAAGCTTACCAAGAGGACGACTTCCGTCCTTGACATAATCAGGGACCTCAACCGTACCCTCAACGGAAACGACCAGGAGTATTACAGGATTCCTGATTCGGAGGAAGAAATCGCCCAGATGCTTCTCCTTTATGAGAATGCGGGCGGTTCCGAGGCAGAATACTGGGTGGACTATGATTACAAGCGCCTCCGACTGATGGTCGAGATCAGCGACTTCAACTCTGCCGAAGTAGAACGCGAGCTCAATGCTATCAGCCAGGCTTCTGCCGAGATCTTCCCTGATGCAAAGGTATCCGCCGTCGGCAACATCCCTCAATACACCACGATGATGCAGTATCTGGTACGCGGCCAGCTCACCTCATTCATGTTCTCCATCATCATCATCGGTCTGATCCTCATGATCGTATTCCAGAGCGTAAAGATCGGTCTCATCGGCCTTATCCCGAACATCTTCCCGGCTATCTTCGTCGGCGGCTACATGGGCTGGTCCGGTATTCCTCTGGACATGATGACCGCCACCCTGATTCCTATGATCATCGGTCTCTCCGTCGACGACACCATCCATTTCATCAACCATACGAAACTGGAGTATGACCGCACGGGCAAGTATCATCTGTCCATAAGACGAACCTTCAGGGTCGTAGGCGTCGCCATCGTGACGACGACGATCATCACCTGCGCCGTATTTGCCGGATTCATCACTTCAGAATGCAACCAGCTCATCAACTTCGGTCTCCTTGCAGTGATCGGAATCGCGTCCGCACTCATTGCAGACCTGTTCATCACCCCGGCGCTCATCCAGCTCTGCAAGGTTTATGGACCTGAGAAAGAAGATGAAGATTAATTAATTCAACAAATAATATCGTACATATGAAAAACAGAATAATTATCGCAGCCCTCTGCGCTCTCGCATGCACCTCTGTCTTCGCCCAGGAGACCGGCCGCAGCATCATGCAGAAGGCAAAGGACAATCCTGACGGGGAGACCAGATATGCCCAGATGGAACTGACACTTATCAAGAAGAATGGCAGCAAGCGTGAGCGTAAGCTCGAGTCTTGGGCCAAGGATGAAGGCAAGGACACCAAGAAGATGATGTTCTTCACTTATCCCGGCGACGTCAAGGGCACCGGCTTCCTCACATGGGATTATGACCAGATCGGAAAGGAAGACGACAAATGGCTCTATCTTCCTGCGATGAAGAAAACACGCCGTATCAGCGGGTCTTCATCCAAGACAGACTATTTTATGGGAACCGATTTCACCTACGATGACATGGGCAGCCGCAACGTCGACGAGGACGACCACAAGTTGCTTCGCTCGGAATCCCGCGACGGCCATGACTGCTGGGTGATCGAATCAGTCCCGAAGAATAAGAGAGAAATATACTCCCGCAAGGTTACATGGATAGCAAAAGACTGCCTGAAGGCCGTACGTGTCGAGTTCTATGACAAGCTCGACGCGCTGCACAGAGTTCTCACCGTAAGCTCCATCAACAAAGTCCAGGGATTCTGGACAAGCCAGCACATGGAGATGGAGAATGTGCAGACCGGCCACAAGACAGTGATAGAGGTCAAGAATCCAAGCTATGACATCAAGCTGGATGCTAACCTGTTCACCGTAACCAAACTGGAGAAAGGATTATGAAAACCTTTTTCATGTCATTGCTGTGCCTCCTCTGCCTTCCTGCGTTCGCGCAGGAGGACGGGGACGGGCTCATCGTAAAAGTCAAAGGCTTCGTCGATACGTACCATGCGATGAGGGCTTCTTCTCCCAACGACTGGATGGCGTCGCACACCAGGATCCGCGGAGAGGTCACGCTCGAGAAAGACAATTCCGGACTGTTCGCCTCGACGAACATTGTCTGGAATCCGATACTTGAAAGCGAGTCAGGATTCTTCCTCAGGGAAGCCTATCTGTATTATACTCCGTCCGAATGGGACATCCGCGCCGGCCGCCAGATAATAACCTGGGGAGTGGCCGATGCCCTCAGGCTTACTGACATCATCTCTCCGATGGATTACACTGAGTTCCTTGCGGAGGACTACGATGACATCAGGGTCCCGGTAAATGCTCTAAGGGTAAGATATGTGCAGTCAGGATGGAGTGCGGAGGCAGTGGTCGTCCCGGTATGCTCATGGTTCACCCTTCCGCTGGATCCGGAGAATCCATGGTCCGTATCCCTGCCGGGAGTGAATATTCCTTATTCAGTCAACCTTTCGGGGACTCCTGATAAGAAACTGAAGAATCTCGAGGTCGGAGGACGTTTCAGCGCCTACTCGAACGGGATTGACTTCTCTCTCTGCGCTTTGCTGACATGGAACAAGATGCCTGTCATCAAGAAGACTCTCCTTGACGGCCCGGAACTCGTCTGCACCGGCGAGTATCGACGGATGACGATGGTAGGCGGAGATGTTTCGATCCCTTTCGGACAGTTCGTGTTCAGGGGCGAAGTGGCGGAGTATTTCAATGAGGCCCAGGATCCTGCCACAGGCGTGGATGTCGTCCGGAAGAACTCCACGAATGCCCTTGCGGGACTTGACTGGTTCGGTCCGGCCGAATGGTCTGCAGGAGTGCAGTATTCGCATAAGTACGTGGCCGGAAACCTGACCGGGACGTCGGTCTTCCGCAACAGCGGAATGGCGACTGTGAGGCTCTCGAAAGACCTGCTGCGCAGTACCCTGAAACTTTCGACGTTCGCGTACATAGATGTCACTAACGGCGGCGTCTTCAACCGTCTCTCGGCAGACTACGCAGTTACGGACACGATACATGCCATCTTGGGATACGACCTTCTCCAGGCCGACTCCGGCATGTTCCTCATGTACGACAAGAATTCAGAAATCTGGATTAAGCTCAAATACAGCTTCTAATACTATATGTGGGAGAATTTAAAGACTGAATGTCATTGATTCTCCCTTTTTATTTCGTCTTAACAAGAAATACAACCCCACAAGTATTATAGGCTTCATATAGAATTACAGATTCAGCACGTTCTCAATTCTTTTGAGGTATGTTTTCTCGAGATAATCGTAGCAGTTAATGCGGTTGTATGTGTCTTTTGCTAGCATGAGCCACCCATCCCCATCATACTCGGGATTTTCTACGTGGAAGTCATCCACGAAGGTCTTCATCCTGAACTCATCACCCTTTACCCAAATTTGCAATTCACTGTAATTCGTAAAGAAGAGATGAATCTCTGTAGTGTCGACTGTTTTCTTTAGAATTACATCGTTACTATTGAAGTAGCCGATTTGTTTCCATAGCTCATATTGAGGTTCAGAATCATAGCAGTAAGCATAATTGTTGGCAACTAAAGGGATGAAACGATTCCGTTCAGTATCCATCATTATCTTGCTATACCAGCTGTTCTTGCGAGCCATAAAGATATTGCCTTTGAACTCAACAAGCCTAAAGGCATCATTATCTTGGAGCCAAACCTGTAAACACTTATTCTTATACAGCGCTTCATGAATCCTGCGATACAATCCAATATTCTCAGGTTCACTATCGTAGTAGGTTAGTTGGGACTTCTCTTCTACCAAGCCCCGAAGGAATTCAAGAATCTCATCATGGGAATTAAAGTCTAGGCATAACGCAAAGAAATCATGAATATTATGATTGGCTGATATCCAATGCTTGAGGTATTTCTGTGTTTCAGCTTTATCCGTCATATTAAGCTTGAACATCTCTTTCCAATCCTTCATTTGACTGATGATCGCTCTCAATAATAAGTGACCTTCTTTCCGGAAAGGACCAGCAACACCATCTTTATCGAAGATATCCTTAACCAACTCGTATCGATGCTCGAATTCTGCGATAGACATATCCTTTGTATAGAAGAAAATAACCATTCCTTTGAAATAGGGATGTTTCTCAGCCATCCTAAAGACATCCTCCCACTTTTCATCTTCAGCGATACGTCCAGCCTTAGTAATCTCTTCTTGAATGATTCGACTACGTTCCTGAGTATCGGCATCATCTTCATTCTCATCTGTTTTGTAGCGAGACAAAGCAGTGTAGAAGGGAACTCCTTCTTTAGCCGAATCAGCAACATGATGAATCAAATTCTTAATGCTGCGATTGAGCGATGCAACCTTAGACAAGTTGTCAATATTGGTATTCTCCACAATATTCCAGAGAACACGCATCCACTTGCGGAAAACATCTGGGAGGAATTCCTCGTACGCCTCAATGAACTCAGTTACGCCATAAAAGATAATACGCATAACTTGCGTAAAACGAGGGGCAAAGAAGCCAGGGTTCCGGTCGGCTTCTTCCCATGCAGGAACTATTGCAGGATAAATCGTAGAAGCATAATACTGCTCGAACGTATCAAGAACTTTCTTTATGCCTACGAAATAATCCGGGTGCTCATTGAACTGAATCAAATATTGTGTAAAACCAAGATATCGATCAGTCTTCTCTGATTCATCGGCAAAGAACTTTAACGTTTCGTCATTACGGATGTATTCGACTTTAACTCCCTGAGCGTCGACAGAATACTTATTTGCGATGTAACGATAGAAGAAGCGGAAATAATCCTCATCATACTGGACATTGTCTTTACTCCAGAAGATGTTTATCCATAAGGTGTCCATCCGAGAAGAGAAGTCCATATAGAACGGGACTTCCGTTCCTTTCATAGAATTCCCGAGCGTCACCATCTTTCGGCCGCATTCAGTGCCACGCAAGTAACCAATCAGCTCTGCTTTGAAATTGTCGAAGGGACTCAAGGCACGGCCACGAGCATTCATCTTTATATACAGCTCTTCAGTAAGGCCGAACTCACCAAGCGATAGCACATAGAATGTGATCTTATTGAGGTTCTGATAAAGGGATAACTCCTCATTATCGATAATAAGCTTCTGATACCTCTCGTGAATGGCATCCAGCATTCTCAACATTCCTTCAATCGTAGAGTCTTTATCGAATGAACGGAAATACAATTTTGCATCTTTAATGACAGATGATGGAGCTTCAACATTACCGTCTTCGTTAGGAATCCCAAATACCTTGCAAGACGCTAAATACTGGCAGAAATCCGTCGCAGTAGTCCGAGTTTCATAAACAAACTTGGACAGGTTGCTGGCCAATTGTTTGTATTCATCTGAAGACCTATCCAATTCCCTGTTCCCGATATACCAGTACAGCAAATAGAGGGTTGTCAATCGCTGCTGTCCATCAATGATTTCAAATGAGAATTTTCCATTATCATCCTGCTTGTGAACGGCGCCATATACAAAGTTGAGATCAATTTCCTTCCCTTCATGTAGAGCGTTGAAAATCTCGTCTAGCAGATTGTTACGGACATAGCTTTCTTCACGACGTCCTTGGGCATAAGCACGCTGGATTCTAGGAATAACGCATCTACTGATAAGAACTTCCGTGTCCTTATCATAGGATATCTTCTCTTCGAAAAGATTAGAATAGTTGTAGATCTTTTTCATCGAATGTAAGGAACGGTTTTAATTCATCAAAAATATACTGTTGGTATGCGGCTTTTTCCTCTGCACCCCATTTGAAGAAATTGCGAGTGGCGGAAGAATCGAAGTCTTTATTGAAAACCATCCTGGTCGTAGCAGGGACAAAAGTTCCTCTTTGGATACGGTCACGAATGATTTTGTTTTTTTGGCAGAACAGGGCATTTCCATAACTCTTGTTCGTTTTCTCATCGAGCAGGGTTAGGTTGCCTATACTGTTCTTCTGGTCCTCATCTGCATCCTCTTCTACAATCTCCTGAATGAGTGGGATGATAGCTTTGTATTCACCTTTAGCATAATGAGCATCTATGCGAATCTTCGTTCCAGCCTGATCCTTAATCTCTTGGATGGCAATTAATGCGTTATCAACCCATTCTTTTTGTTCTTGTGCGCTCATAAGGGAGTTTGTTGTGAATGAGTCGATGTGCTCAACGTTCCAGTTTTGACTTACGAAAATATCAAAGGGGAACTTATATATACTTCCGTTAAAACTGATATCCCGAACCTTTTGGAGATTAGCCAGCTCAGAATTCATCTGATTGATGTTCAGGAACAATAGGAGTTTGTATATGGCTTGTGTGTCAGGACCATATTGGGAGACAATCTTGCCCTCCCTAATCTTGACAGCTTCAAGCTGACGCTTGATTTGAGATTCGAAGAATTCCAGAATTTCATGTTTGGTTGCAGACTCAGGAAGGCTGGCGTACTTGATGTAGAGCTTTGCGATGTCTATATTACACTGACTAAGAAAGCCGACATAATTGTATGTCTTAGGGTCTTCATACCAATCTTCCAAAGTCCTAAAAACAGACATTACTTTCGCCCATTCCTTCTTAATACAATCCTGAAGGATCTCACCCTGTAAACCGTCAAATTTGCGGTAATAATATCGGAAGATGCTATTCTTTTCTGACAGAAAAGCATTCCTATGGGTAAGACTTTTATCGACCAAATCTTCGTGATATTCCTTCAGGTCTTCCGTTTTGAAAATAAGCTCGAAGATTTCATCAATTCTATTGGGGCGGGATTTCTTGCTCGAAATGAAATACCAGAAATCATCTTTATGCAGAGTGTTCTCGATGCTTTCCCATTGCATTGCTATTTCAAGCTGCTTGCTTTCGCGCTCTTCTTTGAGGAAATTCCGACGCTGAAGGAATAGAGCCTTGATAAGTTCAGCATCTGTGAGCTCGATCTTACCAGTGTTGATCTTCAGGAACTCGGAAATGGCCTTTTGTTTTGATTTTTCTCCGCCATCGGAGGCCAACTCGTACCATATAAACTGAGCTGATCCACTGTCCTCCTTCAATTCTCGGCCGCAGTTAAGGAGTTTAAAGAGGGCATCACAAATATCGTCTTCTGCCCTTGAACGATGATAGCGGTCACTAATAACTTTTGCCTCGTTTTCGAGCCAACTCTCGATTATGCGATATGCATCGGAGATATGGGAGAAATCAACATTGGAATCGTCAAGCCGTTCGGCACTCAGGGCCTCAAGAAAGGAGGATGATCCTGGGCGCGTTTCATACCGTAGATGAAACAGTTCCTTGCCATCACGAGCTTTTTTGAGCTTTTCGTTAGTCCAACCTTTTTGCTCTAGTAAATACTTGTATAGGATATAAACCGAAGTCAGACGCTGCTGCCCATCTATCACTTCCCAAACATCCTGACTAGAGCTCTCAATTCCTTTCAGGATTTGAGCTTTTAGCAAATCATCCTCAATTCGTTGCACGATAATGGGCTGGAGGCAATAGAACTCACCCTCTTTTTTCTTGGAGCCAATGGTAAAACTATAAAGGTCACTCAGTAGATCCGTTACTTCCTTTGTCGTCCACCTGTACCCTCGCTGATAGGATGGGATGAAAAACGTTCTGCCGTCAAGCAACTCAGCTATGGATATTAGTTGAATACTATTGTTCATTGTCTAATGGTTAATCTAAGGGTTTGATTGTGGCCTCAATGACGCTTATCTCATCCTTTGTTAATTCATATTTAGCGTATAATTCCTCATCAGTCCATGGTTTTGAGAAGTCTTGGACTGGGACAAACTGAAAAACGGAGGAAGGATTGTGCTGAGTGTTCTTCATAATCGAAACCAAATACCTAAAGAATTTTGTTCTAATATAGCTAATGATATTATCACACTGTACCTTTGTAAGATTATGACTGACAGGATCATACCCTATTACAAGATAAGTTTGTGAACATACGCTACCAGGTTCCCCATAAAATGGTTTGCCCAAAACATACGGGTCTGTTCCAGATCCTCCGGCTTCTGGAATATAGATTTTGTGAATATTTACTGACTGGGCACCCTTCGGCAGATCAGCCAGTTTAATCCAACCGAACCCCTGTGGCTCAAGTTGTTTATTCGTATAAAACTTGATATTGCGTTTTTTGCTTTTACGAAGAGAATAACCTTTCCATTTTGATCCAAGTACTCCAGCCTTATCGAAAAAGTGAACAGGCCCCACGTATGAAGAGAAATTATTATCAACAAAGAAGTTGCCTTCTTTATCAATAATTCTCCTTAGAATTGCAGGAGCATTCATGTCCCTGATTACGACACCTGTGCCAAGAGAGTTAAGTTCTTCTTCCCTTAAGTACACTTTCCCGTTTTGGTGAAGGAAATACTTACACGGCCCTGAATAAGTACCATTATATAAAAAATAGTTAACACCTCCTTTGATCTCTACGTTAGAGGGGAAGCAATCAGACGCACTTAGATAATCGTTTATAATCTGAAAATGATTACACCTGATTTTTTCATCGGCCCATCTTTCGCTGACTCCTTGTCCCTGTTTTGTCATCCATCTGCTGGGCGTAATCAACGAAATGTAATTTGCCCCCAAATCAAAGGCAATATCCATAAAAATGGGATAAATCGCCGAGGCGAATGAGGCATTTGTGGTTGCCTGAGTAACTTGATACGGCGGGTTGCCAACTACAGCGTCAAATTTCATATTAATCAACTTTTCTTTCTTTTCAGGGCTTGAGAGCAAGTCATATGTAACAAAGCTATCAATTACATTCTCGACGGGTAAAGAGAGTAATTCATATATCTTACGAGTAAGTTCGTAAGAGACCCTGGATGTAGGTAAAGAAATAATGCTATCTTTTGCCTTAACACCAAATCTCTTGTACAAAGCACATGCAAATTCTCCCTGTTTTGAGGCTATATCTAAAATACGCTCTGAATTATAGGGCTCAAACGGCAAAATACCGACAATGTCACAAGCCAAAAAAGAAGGTGTGACAATTTCAGATGTGGACAAACGCCCAAACTTCTTCATTGCACGCTCGGCTCTCTCAAGAGGAGGGAGCGAGCTATCTTTCATCAACGAATTGATATTCTGAATCTTATAATCTAACTTACTAAGATAAAAAGGGTTCATCCTTGTTTGTATGATTCTCAAAACCGATAGTTTTATACCTAGACTATTGGCAATTCTACGGTCCTCTTGTAAGTATGTCTTCCCATTATGAAGGGTATTTATGATATCATCAAGAGATTTTACATCCGACTTGGTCAAGAACGCAAAAAAGAGAATCATTGAGTAATAAGTGCATAACTTTTTCTTGAGATCAGAATCTTCGCTATCTTGTTCTAAATTATCATTATTACTAGAATTGCTATTCTTATTGGAAGGTACCTTTCCAGAACCTTCACCTTCCTCATCATCTTCTGCATCGAAATCATCTCCATCTCCCTCATTTGGCTTGAATTCTAACCCCTTTGAAGAATCTATTGGATTCAAGTCTTTTATCGCATTCATAATACCTTCATCAGAAAGCAGCCCAAAGTCAATTGGAATGTCCCATGCTTCATCAAGGACACTTCTTTCTTTAGAATACTCACGAACTGCATCCAGAATATTGGAAGGAGTAACTTCTTCAAGTTTATCCTTGTTGATGACAATAATAGGAGAGATTTCAAGTTCTTTTGCGAGCCTTTCTTCTAACTTAAGATTCCCTTTCTTATCTGTATTAACATTGTAAAACTGAGATCTTCGTTCCTGTAGTTCAAACATCCTGACTGGATCAAAATCCACAAGTAAAGTTTGTGGCTTCATATTGAACTTTATAACTTCTTCAGAACCCTCTGATTTGTATGTTTGAATATACTGATTTTGCAAACGGAATATTGCTTGATCGTATTCCTGGGGAGATGAAGAATTTTTAAGATACAGCATTGTATCCCACTGCTCAACTGTACTTCCAGTTAGCATCCTATTAACCGTAAGAGTAATTGTCTTTTTCCCATTGCTTTCGAGCTCAACAATACGACTCTTTACGGATGAAGTGTCAGGATAAAGAGTTTCATTGTCTACACCCGCAATATTAATTATCTCATAGGTAGATAGATTCTTAAAAATTGATATGTTCTCTTTAATCAACGCTTCTAAAGCATCACATGATGCCCGAAAAGGAAGGACACAAACTATATGTCTGCACATTTTCCCTCGCTTGATCCTATCATAATTTAAAAATCCAAGAATATTCTCGTCCTCTTTTGAGCCGTCAATAACGCTTAATAAATCCAGAACTTCATGCTCATAAACGAACTTCTTATGAGCTCCATCATTGGTTTTTTGGATAGAAACTGGCCGCAAAAGGTCAGCGATAGAAGCAGACCTCCCCTCAGACCTCAGTTGCTCAATTCTTTTTCTGGAAGATTCGTTTGGATTAAAGGCGAAACGGACCATTTGTGGGAAACCATAGTACGGATTATCCCATTCCTTCACATCTTTATTGGTGCCATCATCATCAGAAAGAAGATGCTCATCATCCCACTTTCTCTGCTCTTCAACGATGTCTGAGAATTGACAAAAAGCGATAATATCCTCCTTTGTGAATTCGCCACTCATTAATATCCTGTATGGGGTTCCCGAGAGATGTATCCTAACTTTTGAGTCTAATTGTTTTATAGCCTCCTCATCTTCTTCTTTAACAAAGTCTCCAAAACGACCAGCTGTCTCCACTGCTGCCTCAGCTTTCATTAATCCAAAAGACTCTAATACTCGACCATATCTCTCAGCTCTAGCGCCAAAATGAGTTTCATCTACAATCAACAAATCCGATTGTAGGTGAAATACTTCGGTGTGACGTTTCTTTATCTCATCTCCTTGCAAGTCCTGAAGTGTCAAGAATAACACAATTCGTTTATTATTGGATAGAGTCGAAGAAATTAGGTTATCGTTGCGATCTAGCGATTCTGCATCTGCGAAAATGTACTCACTGAACAAAACATGACTCTCAACGGTCTTCTTCCACTCCTCCTTTACATCAGCTTTTGCAGATACAATTATCACATACTTAGCTTTCGCATCAAGGGCGCAACACATTGATGTGAAAGACTTTCCAAATCGCATTACTGCATATAAAAGCAGATTATTACGCCCCTTTTCTACTGCAGCATGGAAGTTTTTGATAGCCGTATCTTGATTGGGACGAGGTTCGTAATCTTCAACCCTATCGTATGTCCTTATAACCGGTAAGTAATCAGTATTATAGAATGTATATCTTCCATCATTATCATCAGCACTGCGATGGATATCATTGATAGCATCTTTTACGTCTTCTATTGTAGCATCTCTGAAAAATTCCTTTGAGTAATAAGGAATACCCGGGACATCCTCTTGTTTTAAACGGGCTCTTTTACGAACATCTGTTAAAAAGGAATGTACAGCAAAATCACGAAATAGAGTGTTATCATCAATACGTGCAGAATCCTGATACTCTTTTCGAAGATTTGGAAAATACTTTCTCCACTCGTCCAGTCTTGTCTCTACAGGGCGATATGTGTCACCTACTTTTAGATAGTTTGGAACAGTTTCCGTAGAAAAAGCGTATATAGAAGGATCAACCCTACCAACTATGATGTTGTCTAAGATTGCTGTGTTAAAACGACATCCTGGAGTATTAGTTTCTGCCATAATATTATGATTTAAGAATATCTACGAAACGGACAATATTCCCAGTTTCCCAATCCTTTATCTTACAATACACTCCATTATGAGAAAACTTGTCGTTTCTTTTACAGCCCGCACACTTGACAATTGCTTCTTTAACCTCAAATATATCTTCAGTTCTAACGACGATATCATGACAAGAATTGGGGACCACGCCCCTCATCCCATCCATTTGCCAGATATTCCATGAAATAATGTCCGCGATTTCGAAAAGCTCATTGACAGAAGGCATCTTTAAAAACTTATCTGCATAAAAATCCACATAAGTAAACAAGAGAGCCTCCCGTGCTAGCAGTAGACTATCTCCTTGCCACTCATAGCCATATACGCTCTGATAGGATTTTCTCGCCCATTCACGCCATTCTTCTAATGAAGATGTATTCTCAGCGACAATACGAAGCTTCCTATCAAGCATGCCAATTCGTTGCATAACGGGGATATAATCACCAGTAGTAGTATCATATCTACTAACGAGGTACGGCGCTTCTCCACAAGTGATTTCCAGCCTGGTTGATAATACGTACGATTTCCACGACTTTCCTCTCGGAAATTTGACTTTATTCATATTAACAACCCAAAAAGAAGCGGAGTTCTCAAAGCACTCAGTATTGAATACGCCTTCACGACCAAACCACGCATTATCAACCAGATTATTTTGCAAATTGCATAACCAGGAAGGAGTAAACACTTCAGCTTTATCTCTCACTCGCGCATCCTGAAGAGTCTTTTTCTTGAGAACTCGCGGCATAATTACTTGACCATTATTTCCCGTAATCTTTTCAGGCGTGATTTCATCTGAAAAATCATACCCCTCGCCGAGTGATTTATAATCGTCTGATGCCCAAAAGATAAACTTTTGGGTATTATGATCTATCAGGAGCTGTTTTAACAACTCCGGCGACTGAGAATGCAAATTGGTTTCTCTTATGTCAACCGATTCGTCTTGTATATGCTTTAAGCCACTCATTCATTAGTCCTTAAAGTAACAAATTTAACGATTTTCTGTAAAAAAACACGGTAATTTGGTGTTATACTTCTCTCCTAATATTCCTTTATTGAAATCTTTCTGCATTCATATAGGCTAGGAGAATACCGATAAGCCAGCACACGCTATAATAGAGTATATTCAAGCCAGTTAAACTGAAAACAATTAGGCCCAAATTCCAGTAAATGATTTATGATATCATTATTAATCTAATATTGATTCAACTATTTTCTGATTAACAAACGAGTTATTCTCTCTCATTTTCCTTGCTATTATCATAGCATTTCTAAAGTTCGACTAGGTCGAACAATGGTCTGATAGCAAGTAGCCACAAAAAATGGGACAGTTAGGAAGTCCTACAGTCAAAAACAACCCATCGTGGATCAAAACGTACTTCTTATTCGCAAATCACATCAAGGATATAAAGAAGCTAGTAGGCATTCCAGTCAAGTCTCAGTCAGAAACATCAACCTTAAGCTCAAATACAGCTTCTAGACATATGTACGGACATCCGCGGCGCTTACAGGAGAGCCGCCGAGTATGAGCAGGCGCTCCACCACGTTACGGAGCTCACGGATGTTGCCGGTCCAGTCATGTTCCTGAAGCAGTTTGATGGCCTCCGGGGCGAAAGCCCTGAGAGGCTTTCCTGTCTCCGAGCAGATCTGGGCGGAGAAATAGTCCACGAGCAGCGGAATGTCCTCTTTTCTTTCATTGAGCGACGGCACATGGAGCACGATCACGCTCAGACGATGGTAAAGGTCCTCCCTGAACGTGCCCTTCTCGATCTCGGCACGCAGGTCCTTGTTGGTAGCGGCGATTACGCGCACGTCGACTTCGATGTCCTTGTCTCCTCCGACAGGAGTAAGTTTCTTCTCCTGGAGGACGCGGAGCACTTTCGCCTGTGCGGCAAGGCTCATGTCACCGATCTCGTCGAGGAAGAGAGTACCGCCGTCAGCCTGCTCGAACTTGCCTTTATGGTCCTTGATAGCCGATGTGAACGAGCCTTTCTTATGGCCGAAGAGTTCGCTCTCGATGAGTTCCGAAGGGATGGCGGCGCAGTTGACTTCGATATATGGCATCGCGCTGCGGGCGCTCTGCTGGTGTAGGCTGCGGGCGACGAGTTCCTTTCCGCTGCCGTTCGAGCCAGTGATGAGAACCCTGGCATCGGTCGGAGCGACCTTGTCGATCATCTCGCGGATGTGGCAGATAGGCTCGGACTCTCCGATCATCTGCTGGCCATAGACTTTCTTCTTGAGGATTTTGTTGTCCTTGACAAGATTGGCCTTGTCGGTCGCATTCTTTATGGTGATAAGTATTCTGTTGAGGTCGAGCGGCTTCTGGATGAAGTCGAACGCGCCTTTCTTGATACAGTCGACGGCGGTGTCGATGTCCCCATGGCCCGAAATCATGATCACTGCCGAGTCGATTCCTTCGGCGATGAGTTTCTCGAGGACCTCGGTGCCTTCCATTCCCGGCATCTTGATGTCGCAGAAAATGACGTCATATCTTTCCTTTGCCGCAATCGCAAGGGCGGAAGGGCCGTCCTCGGCGACTTCTACGGTAAAACCTTCATCCATCAATATTTCTTTGAGAGAGTTTCTGATGGCTCTCTCGTCATCGACTACAAGTATCTTCATCTTTTCTTTCTCCTTTTAAAACCATGAGCCGGAGGCTCCGGGGCATGATATAGCAAATATCGGACAAAAATCTCGTAGTTACGAATAATTTTCCTAATTTTGTCTCCTAACATTCAGTAACTATGATTGTACCTGACATAATTATCGCCGTCGACGGCTTTTCCGGCACCGGAAAAAGCACGCTTGCGAAACTGATAGCCGAGGAATTTTCCTTCCTATACCTGGACTCTGGCGCCCTCTACAGGGGTGTCACGCTTTTTGCGCAGGAGAACGGCTATATTGACGGGAACAACAACATAGATCTGGATGGTCTCAAGGCTGCCCTGGACAAAGGTCTGGACCTTCATTTCGGCTCCGACGGCAAGACTTGCATAGGAGACCGCTGTATCGAGAAGGAGATCCGTTCCCTGAAGGTTTCATCTTCTGTCAGCCCTATCGCCACCGTTCCTTTCGTCAGGGCTTTCGTCGATGACAAACTCCATTATTTCGGGCGGAACGGCCGTGTCGTGATGGACGGCCGGGATATCGGTACGGCAGTCTTCCCTAACGCTCAGCTTAAGATTTTCGTAGTCGCCAAACCGGAAGTCCGTGCGCAGAGGCGTTTCGACGAACTGGTGGCCAAAGGCGAGAATCCTGTGATGGCTGACGTGGCCAGGAATCTGGAGGAGAGGGATTATATTGATTCTCACCGCGAGACTAATCCGCTCCGCAGGGCCGAGGACGCCTTCGTGCTTGACAATTCTGACATGAACCTGCACGAAGAGATCGTCTGGACGCAGGGCGTAATCCAAGGAAAATTCGGAATTCTCGAATAGATGCATCTAAGTGTTGAAATAGACCGCAAATCAGGATTCTGCGGGGGTGTGATCCGTGCTATCAGCAAGGCGGAGGACTTCCTTGAGGACAATCCGGGCGTGCAGCTTTATTCTCTCGGCTCGATTGTCCATAATGAGGCCGAGCTGGAGAGACTCAGGCGCAAGGGGCTGATCACTGTCGGACACGGAGAGCTCGCCTCCCTTAAAGGCAGGACTGTCCTGATCAGGGCTCACGGAGAACCGCCGCACACATACGCCGAGACGAGTGCGAACGACATCACTGTTATCGACTGTACCTGTCCGGTAGTGCTGAAGCTTCAGGAACATATCCGCGAGGCCTATGCCAGAATGGCCGCCATCGGAGGTCAGATAATCATCTTCGGAAAGGTGGGCCATGCCGAGGTGCTCGGACTTGTCGGCCAGACCGGAGGGAACGCCCTTGTCCTCCAGAATCTGGAAATGCTTGAAAAAGCTCTCTCTGAAGGTCAGATCAATACAGACGGTCCGATAGAGATATTCTCCCAGACCACCAAAAGTCCTGATGAGTACAAAGAACTCTGCAAGATTCTCGGATCCAGGATGACAGGGCCGCTTAAGATCCACAACACGATCTGCCGTCAAGTAGCTTCCCGCCACGAAGAACTCGCCAACTTCGCCAGAACCCACGATATCATCATATTCGTTTCCGGAAAGGAAAGCTCCAACGGAAAAGTACTTTACGATCTCTGCCGGCAGGCCAATGCCCGTACATACCGCATCGGCAATGAGAGCGAGATCGATGCCTCATGGTTCCGCGACGGCGACAGCGTCGGCATCTGCGGCGCCACCAGCACCCCAAAATGGCTCCTCGAATCCGTCGCCTCCTCCATCCTCGCGCTATAACATTTCCCTCGTCGAAGGTTCAACACGTCACCTAATGCTTCTGCGGCCGACTGACGGGCCGCCTCCGTCAGCGACAAAAGCACTGGAGGTCTGCTTAAAAATCGCAGACCACCGGCACCGCAGCCGGAATATACGCCCTCCGGCTGCTACAGATCGGGCGCTGCGGAAAACAAATTCGGAAGATTGCCCGGATTACCGGACATTCGTATTCGGAAACGGCGAGATTCCCTGATCAAGTGTAGATATGGGTCCAAACTCTGGACTCATATCTACGTTTACCCCCCTTTTTCGTTCATATGGGTCCAAGATTTGGACCCATATACACACCAGGTTCAGTGGCATTTCCTTTGGGAACGACGCCTGTTCTGGTAAACTATTTTCAGGACGACAACTGAACGGTGATTGTCAAGTAATTGATACACATCGAGATCCTTATTGTTTGGGGTATCCAAAACGGACACCCCAAACTGTAGGGAGATAACTATAAATCAGCGAATTAAGAATCACCAAATAGGGGTGTTGTATGCGGCCGGATAGCTGGACGCGAAAGAAGTCGGACGACGCACAGACGGCGTGGACCATTTGTATGCTGAGGGGGCAGCTTCCCTTAGTACAGTACGCTCAGTGGCATGGTGTTGCACCCTCAGTGCCGAAAAAACAAGGTTAAGGGTGCGGCATACCACAGTACAGGTCGCTCAGTGGCACGTTGCTGCACCCTCAGCGCCGGAAAATCAAGGTTAAGGGTGCGGCATACCACAGTACAGGTCGCTCAGTGGCACGTTGCTGCACCCTCAGCGCCGGAAAATCAAGGTTAAGGGTGCGGCACACCACAGTACAGGTCGCTCAGTGGCACATTGCTGCACCCTCAACGCTTTGTCCGATGGATTAGAGGGCTCGTTAAACAACGGCCTGTCAATTGTCCGGAAGTCGGACGGCACTGGACGGGTGACAGGGACGCCGCTGACCTTGGTGGCCAGGGGGTGATGGCGAGCTGGGAGTGAGATGTCGCTGGCCTGGTGGCCAGGGGGCCGGGGACGTGGCCCCCCTCGGCCACGGGGAGAGGGAGGGGCCCGCAAGATGCAAGTTATCGCGCAGCGATGACGCGGCAGATTGTGGGAGGGTACGGAGTGAGCGTCAGCGAACGTAGTTCCCCGGCCCCCTGCGCCAGCAGGACAGCGACGGCAAAGCCGGTGGATGCGACAGCGACCGAGCAGCTTTTCCGAACTTGACGGAGGCGGCCCGTCACCCGGCAGAGAGTGCGTTGATGGCGGGTGTCCTCTGGTCTCGGCGAGCGTGGCCACCCGCGGCGGAACAGAGCCGAGACCACGAGGATTCCCGCCAAAGCAGCGCTGGCGAGGAGAACGAAAAAAGGCAGCCGGATGGGCTGCCTTTGTATCGGTTGCGATGCAGGAGTTAGACTCTCTGGCCGTAAGAACGGTCGGTAGTGTTGACCGTGATAGTCTCGCCCTGGTTGATGAAGAGCGGAACCATGATCTTAGCGCCAGTCTCAAGAGTAACCTCCTTGAGAGCAGAAGTAGAAGCGGTATTACCCTTTACTGCAGGCTCAGCATAAGTAACCTCGAGAGTTACGTATGTAGGAAGCTCGCAAGTAAGGCAACGCTCCTCCGGCTCGGTCACGAACATCATCTCGACATGCTGTCCCTCCTTCATGAGGTCAGCATTCTCAACTACGTCCTTAGGAAGTGAAATCTGCTCATAGGTCTCCTCGTGCATGAAATTGAAACCATCCTCATCTCCATAGAGGAACTGGTATGGACGCCTTTCTACACTGATGGTCTCGATCTTGGCACCTGCTGTGAAGGTGTTCTCAAGGATACGTCCATTTTCAAGGTTACGGAGCTTAGTCTTAACGAAAGCAGGGCCCTTACCCGGCTTTACATGCTGGAACCATACGATAGAGCATGGCTTGCCATTAAAACTAAGATACATTCCGTTTTTAAAATCAGCTGTTGTTGCCATAAAAATTATAAAAAATTATTTCGAATTGTCTGACAATTATTTTTGCGCTGCAAAATTAGTAATTTGTACGTAATCGTGCAAATTTTCTATTTCTTACGAATAATGCTGAGCCCGTCACGCAAAGGCAAGATCACGACCTCGACCCTCGGATCACGCACCACCATGTCATTGAAAGCAGCAATTCCCCGGGTCTGCTTGTCGGAAGGAAGAGGATCCTGGTACAGCTTGCCATCCCATAGGACATCGTCAGCCAGAATGACACCGCCCGGACGGAGCAACGGAAGCACAAGCTCATAATAATCGCAATACTCCCTCTTGTTGGCATCCATATAGACCAAGTCATACGGCCCCGAAAGACGCGAAAGAGTCTCCTTGGCATCGCCGATATGCAGGCTCACCTTATCCGAAACGCCAGCCTTTGCAAAACCCTCCAGAATCAGGTCCTCCAGCTCATCATTGATCTCCAGAGTGTCGATATGACCATCCTCAGGGAGACCATAAGCCATTGAAATAGAAGAATATCCTGTAAAGCAGCCGATCTCGAGGATGTTGCGTGCCCCGGTCATCTCCACCAACAAAGTCAGCAGCCTTCCTTGCACTGCGCCGGAAAGCATCCTCGGATAATTCGTGCGAATGTTAGTCTGCCTCTGGAGCCAGTTCAGGGCCTCCGACTGCGGAGTCGTATGCTCCAGCAGATATTTCTCTTCCGGTGTCTGCATATCTATAGAAAAACAAGTTTGGAAATCTTATCCGCGCTGAAAATACGGCATGCCATCATCCGGAGGTCCTCGGAAGAAATCGCCTCGATACGACGGCGTACCTCGTCATCGGCAGTCACAGTCCCGTAAGAAAGCAGACTCTTGCCCATAGCAAGGCACTGCGACTCCCCATTGTCGGAACTTATTGCGAGCTGCCCCAGAAGCTGCTTCTTCGCAGCCTTCAGCCGCGCATCCGAAAGCGGCAACGTCTGGAGTTTCAGGATCTCCTTATGGACTGCCAGCACGCATTGCTCCAGATTGGACCGGTCGCAGCCAAGGCATATAGCCATGATCCCAGTATCCGAATACTGGGTATATGAAGACTCGACCGCATAGACCCATCCATTCTTCTCGCGCAGAATATTGTTCAATATCGAATTCGATGCCGGCCCCGCCAGAATATTTCCCAGCAGGATCGCCGTCAGCCTCTCCTTCTCCTCATACAGCGACGGAGCGAAACTTCCGATGACGGCATTGACCTCATGATTATGCTTCTCCACGGTCTCGTCGAACTTCGCCCCGACAGGGACAGAAAGCCGGCGCTCCGGAACCGGAGCAGCGGCAGCGCCATCGAAATACTTCGCTATCAGCGACTTCACAGCCTTCTCCATCTTAGCCTCATCTATATCGGCCACCACGGAAAAAGCCATCTTCTCCGGACGGAAATTCTCCCCGACAAACTGCCGGAGCTCCTCCGAAGTTATCTTCCTGACGGAATCCACCGTACCCAGAATCGGTCTGGAAAGCGGATGACCCGCAAAAATCTTCTCCTCGAAAAAATCATACACATCGTCCGCCGGACTATCCTTATACGACTTTATCTCGTCGATGACCACTCCCCTCTCGGTACGGATCTCATTCTCCGGGAAAGTAGGTTCAGTGGCTAGCTCCAGGAGCAGAGACCCCGCCTTGCGCAGATCCTCCTTCAGCACAGTAGCATGCAGCACGATCTCCTCCTTGGTAGTAAAAGCATTGAGCTCCCCACCGAGTTTGTCCAGATAACCGTTGATCACCGACGCGCTCTTATGCCGGGTGCCCTTGAATATGGTATGCTCGGTAAAATGCGCAATCCCGCTATGGTAGCCGTTCTCGTCCCTGGTCCCGCACTTTATGCTCAGTGCGCAGTACCCGACAGCCGAACCGCCACGGCGGACCGCATAAACCATTCCACATTCTGACTTTCCGGTAATCATATAGTCCTACTTGCGCGAAGTGATGGCCTTTATCTCCGAAGCCGAGAAACCGGCATCGGCGGCAGATGACATAGTCCTCTTTCTGAAATAATAAAGCCTATGGTCCCTGGCCCCGATCAGCATGTTATAGCAGACCGAGCCCTTCCCGGCATTGTCCGGGACGACAGTATAGCTGACGACAGCATCTTCTCCGTCCATAAATACGGCATCGACATCGTCAGCGTCCATGAGTTCGATCTTTCCGGCCTCGATCGCCCCGATTCCCGAAGCGAGATCATCCACGGCTATGCACACTCTCATGTCACCGATAGCCTTGAGTCCGGCCGTCACAGCCCCGACACCCTTGCGGCTTCCCTTCACGGCGGCGACCGCAGCCTCCTGCAGAATGTCGGTCAGGGCAGGCATGAACGCCATCTCCCTGCCCGATGGAGAATCGGTCGCACAGACAGGAATACGGGCGACTTCCAGCATGTCGGAAATCTCCGACGGCCTGCCGCCACCCTTGACCAGAGTCAGCGAAGTCATACCCGACTCCTTCTTGCCTTCGAGGGCCGTAGGAATCAGGAAATAATAGTCGGAGTTCTTCTTCAGCGCCTCAAATTCCTCGAGGGTGCAATATTCATAGGCGGAAACAGTCCACACTGAACGGACCGCCTCCCTCAGTGCATAATCAATGAAATCAGGCCCCGGAAGAACCACCTTCGTAGTCTTTCGGGTGAAGTCGCTCAGTTTCTCTTTCTTGGTCGTGAACTGGGCCTGGGCGAAGGCGCTGACAGTCAATGTCAGCATCGCCGCTATCATCAAAAACCTTTTCATATTGACGCAAAGTTACAAATAATTAGTTACATTTGTAAGTTAAGTCCACAATAACGGACAAAGGCTTACAATATATGGCAGATTACATAGTATCAGCACGCAAATACAGGCCGGACTCCTTCGAGTCGCTTATAGGCCAGGACAATATAGTCCAGACTCTTAAGAACTCCATCACAAGAGGCCAGCTGGCGCATGCCTATCTGTTCTGCGGTCCGCGCGGAGTCGGCAAGACCAGTGCCGCGCGAATATTCGCAAAAACCATAAATTGTGCCAACCCGACCGCTGACATGGAGCCATGCTGCCAGTGCGAGTCCTGCGTATCCTTCCAGGAGGGGCGCTCGTACTGCATCCATGAACTCGACGCCGCCTCCAACAACAGCGTCGATGACATCAAAGCCCTGATCGACCAGGTCAACATTCCTCCGCAGATAGGCCGCTACAGCGTCTATATCGTCGATGAGGTCCATATGCTCTCGCAGTCCGCCTTCAACGCCTTCCTCAAGACCCTCGAGGAGCCGCCGGCACACGCGATCTTCATCCTCGCCACTACCGAGAAGCATAAGATTCTCCCGACCATTCTCTCGCGCTGCCAGACCTACGATTTCAACCGCATCAGCATCCCGGACATCGTCCAGAACCTGAAAGGGATCGCCGGCAAGGAGAACATAAAGATTGACGACGAGTCTCTCCATGTAATCGCGATGAAGGCCGACGGAGCCATGCGCGACGCCCTGACCATCTTCGACCAGACGGTCGCATTCTGCGGCACTGACGTCAGATACGAGGACGTCATCCGGAACCTCAACGTACTCGACTACGACCATTGCTTCAAGCTGGTGGACAGTTTCCTTGCCGGAGACTATGCAGCCGCCCTTCTGAAGTTCAACGAGATACTCTCGAAAGGCTTCAACGCCCTGCACTTCGTAAGCTCTCTTAGTTCGCATCTGCGCGACCTGATAGTTGCCCGCAGCGGAGGTCTGGATTCTCTTCTGGAGCTTCCGGAATCCCTGAAGGAAAGATATAGGGAACAGGCTGCCCGTTCTCCGATGCAGTTCCTGTATGATGCGCTTTCGATAACGACAGCTTGCGAGACCGGCTATAAGGCCAGCGTCAATCCGCGCCTGCATATAGAATTCGCCCTGATGAAGCTCAGCTTCCTCTGCGGCGTAGGAGAAGTCTCCCTGAGGCCTGCGGCCGCCCCTGCCAGACCGGCAGCAGCCCCGGCGAAGCCTGCCGAAGCTGCCGAGAAAGCCATAAAGCCGGAACCGGTCAAAGCGGAAGAACCGTCTGCAAAACCGGCGGAAGAACCGAAACCTGCAGAGAAACCGAAACCTGCAAAAGAGGAGAAGCCTTCAGAAGAGCCTAAGCCGACCAGACGCAGAAGCGTAAAGGTACCGGCAGCCGGCCTCTCGATAAATGCAATCAAGGAAGCGGAGCAGAATGGCAAGCTTTCTGCTGACGAAGACAACAAGGAAATCGACAGGATGCCTGAAGAGGAAGCCCTGCTTACCGCCTTCAAGGGTCTTGCAAAAGATTATGGCGACAGGCCGAGACTGGCCACGATGATTGAGAACGCCGAGACGGAAGTTTCGGAAGACAACGGCACCAGAGTGCTGAGTTTCTTTGTCCAGAATGTCGCCCAGCAGGACTGGATCAAAGACAAGATGCTTACCGACCTCGAGAACAAGCTGAGGCTGAAACTCAACTCGTCCAGACTCCGCATGGAAGTGCTTGTAACCCCTGACAAGGAGGTCAAGCATATCAATTACACCCCACAGGAACAGGCCCGCGAACTTATGGCCGGCAATCCCGAGATCACGAATCTCGTCAAGGACATGGGGCTAGACGTATAATGAAAAGTAAGAGCGTATGAAACTGCATTGTGAAAATCTCGTAAAGAAATATGGAGTCAGGACAGTCGTAAAAGGCGTGTCCATGGAAGTGGAACAGGGTGAGATCGTGGGATTCCTCGGTCCTAACGGAGCCGGCAAGACCACGAGTTTCTATATGATCACCGGACAGGTCGTCCCTAATGAGGGCCGCATCTTCCTGGACGATGAAGATATCACAAGCCTTCCGATGTTCCAGCGTTCCGTCAAAGGAATCGGCTACCTTCCGCAGGAGGCCTCGGTCTTCAGGAAGATGTCGGTCGAGGACAATATCATGTCCGTCATGGAAATGCAGCCTGAGATATCCCGTGAAGAGAGAAAAGCGCGTCTGGAGAGCCTGATCGACGAGTTCAACCTCTCGAAGGTACGCAAGAGCCTCGGCATCCAGCTTTCCGGAGGCGAGAGACGCCGTTGCGAAATCGCCCGCGCCCTTGCAGTGGATCCTAAGTTCATACTGCTTGACGAGCCGTTCGCAGGAGTCGACCCTATCGCCGTGGAGGATATCCAGTATATCATCGCCAAGCTCAAATACAAGAATATCGGAGTCATCATTACCGACCACAACGTCGGCGAGACTCTCGCCATCACCGACCGTGCCTACCTTCTCTACGAAGGTACGATCCTGCAGCAGGGAACCCCAGAGTCCCTTGCCGCCGACGAAGACGTGCGCACGAAATACCTCGGATCAGGCTTCGTACTGAAGAGATCCGTATCTGTGGAGCGTGCCCAGAAAGAGCACGCCGAAAAGATGGCTAAATCCGGAGATTAATCTTCAACCCTGGAAATATGGGCGCCGAGGGCATTGAGACGTTTGTCGATGTCCTCGTATCCCCTGTCTATCTGTTCGATATTGCCGATGCGGCTGGTACCCTTCGCGGACATGGCAGCGATCAGCAGGGCTATACCGGCCCTGATATCAGGCGATGACATGTTTCCGGCCCTCAGCTGGAAATTATGGTCATGACCGATGACGACGGCCCTGTGCGGGTCGCAGAGTATGATCTGCGCTCCCATGTCTATAAGACGGTCGACGAAGAAGAGCCTGCTCTCGAACATCTTCTGGTGGATCAGGACGCTGCCTTTGCACTGGGTGGCGACCACCAGCATGACGCTGAGCAGGTCAGGAGTCAGTCCCGGCCATGGAGCGTCGGCGATTGTCATGATCGATCCGTCAAGGAAGGAATCGATGACATAGCTTTCCTGCTCCGGGACGAAGATATCGTCGCCCCTCTGCTCGAGTTTCACTCCGAGACGGCGGAACTGCTCCGGAATGATACCGAGATTGTCGTAGGAGACGTTCTTTATGGTGATCGAGCTGCGTGTCAGCGCAGCCATGCCGATGAACGAGCCGACCTCGATCATATCCGGAAGGACGGTGTGGGTCGTACCGGACAGACGGGTTACTCCATGGACTGTAAGCAGGTTCGAGCCTATGCCCTCGATCTTGGCGCCCATTCTGACGAGCATCTTGGAGAGCTGCTGAAGATACGGTTCGCAGGCGGCGTTGTAGATTGTGGTCGCGCCTTTGGCGAGAGTCGCTGCCATCAGTATGTTGGCAGTACCGGTCACGGATGCCTCATCCAGAAGCATGTACTTTCCTGTAAGTCCGTCCTTGGCCTCGAGCAGATATGCCTTGAGCTCTTTCTCATATTCGAGGGTAGCGCCGAGATTCATCATTCCGACGAGATGGGTATCCACCCTGCGGCGGCCTATCTTGTCGCCTCCCGGTTTAGGGAAATAAACCTTGCCGAAACGGGCCAGAAGCGGACCTGCGACCATGATCGAGCCTCTGAGCTTGCTACATCTCTGGACAAAGTCCTTGCTGCTGACATAATCCTTGTCGATGTTGTCTGCCTGGAAGGTATAGGACCCCTTGGAGTTTCTCGTGACTTTGACTCCCATAGAGCGGAAAAGCTCGATGAGATTCATTATGTCGAGGATTTCCGGGATATTGTCTATAGTGACAGGTTCATCGGTAAGGAGTACGGCGTTCAGCACCTGCAATGCCTCATTCTTTGCTCCCTGCGGGGTGATTTCTCCGGAAAGACGGTGTCCTCCTTCTATTACAAACTGGCTCATGGTCTAGTGTTTTAAATATGTTCAACTTCAGGTCTCAGCATAATGCCGAACTTCTCCTGCACGGAAGCCACTATCCTGGACTCGAGTGCAAGGATTTCTTCCGGAGTGGCCTTTCCTGTCGCATTGATTATGACAAGAGGCTGATTCTTGTACACTCCGGCATTTCCCTCGACATAGCCCTTCCATCCGCATTTCTCTATAAGCCATGCGGCAGGAATCTTTATAAGTCCGTCGTCACCCGGGAAATGAGGAACAGGACCCAGATTATCCTTTTCGGCTACCTTGGCGACCTTCGCATACTGTTCCGGCAGCACGAACGGATTGCGGAAGAAACTGCCCGCGCTTCCGGTCTCTTCCGGAGCTGGGAGTTTATTCCTGCGGATATCAATTATCACTTCCCTGACCTGGGCCGGAGTCAGCTTCTGCTGCTCGACGACTTCGCTTCCGTAGCGCTGGACGAGGGCTTCGCGGACATGGCCATAGTCCAGTTCAGGAGAATATTTCTTAGTAAGGCGTACATTGACCGCAGTCACGATGTAGCGTCCTTTGAGGTCATTCTTGAATCTTGATTCGCGGTAGCCGTAGCCGCAGTCGGCAGCGCTTACGGTAACCATGCGGTTGTCATGTATATCCAGACACTCGACAGACTCGATTATATCCCCCACTTCCTTGCCGTATGCTCCGATATTCTGGACGGCGGCTGCCCCGGCTTCTCCGGGGATCAGGGAGAGATTCTCGGCGCCCCAGTAGCCTTTCGAGGCGGCCCAGTCGCAGAATTCGTCCCAGATTACTCCGGAACCGACCCTTACATGGACATCATTTCCGTCCTCCACAGGCTCGATGAACCTGATGCGGGAGTGGAGTATGGTCCCGGGGAAGTCTCCGGTAAAGAGCAGGTTGCTGCCCCCTCCGATATGATAGAGAGGGAGCGGCAGTTCGCTCGAGAAGCGGGCGTCCGAAAGCAGGCCGGAAAGTTCCTCCGCAGAGTCATATTCCAGCAGGCACGCGGCTTTCACCTTCATCCTGAAGGTGTTCATCCCGCTGAGGTCTGTATTATACTTGAGATTCATCTAGCTTATCTGTGCACCGTTGGCGAGGGTCTCGGCCGGGGTGATGAAACGCATCTTGCCGTCACCCTGCTTTGCCATAAGGATCATTCCCTTGGATTCGATGCCGCGGATCATTCTCGGGGCCAGGTTGGCCAGGATGCAGATCTGCTTGCCGACCATGTCCTCAGGGCTGTAGTATTCGGCAATTCCGGATACGATAGTCCTCTGGTCAATGCCGGTGTCGATGGTCAGCTTGAGAAGCTTGTCGGTCTTAGGGACACGCTCCGCAGCAAGTACGGTCGCAGTCCTTATGTCCATGCGGCCGAAATCGTCGAATGTGACTTCGTCCTTCTGCGGCTCTACATGCTTGGCAGCCTCTGCTGCAGCCTTTGCAGCTTCTGCGGCCTCGCGCTCTGCCTTGATGGACTTGAGCCTCTCGACCTGGGCGTCGACTACGCTGTCCTCGATCTTGGAGAACAGAAGTTCGGCTTCGCCGAGTTCATGACCGGAAGCAAGAAGCTCTGCGTTTCCGAGCATGTTCCAGGAGAGTACAGGAAGGCCCTCGGATACAGGAGATTCGCCCTGTGCGACGGTGTGGAGGGCTGCGTTCTCGCCGTCACGGTAGAAGTTGACGGTTGGCTCGCCCTCGCCCTTGCGGTGGTCGAATCCGGCATCGATGCCCACGCGGAGCATCTTGCGGAGCTTGCCGCATGAGAACGGCAGGAACGGCTCGAATGCGATAGCGAGGTCGGCGCATATCTGAAGGCAGGTATAGAGTATCGAAGCGGCGCGGTCCATGTCGGTCTTGGCGACTTTCCATGGCTCCGAGTCGGAGATATATTTGTTTCCGATGCGGGCGATGTTCATTGCCTCTTTCTGGGCCTCGCGGAAGTGGAAGGTGTCGAGGTAACGCTCCATGGCCTCTTTGCATGGGATTATCGAATCGAGGGTTTCCTTGTCGACAGCCTCAGGCTTGAGGTTGGCAGGGACTTTTCCTCCGAAGTATTTCTGAGTGAGGACCACGGCTCGGTTGACGAAGTTGCCGAAGATCGCTACCAGCTCGGAGTTGTTGCGGGCCTGGAAGTCTTTCCAGGTGAAGTCGTTGTCCTTAGTCTCAGGGGCGTTTGCGCAGAGGACGTAACGGAGTACGTCTTCCTGGCCCGGGAACTGCTCGAGGTACTCGTTGCACCATACAGCCCAGTTGCGGGAGGTAGATATCTTGTCGCCTTCGAGGTTCAGGAACTCGTTGGCCGGGACGTTGTCCGGAAGTATGTAGGAACCGTATGCCTTGAGCATTGAAGGGAAGACGATGCAGTGGAACACGATGTTGTCCTTTCCGATGAAGTGCACCATCCTGGTCTCAGGGTCTTTCCACCATTTCTCCCAGCTCTGAGGAAGGAGTTCCTGGGTATTGGACATGTATCCGATAGGAGCGTCGAACCAGACGTAGAGCACCTTTCCTTCTGCGCCGTCGATAGGGAGCGGAACTCCCCAGTCGAGGTCACGGCTGACGGCACGTGGCTGGAGGCCTCCGTCGAGCCAGCTCTTGCACTGTCCATAGACATTGCTCTTCCACTCTTTGTGCTGCTCGAGGATCCATTCGCGGAGCCATGGCTCGTACTTGTCCAGAGGCAGATACCAATGCTTCGTCTTTTTCTTGACAGGAGCGCTTCCGCTGAGGGCTGACTTAGGATCTATAAGCTCTTCAGGGCTGAGGGTGCTTCCGCACTTCTCGCACTGGTCTCCGTATGCATTAGGATTGCCGCACTTAGGGCAGGTTCCGGTAATGTAACGGTCAGCGAGGAAGGTCTTGGCCTCTGTATCATAATACTGCTCGCTTTCGCGGGTGATGAACTTGTCGTCATCGTAGAGTTTGCGGAAGAATTCTGCCGCGTTATGCTCGTGGACCTTGGAACTTGTCCTCGAGTAGATATCGAAGTTGATACCCAGTCCGGTGAACGAGTCCTTGATTGTCTTGTGGTAACGGTCCACAATATCCTGAGGGGTCACCCCTTCTTTCTTTGCCTTGATGGTGATCGGCACTCCATGCTCGTCGGATCCGCAGACATAGAGGACGTCCTCGCCCTTGAGCCTGAGGTAACGGACATAGATGTCTCCCGGCACATATACGCCTGCGAGATGTCCGATGTGGACAGGGCCGTTGGCGTATGGCAACGCGCAGGTCACCAGTGTTCTTTTGTACTTCTTTTCCATATAGTATTCTTTATCTTACTCTACCCAAATGTTTTTCTATCTTGTTTCTCACGGTAATGTACTCCTGCATCTCTTTCAGCAGATTCCTCTGCTCCTCCGGAGAAGCGTCCTTGAGCTCTTTCTCTATCTCGCGGAGCCTTACCTGGATACGCTTTGCCTGATATACCTGAATCGACCGCGGAACGTACATCACAAGTTTCGTCGACGTCGCCGTCATCGCGCTGGCGAAATTCCGCACGGTCAGCTGGTAGCGTTCTTCGGTCATCTGGCCTGTCAGTTCCGCGACCATCCTGTCCTCGCCGTCCATCATGGCCTTTATGATCTCGTCCTGGCCCATCTCTTCATGAGCGTCGTACAGGGCGAAGTAGGCATCATAGGTACGGCGGTATGCGCTGTTCTTGAACACGAAATGGTCGGTCTCGAGCAGCGAGCGTATGAAATCGGCGACATTGCATGTCCCTTCGGGATCATAGAACTCGGAGTCTGTCTCGAATTCCAGAGGATCGAGGCCATATTTCAGTATGAACCAGAGGAGTTCCTCTTCTGCCGGCGCGAGGACCTTGTTTTCGAGGACCATGCCGCCTGCGACTGTCGGTTTCTCCGGCTCGGCTGCAGGGCTGTATGCGGCGGCAGGGGTCTCCTGCTCCTGGACTTCCTCTCCGTTTCTTCTCATGCGATCGCGCTCAGCAGCCCTCCTGTCGTCTTCGATCATCTTTTCGCGGGTATTCTTGACCCTTTCGAAGATTATCTGGGAGTCAATGTTGAACTTCTCGGCGCTCGTCTGGGCATAGACCGTCCTTTTGACCGGATCCGGTATGAGGGCGATAGTGTCGGCGATGTCGTTGATGAGTTCGGCTTTGCGGAGCGGATCGTCGCCCGCTTCTCCGAGGAGAAGGTCGGTCTTGAAGGCGATGAAGTCCTGCTCATGGTTCTCTATGAAGTCCTGCACTTCCTGCAGGCTGTGTTTCCTTGAGTATGAATCCGGATCGTCGCCGTCAGGGAGAAGGACGATCTTGACATTGAGCCCTTCCTTGAGTACGAGTCCGATGCCTCTTATCGCAGCATGGATGCCGGCAGAGTCGCCGTCGTACATAATGGTGACGTTCTCGGTAAATTTCTTTATCAGCCGGATCTGAGGCACTGTCAGCGAGGTTCCGCTGGAAGCGACAACGTTGGTGATTCCGAGCTGGTGCATGCTGAGCACGTCGAGATAGCCTTCGACGAGGTAGCACTTCTGGCTTCTGGAGATTTCGTTCTTGGCGAAGTAGATTCCGTAGAGCGAGCGGCTCTTGTCGTAGATTTCAGTCTCCGGAGAGTTGACGTATTTGGCTATCGTCTTGTCGGTACGCAGTGTCCTGCCGCCGAAGGCGATTACTCTGCCGCTGACTGAATGGACAGGGAACATCACTCTGTCGTAGAAGCGGTCGGAGAGTTTTCCGTCGTCGTGCTTGACGCAAAGACCCGTGTCCACCAGATATTCCTCCTTGTAACCGGCCGACTTTGCATAGTCGAGCAGGGCGTGGCGGCTTCTCGGGGCCCATCCGAGGCCATATTTCTTTATGGTCTCTTCTTCGAGGCCGCGGCTCTTGAAGTAGGCCAGTCCGATCGTCCTGCCTTCTTCGGTGGAGAGGCTGTCTGCGAAGAATTTTCCGGCGGCTTCGGATACCAGGAGGAGGCTTTCGCTCCTCTGCCTGGCCGCTATGTCTTCTGCGGATTCTTCTTTTTCCTTTACCTCGATCCCGTATTTGCGGGCGAGGTATCTGAGGGCTTCGACATAGGAAAGGTTTTCATGTTCCATTATGAAGCCTACCGCGGTGCCTGACTTGCCGCAGCCGAAGCATTTATATATGCCCTTTGAAGGGGAAACGTAGAATGACGGAGTCTTTTCATTGTGGAAGGGACAGCAAGCGACATAGTTGGCTCCGCGCCTCTTGAGAGTCACGAAGTCCCCTACCACGTCGACGATCTGGGCAGCGTCCAGAATCTGGTTTACTGTCTCCTGAGGAATCATCAGTCTTCTACTTTTTCATAATCGACGTCCTTGACGTCTCCAAGGTTCTTACGTCCTTTAGGCTGCTTCGGGGCCTGCCTTTCCGGCTGCTCCTGAGCATATTGTCCGGTCTGTCCATAAGGGTTTTTCCCACGCCCGGTAAGGAAGTACCACAACCTCGCGAGAAAGCTGAAACCTGTCACTATAAGCAACAGAATGACAAACAGGACAAAAAACAATATGAATGATATAAAACCCATTTTTCTAAAAATATCTTAACCTGCAAATTTAGCAAATAATATGCAAACTTCCGAACTCTGCCACTATGTCATACTTCCGTACACATAAAAAGCCCGGCGGGTAACCGTCGGGCTTCTATGTCTGAAGTGATTTTGCTAGAACGGGAGATCGTCGCCTTCGGACTCGCCTGGCATGTCGTCGATCGTCGGAGCCGGAGCCGAAGGGGCAAAACCGACAGGCACATCATAGCCTGAAGCCGACTGGGACGGAGCGGCGGACGGACGGGAAGGAGCTGCGGCAGGGGCCTGGGCTCCGACAGGAGCGATCCTCCACGCGCGCAGATCATTGTACCAGCGCCCATTGTACTCACGGCTGCTGACAGTAAAGGAAATGCGGACCTGATCCCCGACCTGGAACTTCTCCAGATCCTTCACCTTATCCTCTCCCCACACCATAAAGCAGGCACTCGTCGGGAAATTACCATCCTGGTACTCCACGATAAACTCCTGCTTGGCCCACGGTCCCCTTGCAGACGAACCGCTCTGGACACCAAGCTTACTGGCAATCCTGCCCTCAATCTCTAGGCCAGCCATTACTTCTCCTCCTCTTTCTCAACGTAAGGCTTTACCTCAGCGAGAGTAACCTCGAAAGTAAGCGGAGTATTAGGCTCGATACCACGGGTACCGTTCTCGCCATAAGCAAGCTCTGAAGGGATTACGAGCTGGATCTTACCGCCCTCGCCGATAAGCTGGAGGCCTTCTGTCCAACCTTTGATAACCCTGTCAAGCTGCATTCTTACCGGCTTGGCGCCTTCCGGAGTCTGGTCGAACACTGTTCCGTCAGGAAGAGTACCCTTGTAGTTTACGAAAACGGTGTCCTTAGGACCCGGCTTGACATCATTACCTGCCTCGAGAATAGTATACTGAAGACCGCTGTCGGTAGACTGCACACCATTCTTCTTGAGATTGTCGGCAAGGAACTTAGCCTCATTCTCCTTGTTGAGAGCCATGGTATACTCACGTCTCTTTGCGAGGAAGTTGTTGAATACTCTCTCCATCTCGTTAGGATCGATCTTGAACTGCTCTACGAAAGCAGAGTCACGCTGGTCGCCCTTAGCCTTGATGAAATCGACCATGCCTCTCTTGATCTCGGCATAGTTGAGATCCTCACCAAAATTGTATCCCTTGACGAAGCTTCCGAAGTTGACACCCATAAGGTAGCTTACGGAATCGATTTCTGCCTTCTTAGGAAGAAGAGCCTTAGTCTCAGAAGAGCCGCCGTTGTTCTGGCCGCATGCTGCTACCATCACAAGGACAGCTGAAGCAGCTAAAAATGTTCTTAATTTCATATCTAAAATACTTTAAATTATTCCAGTCATTTTCCGAAACCGGAAATCATACAAATTTGGCAAAAAAATTCCAATTATCATAAATCATGGCGTTAAAAATCTTTTTCCTTTAGCGAAAGGGGCAGTTTATCAATAAAATTCATTGTTTTTTAAAAAATTGTGCTTAATTTTAAATGGTTGTTTGACACAACCCCTAACGATACGGGATACGAAACTATGGATATTGACAGTTCGGTATTACGCTCCAGATTGAAGGAATTTTTCGGCTACGATAACTTCAAATCCGATCAGGAGCAGATTATCCGGCATCTTGTTGCCGGAAACAGCGCCTTTGTGCTGATGCCGACTGGAGGCGGCAAATCTCTCTGTTACCAGTTGCCGGCCCTGGTGATGCCGGGCACGGCTATAGTCATTTCCCCGCTTATTGCACTGATGAAGAACCAGGTCGATGCAATCCGCGGCTTCGTATCCGGAAACGAAGGCATCGCGCACTTCCTGAACTCATCGCTCAACAAGGCCCAGATAGCGGAAGTCCGCAGCGACCTCGAATCCGGCATCACGAAACTTCTGTATGTCGCCCCGGAATCCCTCACCAAAGAAGAGAATATCGCAATGCTGAAGGAGATAAAGATCTCCTTCTACGCCGTCGACGAAGCGCACTGTATCTCCGAATGGGGTCATGATTTCAGACCTGAATACAGAAGGATCAGAGCCATCGTGGACGAGATCGGCAAAGCCCCGATAATCGCCCTGACAGCCACCGCCACCCCGAAAGTCCAGAGCGACATCCTGAAGAATCTGGGCATGCCTGACGCGAAAGTCTTCAAGTCCTCCTTCAATCGCCCGAATCTCTACTACGAAGTACGTGACAAGGTCGAGCCGGAGAAGGAAATAATCAGATACATAAAGCAGAACCCGGGAAAGTCCGGAATAATCTACTGCCTCAGCAGGAAGAAAGTCGAGGAACTCGCCCAGCTGCTGACGATCAACGGCATCAAGGCCCTCCCGTACCATGCCGGACTCGACGCCAAGACAAGAGCCGACAACCAGGACGCCTTCCTGATGGAAGAAGTCGATGTGATCGTCGCCACGATCGCCTTCGGAATGGGCATAGACAAGCCTGATGTCAGGTTCGTCATCCATTACGACATCCCGAAGAGCATAGAAGGCTACTACCAGGAGACCGGACGTGCAGGGCGAGACGGCAAGGAAGGCCGGTGCATCGCCTACTACAGTTACAAGGACATCCAGAAACTGGAGAAATTCATGCAGGGCAAACCGATATCCGAGCAGGAAATCGGCAAGCAGCTGCTTATGGAGACGGTAGCTTACGCCGAATCCGGAGAGTGCCGCAGAAAGCTGCTGCTCAACTACTTCGGCGAGGACTACCCGCAGGACAACTGCGGAACATGCGACAACTGCGTCAATCCGAAACCGAGATTCGACGGAAGGACCTGCATCGCCCTTGTGATCGACCTTATCCAGGCCCTGCCGGAGCACTTCAAGATGGAGCATCTGGCCAACATTCTCTCGGGAGTCGAGACGGCCATAATCAAGTCTTACCAGCACGACAAGCTGGAGTTCTTCGGCGCGGGCAAAGACCATGACGTCAAGTTCTGGTGCATGGTCATCCATCAGGGACTGATCCGGCATCTGTTCGAGAAAGAGATTGAAAGCTACGGACTTATATATGTAACCGAAGCCGGAGAGAAATTCCGGAAAGACCCTTATGAGATTCTGCTCTGCGAAGACAGGCAGTTCTCCGAAGGCGTCGATGACGAAGACGATGACGACGCTGCAGCTACCGCGGCAATGAAAGGCGGCGGAGGAGGCGGCGACCCTGTCCTGCTGTCCATGCTGAAAGACCTCAGGAAACAGACTGCCAAGAGGCTCCATCTGCAGCCGTGGGTGATTTTCGGAGACCCGTCCCTCGATGACATGTGCATAATGTATCCGACCAACCTCGAAGAGTTGAAGAACTGCCAGGGCGTCGGAGAAGGAAAGGCCAAGAAGTTCGGCCAGGAGTTCGTGGACCTGATCAGCCGGTATGTAGAGGAGAACGAAATAATGAGACCGGACGATTTCGTGGTCAAGTCGATGGCGACGAAGTCCCAGGACAAGGTCTATATAATCCAGTGCATCGACAGGCAGATGGCCCTCGAAGATATCGCCGATGCCAAAGGAATGAGCATGGACGACCTGATGAGCGAGATCGAGAATATAGTCGAGTTCGGAACGAAGCTCAATCTGGATTACTACATCAATGATAATCTGGACCAGGAGGTGATCGACGAGATCTACGATTATTTCAGGAATGAGGCCCAGTCAGACTCCGTCGAAGATGCCATCAACGACCTGAGCCCGGATTATGAAGAACTTGAAATCCGTCTTGTCAGAGTGAAATTCCTGTCGGAAGTGGCGAACTAAAGTTCTATCCAGCGTATATCCTTATCCCTTTTCCACCACGTCATCTGACGTTTGGCGTAGTGCCTTGTGTTGGTCTTGATATCGGCCACAGCCTGCTCCAGGCTGCATTTCCCGTCGAGATAGCTGAATATCTCCGAATAACCCACGGTCCTCAGCGCCGTAGTGTCGCGGTACTCCGCCAGAGAACGGACTTCATCGACAAGGCCGTCTTCCATCATCTTGTCGACCCGCTGGTTTATACGGTCATAAAGTACGTCCCGAGGCCTGCAGAGACCTATTTTCTCAATCTCGAAGCTTCTCTTCTTCGGGGCGGCCAGCTTGAAAGACGAGAACGGCCTGCCGGAGAGGAGGCAGACCTCGACGGCCCTCAGCACACGCTGCGGATTGGCTATGTCTATGGATTCATATGCGACCGGATCGAGCCTCTTAAGGTCCATGCGCAGGGAATCGACTCCCTCTTCGCGGACCCGCCTGGTGAGTTCCTGCCGGAGATCGTCATCTGCCGGCGGCATGTCATCCAGACCGTTGCAGACAGCATCGACATAGAACATCGAGCCTCCGGCCATGACCAGAGTCTCATGTCCTTCGGCGAAGAGTTTCTCTATCAGGTCGATGGCCTCCAGCTCATACATCCCGGCGGTGTACATCTTGGCGACCGTATGGTCCTGGATAAAATAATGCTTCACAGCGGCAAGCTGCGAAGCATCCGGGACTGCCGTCCCTATGGTCATTTCCTTATATATCTGTCTTGAGTCGCACGAGATTACGGGAGAACCGACTCTCAGCGCAAGGTCAATGCTCCATCCTGTCTTTCCGACCGCTGTCGGTCCGACGACGATTATGAGCTTACGGCCCACCTCAGAAACTATTCGTTCTCGTCGTAGATCTCCTTTCCGTCCTCGTCTTCTCCATCCTCATCCTCATCGTCGAGATCTTCGTCGTCATCGAAGTCCTCGTCATCGAGGTCGTCATCGAGATCGATATTTCCTTTGTCCTTGCCCCAGCCGGAAGAAACATGGATATGCTTCTGGTCGTCAGGAAGGTCTTCGTAGGCCACATAGCCATTCTCGAAGTCGATAGGGTTAGGTCCCTTGGTCTCTACGAGTCTAGGGTATTCTACGCCCTCGACCTCTTCGGACTCGCCTTCGAAAGTGACGATAACGCTCTTTCTGTTGGTCACGTCATAGAAATAGATGAACGAAGCAACGCCTTTCTCGACGGTGTCGGCGAGACTTACCTCGTCCACGGCACCTGCGCCGAGGTTGAAGAGGCCATATCTGGCCACAAGTCCGCCTGCATTGTCAAGCGCCTTGAACTGGATAAGCTGATCGTGCGCGAAGTCCAGGTCGTCGCGGAGACGGAGATGGAAATCATACAAAGTCATTGAAGATTTCAGCTCGTAAACACGGGCGAAACCTTTAAGTCCGGCGAGTGATACTCTATACCTATATACCATACGTTCCAAGTTTTCTGTTTTACACCCCAAAGTTACAAAATATTTCGTTCCGGTTGCAAAATATTGCGAATTTCCCTACATTTGGAGGATATTTTACGACGCTGAGGTTTATGACCCCGAATGAGACAATTATTAAAGATGCATATAAAAGCATCTCAGCCCGTTCAGAAGGGCTGTTCAAGGATAACGGCAGCCGTTTTATCGCACTCGCCTATCCGGTTGAGACTGTCTCGGAGATAAAAGAAATCGTTGACGGACTGAAAAAAGAGTACCATGATGCAAGGCATCATTGCTACGCATACCGTCTCGGTCACGAGGGGAAAATATTCAGGGCGAACGACGACGGTGAACCCTCAGGCTCGGCGGGAAGACCTATTCTTGGACAGATAGACTCTGTCGGACTCAGCGACATACTCGTCGTGGTAGTCAGATATTTCGGAGGGATCAAGCTTGGAATCCCCGGCCTGATAAGGGCATATAAGACTTCTACCTCCGATGCACTTGAAAAAGCGGAAATAATAGATAAGATAGCCGGAACAAACTATTCACTGGAGTTCGGATATATGGATATGAATGCTGTGATGAAAGTACTCAAGGATATGGGCTTGCCGCAGACGGGACAGTCCTTCGGAGAGACCTGCAGTCTTCAGACCAGAGTCCGGTTGTCCGCAGATACCGATTTTCACGAAAGACTTGAAAAAGTCTGCAAGATAAACGCACTTAATTCAGAATAGAAATGTCAAAGAATCTGATTTCAATTCAGGATTTTTCTAAAGAAGAGATTCTTCACGTACTCGACGTCGCAAAAGAGTTCGAGAAGAACAGAAGCCAGGATTTCCTCTCGGGCAAGGTCGTCGCCTGTCTCTTTTTCGAGCCGTCGACAAGGACCCGACTCTCCTTCGAAGCGGCAATCAACCGTCTGGGCGCAAGAGTAATCGGCTTCCCTGACGCCAGAAACACCAGCCAGAGCAAAGGAGAAACTCTTGAAGACACAATCAGAATAGTCTCGAACTACGCAGACATGATCGTAATGAGGCACCCGATGGAAGGGGCCGCCGCAGTGGCCGCAAGCGTCTCGCCGGTTCCGATCGTCAACGCCGGAGACGGAGCCAACCAGCATCCGACCCAGACTCTCCTCGACATGTACACCATACTCCAGACCCAGGGAAGACTCGACGGACTGGACATCAACATGGTGGGAGACCTCAAATACGGCAGGACCGTGCATTCTCTGACTCAGGCGATGTCGCATTTCAACCCGCATTTCACATTTACGGCTCCTGACGAGCTCCGCATGCCTAAGAAGTATCTGGAGAAGCTCTCGGAGCAGAATATAGACTACGTAGAAACCGAATCTCTCGAGGAGCACCTTAACGACTGCGACATACTCTACATGACCAGAGTCCAGCAGGAGAGGTTCCCTTCCAAGGAGGACTACGACAAAGTAAAGGATGTTTACGAGCTTACGGCCTCCATGCTCGGAGGCGTCCGCAAGAACATGAAGATACTGCACCCGCTGCCAAGGATCACCGAAATCGCAACCGATGTCGATGATACTCCGTATGCATACTACTTCCAGCAGGCCCAGAACGGAATGTTCGTGAGGATGGCCGTAATCTCCTATCTTTTGGGATACCGTTAATGTTTATTAAAAGAAAATCAATTTACACATCAATATAATGGGAAAGGTTCATGTTTTCAACGCCGGGCCATGCATTCTGCCCGAGCAGGTTATTGACAACACAATCAAAGCGCTTAAGGATTTCAAGGAAACCGGAATGTCCGTCCTTTCAATATCCCACCGCGCCAAAGAGTGGGAAGAGACGATGAACGAGTGCCGCGCACTCTGGAAGGAGCTTCTCCATATTCCTGATACCCACGAGGTAGTATTCCTCGGCGGCGGAGCAAGCCTCCAGTTCCTTTATGTGGCTATGAACTTCCTCGAGAAGAAAGCCGCATATCTCGATACCGGTGTATGGGCACACAAGGCTCTCCAGCAGGCCCAGGGCATCGGAGAGGCATACGCCATCGCTTGCTCGAAAGACAAGAACTACACCTACATCCCTAAGGGCTTCGAAATCCCTAAGGACATCGACTATCTGCATATCACCACCAACAATACGATCTACGGCACCGAGATCAGGGAGGACATCGACTGCCCTGTTCCGCTCATCGCCGACATGTCATCTGACATCATGACAAGACCTGTGGACGTCAGCAAGTACTCCCTCATCTATGGTGGCGCGCAGAAGAACGTGGGCCCTGCCGGAGTCATCTTCGCAATCATCCGCAAGGACGCCCTCGGAAAGGTAAGCCGCTTCATCCCTACCATGCTTGACTACCGCACCCATATCGACAAGGAGTCAATGTTCAACACTCCTCCGGTATTCGCTATCTACGTAATGACCGAGACCCTCAAGTGGCTCAAGGGCATCGGCGGAGTCGAGGCTATCCAGAAGATCAACCAGAAGAAGGCAGCCCTTCTCTACGACGAGATCGACCGTAACTCCATGTTCGTCGGCACAGCCGTCAAGGAAGACCGCTCGCTCATGAACGTCTGCTTCGTGATGGCCCCTGGCAAGGAAGACCTCCAGGACGAGTTCATGGCTTTCGCCAAGGCTCACGGCATGATCGGCATCAAGGGCCACCGCAGCGTAGGCGGCTTCCGCGCCTCCCTCTATAACGCCTGCACAATCGAGGACGTACAGGCTCTCGTAGATTGCATGAAAGAATTCGAACAGCTCCATAAATAATTTGAAATGAAAGTACTGGTTGCAACACAGAAACCTTTCTCAGCAGCAGCTGTAAAAGGCATAAAAGAAATAATCGAGGCCGCCGGCTATGAGTTCAGCGCTCTCGAGAAGTATCCTGAGCAGGCAGACCTCGTAAAGGCAGTTGCCGATGTAGATGCTCTCATCATCCGCTCTGACAAAGTCACTGCAGAAGTACTCGAGGCAGCAAAGAACCTCAAGATCGTGGTTCGCGCCGGAGCTGGCTTTGACAACGTGGACCTCGCCGCAGCGACCGCCCACAATGTCGTTGTCATGAATACTCCTGGCCAGAATGCGAATGCCGTCGCTGAACTCGCCATCGCAATGATGATCTACATGAGCAGGACCCAGTTCACTCCGGCCACAGGCTGCGAGATCATGGGCAAGAAACTCGGAGTGCAGGCCTTCGGAAACGTCGGCCGTCTCGTAGGCAAGAAAGCCGAGGCTCTCGGTATGGAGGTTATGGCCATCGACCCTTTCATCCCTGCCGACAAGATCCGCGAGCTCGGAGCTGAACCTGCAGACAGCCTGGAGCATCTCTACGGCTCATGCGACTTCGTTTCGATCCATATCCCTGCCACCCCTGAGACCATCGGCTCGATCAACTATGACCTCATCACCAAGATGCCTAAGGGCGCATGTCTCGTGAACACCGCCCGCAAGGAAGTTATCGATGAGGCCGGACTGCTCAAGGCTCTCGAGGACCGTCAGGACCTGAAATACGTCACCGACGTCGCTCCGGACAATTATGAGACTCTCCGCGAGAAATTCGGACTGAGAGTTTTCGCCACCCCTAAGAAGATGGGAGCGCAGACCGCCGAGGCCAACCTCAACGCCGGCCTTGCAGCTGCACGCCAGATCGTTGATTTCTTCAAGACAGGCAACACCCGCTTCCAGGTAAACAAGTAATATCATGGTAAGAGTAAAACCGTTCGCGGCTATCCGCCCTCCGAAATCCATCGTGACCGAAGTCGCAGCACCGCCTTATGACGTGCTGAACTCCGCCGAGGCCAAGGCTATGGCAGGAGAGAAATCCCTCCTCCATATCACAAAGCCGGAGATCGATTTCGAGCCTATCGCCGGGGAACATGAGCAGAGGACATACGACAAGGCAGTCGCCAACTTCAAGGAATGGAAGAAGAAAGGCTGGCTTGTCCAGGACAGCAAGCCTTGCTACTACGTATATTCCCAGACCATGGGCAAGCGCACGCAGTACGGTCTCGTGCTCTGCGCCCATACCGACGACTACGCCGAGGGCAAGATCAAGAAGCACGAGCTTACCCGCAAGGACAAGGAAGACGACAGGATGATCCATGTGCGCATCCAGAACGCCAACATAGAGCCGGTGTTCTTTGCGTACAAGGACAACGCCGAACTCAACTCCATCGTATCTTCGGTCATCACAGCGGCTCCTGAATACAGTTTCATCGACGAGAACGACTTCGGCCATTCGTTCTGGCCTGTCACCGATGACGCCGTGATCGCCCGCATCACCGAGATCTTTACCAATGACGTGGATGCATTCTACGTGGCCGACGGCCACCACAGGACTGCAGCCGCAGCCCGCGTGGGAGCCGAGAAGAAGGCGCAGAATCCTGCCCATACAGGAGAAGAGGAATACAACTGGTTCATGGCCGTATGCTTCCCTGAGAGCCATCTCAAGATCATCGACTACAACCGCGTGGTGAAAGACCTCAACGGAATGAGCGAGGAACAGCTTCTCAAAGCTCTCGAAGCTGACTTCGAGGTCAGGCTCGAAAGCGAGAAGGAGCCTTATGCCCCGTCCGGCCTGCACAACTTCAGCATGTATCTCGGAAAGAAATGGTACAGCCTCCAGGCCAAGCCGGGACGCTACGACGACAATGATCCTATCGGAGTCCTCGACGTGACCATACTCTCCAACCTCGTGCTTGACAAGCTTCTCGGAATCAAGGACCTCCGTACCGACAAGAGAATTGACTTCGTCGGAGGCATCCGCGGTCTCGGAGAGCTCAGCCGCAGGGTTGACAGCGGCGAGATGAAGGTCGCTTTCGCCCTTTATCCGGTATCGATGGAGCAGCTGATCAACATTGCCGACACCGGCAATATCATGCCTCCGAAGACTACCTGGTTCGAGCCGAAGCTCCGCTCAGGTCTTGCCATCCATTCACTGGATTAAAAAACGTATTCAACATATCCCCACTCAGCCTGCACGGATTCTTTTTCCTTGCAGGCTGTTTTATTTTCGGAATTATCCTTATCTTTGGGACATGACTAAGACATCTATGAAAGTTCGGATTATTCTGGCGGCACTGCTCATACTTTGCTCATGCTCAACGTATAAAGACAACGACAGACGCTTCACAAGCCTCGACAGGCATATGGAGATGTCGGGGACATACGAAGCCCGCAAAGTCAGCCAGATCGAGTCCCTCAAGAGGCTTGCGCATAACCGTTCCGGCCGCATGGACTATAACATCCTCATGGAGATTGCCGACGAGTATTACTCATACAGTTTCGACTCGGCTTCGACTTATCTGCATAAGGCAATAGATGTCGCCCGCGAAGACAGGGATAAGGACGGAATCGCCGAAGCGACCATCAATCTCGGCCTCCTCTACTCTACCTCGGGGCATTTCCTGGAAGCATACAGCGTACTGTTCGACCAGATCGACTCCTCGACACTTGGGTCGGATGCCCTTCTCGCGGATTACTACTATGCTCTCTACAGATTCGGCAACGAGCTGAGGGGGAACTCCGGCATGGCCGAATACCCTGACTCGACCGACAAAGACAGATACGGAAGGAGGCTGCAGAGTCTGACAGCCCCGGACGATCTCAGGAACATCGAAATCATGCTTGACGGACTTCTGGAGGACAGAGCTCTCTATCGGGCGGACAGTCTCTGCTCCGCCGTGATCGCGCAGCTTCCGGACGGGTCCCATGATTTCGCAAAATTCGCATATACCGAGGCCCGGATCAAGGAAATGAGCGGTGACCGGCCGTCGGAGATGGAATGGCTGATCAAATCGGCCGAAGCCGACATGATCAATTCCGTCAAGGATTATGCGTCGCTGACCGTCATCGCGCAGAGACTGATGCCGGAGAACATCAACAGGTCGTTCGGATATCTCAACAGGTCGTTCTCTGATGCCACATTCTATAATGCCAAGCTCAGGCCGTGGCAGATATCGCAGTTCTTCATGCAGATCCAGTCTTCTTATGAACGCGCCCAGGCCAAGAGCAGAAGGCTGCTGTTCGCAACCGGTATCGCATTCTTTATCCTGGCCCTGACATTGTTCGTCCTTGTATGGTTCCTGATAAAGAGATCGCGCAACCTGACGAGGACAAGAAACGAACTGGCCTCCATGAACAGCCGTATTTCGGAAAACAACAGGGAGCTCAAGGAACTCAACAGGCAGATTTCCGAATCCAACTCCGTCAAGGAGGAATATATAGGACTCTTCCTGACGATGATGTCCGAGAATATCGACAAGAAGAAGTCGTTTACCAACAATGTCCGCAAGATGATAAAGCAGGGCAAGGCAGACGAGCTGCTCCGCCAGCTCAACGTCTCCTACGATGTCGACGACGACCTGGAATCATTCTACAATACCTTCGATACCACCTTCCTTTCCCTGTACCCGGACTTTGTCGAGGCCTTCAATTCCCTGCTTGAAGAGGAGGCGCGGGTATATCCTAAGAAGGGCGAACTGCTCAATACCGAGTTGCGTATATTCGCCCTGATAAGACTTGGCATCGATGACTCCAACAAGATAGCTTCTCTGCTGCATTATTCGGTCAGCACTATCTACAACTACAAGGTACGCATAAAGAAAGGCGCCCTTGGAGACAAGGAGAAATTTGAGGAAAAAGTACGCAAAATCGGCTCGATACAAGCCTGAAAACCCTTTTAATTCTACTACTTTTTTCGCATTCTCCTTAATTGTTACAATGCTGTAATACAACAACTTGACTTAAACAGAACCTTATTTTTCACTACTTTTTCAATACTCGATTTAAAACGTTTCAGAATTTCACATAATTTTGGACCGTGGAATTGTCAGTTACGGCATTGACACACATTTTTAATAACTCACGCAAAAAACTAAAATTTACAAAAGCGTATGAAAAAATTCTTTACTCTGATTCTCCTTACAGGAATGAGTATGGTTGCGCTTGCCCAGAACGTTTCCGTCAAAGGAAAAGTTCTCGACAGCGGCAACGATCCTATTATCGGAGCTTTTGTAGTCCAGCAGGGTACCTCCAACGGTACTACGACCGGAGCTGCGGGAGACTTCAGTCTCAATGCACCTCAGGGCTCGGTACTCGAGATCTCCTGCATAGGCTACAAGTCACAGTCCGTCATTGTCGTTGACGGTTCACCCCTCACAATCATTCTCGCTGACGACAGCGAGCTTCTGGACGAGACGATCGTAATCGGATACGGAGTCCAGAAAAAGAGCGTAGTGACTGCATCTATCTCAAAGGTGGATGGAGACCAGCTCAACACAGTCAAGGCTTCGACAATCAATGATGCCCTCAAAGGCAAGGTTTCCGGAGTCCAGATCACCCAGGCTTCCGGCCAGCCGGGCTCAGGTTCCCAGATCAAGATCCGCGGTATCGGAACAGTCAATAATTCCGAGCCTCTCTTCATCGTTGACGGAATGCCTGTAGACGGCGGTATCGACTACCTCAATCCTACCGATATCAAATCAGTGGAAATCCTCAAGGATGCCGCTTCCGCAGCAATCTACGGTGCCCGTGCAGCCAACGGCGTAGTGCTCGTCACTACCAGGACCGGCGAAAAGGGCAAAGCCACCATTACATATAACGGAAGCTACGGATGGCAGAATCCATGGAGGAAGAAAGAAGTCCTCAACGCACAGGAATACATGACCATCATGAACGAGGCCCGCGCCAATGACGGCAACGCTCCTCTCTACGCTCTCGCAGAGGTTGCAGCCGCAGGCAAGGGTACCGACTGGCAGGACGAGACCTTCAACTACAACGCCCCTGTCCAGCAGCACCAGCTCAGCGTAAGCGGCGGTTCCGAGAAGGTCACCTACTTCCTTTCCCTCGGCTACTATAAGCAGGACGGCATCATCGGCGGCAACTACGGCAAATCCAACTACGACCGCCTTTCTCTCCGCTCCAACAACTCCTATGTCCCATACGAGAACAAGGACAGGAACTATCTCAACAAACTTACTCTCACTGCCAACATCGCCTACTCTAGAATCACTTCCAGGGGCATCGAGACCAACTCCGAGTTCGGTTCGGTACTTGGCAGCGCAGTAGCATTCAACCCGGCCATCCCGGTATTCGCAGACGAAGCTGAAGCAGCCGCAATCCTCGCTGCACATCCTACTGCAGTCGTATCAAAGGACGGACGCGTTTATTCTCTCCCTCCTAGCGGATATCAGGAGCTTACCAACCCTGTGGCTTTCCTCGCCACCGATGAGAACAACATCGGCAACTCCGACAAATTCGTGACCTCATTCAGCGCAGAGCTCGATATTCTCCCGGGCCTCAAGTTCAAGAGCAGCTACGGAACCGACCTGAGTTTCTGGGGTAACGACGGATACGCATTCCCTTATTACAGGAGCTCGATGCGCTACCTCAACCAGAGCAACGTAAGCAGTTCCATGAACCGCGGCCTCAGATGGCAGACCGAGAACTTCTTCTCATATAACAAGCAGTTCGGAAAGCACAACATCTCAGCCGTAATCGGCCAGTCAGCAATGAGCTACCAGTTCCGCTATATCTCAGGAACCGACCAGCAGCTTCTCGAGACCAATCCGGACAAGGCCAACATCGACTCTTCAATCGCTCCTGAGACTCTGTCCACCCTCGGTGGCGGCACAGGCGGATATGACTTCGTAAGACTCGCTTCCTACTTCGGACGTTTCGATTACAACTACGACGAGCGTTACATGTTACAGCTCACCCTCAGAAGGGACGGATCCTCACACTTCGGTCCCGGTCACAAATGGGCCACCTTCCCTGCCGTTTCTGTCGGCTGGAACGTGACTAACGAGCAGTTCATGAAGAACCTCGGCCTCGAATGGCTCAACCAGCTCAAGATCCGCGGATCATGGGGTAAGAACGGTAACGAGAACATCGGTAACTTCCGTTACACCTCCCTTATGGACGGCGGCCAGAACTACTACTTCGGCGTACAGCCATGGAACGTCGGCGACGACAGCCTCAACGGCAACATGCAGTATGGCTCATCCCCTGCTGCCCTTGCAAACCCTACCATCAGATGGGAGGAAAGCGAGCAGGTCGACCTCGGTCTCGACGCCAGGATGCTCAACGACAGACTCAGCTTCGGTTTCGACTACTATAAGAAGAAGACTAACGGCATGCTCATGGATATGCCTATCCCTTCATACGTCGGCCAGAGCGCTCCGATGTCCAATCTCGGAGACATGGAGAACTGGGGTCTCGAATTCGAGATCGGCTGGCAGCAGCAGGTCGGCGACTTCCACTACAGCGTCAACGCCAATGCATCCTTCCTCCGCAACAAGCTCATCAATCTCGGCAACGAATCCGGCGAGGCTGTCTACCAGAGCAACGGAGCATCCGGAGTGGGCGACTACGTAAAGGGACAGAACGGCGAAGTATGGCCATTCTTCTACGGATACAAGACTGACGGTATCTTCCAGAACTGGGACGAGGTCAACAGCTATGTCGACAAAGACGGCAACCTCCGTCAGCCTCAGGCTCAGCCGGGCGACGTACGCTTCGCCGATGTCAACGGCGACGGTTACGTCAACGACCAGGACCGCACAAAGATCGGAAAAGGCCAGCCTGACTGGACATACGGTCTTACTCTCGCAGCTGAATGGAAAGGCTTCGACGCCACCGTCTTCTTCCAGGGCTCACAGGGTAACGACATCTTCGACTACTCTATGCGCGGCGACATCCCTGCGATGAACCGTCCGGCATGGATTCTCGACCGCTGGATCGGCGAAGGCACATCCACCAGGATCCCTCGCGTCACCAACAGCAACCCTAACCAGAACTGGAGATCATCAGACCTCTACGTCAAGGATGGTTCATACCTCCGTCTCAAGACAGCCCAGATCGGATATACAATCCCTGCCAAGCTCGTCGCCAAGACAGGTCTGTCAAACATCAGAGTTTATGTAGCAGGCGAGAACCTCCTCACCTTCACCAAATACGACGGTTTCGATCCTGAAATGGCTTCAGCCGGATATACCACCCTCGGCGTCGACCGCGGCATCTATCCTCAGTCAAGGACAATCACTGTCGGAGCATCTATCACTTTCTAATCATTTAAAGTTTGAAAATCATGAAATTATATAAGCTTTTCACACTTGTGGCCGTTGCAGGGTTGACAGTCTCTTGCGGAGACGACTTCCTTACGACCCATTCGACCCAGCAGGGAGAGGCCGGTGGTGCTGCGACAGAGGGAGCAATCCTCTCTTACCTTGCCTCATCATACCAGCCGCTACTTCTGGACAGCTACGCAAACTATAATTACAATGCTGTATTCCTCCTCGCCGACATGCGTTCCGACGACCTCTACAAAGGTGGCGGAGACGCTTCCGACCAGGGCTGGATGTATCAGCTTTCCCAGTTCAACATCGACGCCGCTTCCAGCCCGTCAGGTCTCTGGAGTATCTACTTTGCCGGTATAGCAAGAGCCAACAATACCCTTATCGCCTGCGAGAATGCAGTAGGTTTCGACTCGGATGTAGCCAAGGCCCATCTCGCCCAGTATAAGGCAGAAGCTCTCTTCCTCCGCGCATACTACACTCACCTTCTCTGGAAATACTACGGAAACATTCCATACTTCACGGAACCGCTTCCTGAGCCATACATGGCCAAGCAGCTTTCTTTCGACGAAGTCTATGAGAAAATAATGGAAGACATCGATGCAGCGGAGACACTCGACGCTCTCGAGATGAACACCAACGGAGGCAACAATCAGGCTCGCGTAAGCAAAGCCGCCCTCCTTATGCTCAAGGCGCGCGTTGTCATGTACAAGAAAGATTCTTCCAAATATGCCGAGGTCGCAGCCGACATGGCTGAAATCATCAACAGCCACGCATTCGGTCTGATGTCCGATTTCGACTCGATCTGGGGCAACGAGGGCGAATTCTGCAAAGAATCGATCTTCGAGAGCAACCAGCTTCCTACCGGAAAGGGATGGGGCAACGCCTGGGGCGGTTACGGAACCAACCTTCCTGCCTTCATCTCTCCTAACGAGCTGAATGACCCTGACGGTGTCTACAAAGGCGGCTGGGGCTTCGGTCCGGTACGAGTAGAGGCGTGGGAAATGTACGAAGACGGCGACGTACGCCGCGAAGGCTCGATTAACGACTGGAGAAACAAGGGTTCATACGGAGCACGTTTCCAGAACACTGGTCTCTTCCAGAAGAAATATGCAGCCCGCATAGGATACAACGACCTTCCTGGCGACCAGGACCTCAACTACGCCAACAACCTTCGAATCTTCCGCTACGCCGAGACCCTTCTCAACTATGCAGAACTTGTCGCAGCCGGCACGGCCGAGCAGGGAGGAGTTTCCGCCCAGACATGCCTTGACGAGATCCGCACCCGTGCCGGTGTCGGTTCCATCGCCCTTTCGACAGCCAACGTCAAACTTGAAAGACGTAAGGAATTCCTCGGAGAGGGTATGCGTTTCTGGGATCTTATCCGCTGGGGAGAGGCCGAGGCTGCTCTTACAGAGAACGATCCTGCCAACAACACTACCCGTACATTCAAGGCCGGAAAAGACGAATTCGTTCCTATCCCTCAGTCTGAGATGAGCAGGACAGCCGGTACCGACTATGCTCTCACCCAGAACAACGGTTATTAACAGACACCTCCAAAAGAATTACAACATGGACAATATCATAATAAAAGGTCTTTCCATCCTGGCCGCCGGCGCACTGCTTTTCGCATGCTCACCGATGGACAAGGATGACCATCAGCTCGGCCAGATGGCGACCGAAGAGGGACTCAGCTTTACCCAGGCCTCTTCAGCCGAGTCTGCCAACATAATTACCTTCACCAACACTTCCGACGTGAAGGGCGTAGCTCTCTGGGATCTCGGAAACGGATCATCTGCCAAAGGCGACGTGGTTACAGGACAGTACCCTTTCAAGGGCGACTATACAGTGACCATGACGCTCTACACAGCAGGCGGAGCAGTCTCCACCAGTTCTGTAATAACTGTAGCCAATGACGACTACAGTCTGCTCGACACCCCTGGATTCAACGCCCTCACCGGAGGCGCAGACAATCTTGAAGGCAAGACATGGGTATTCGCACGCTATACCGTCGGCCATTTCGGAGTCGGTCCCGCCGATGATGCTCCGGGCAGCGGTCCTTCATGGTGGGCCTGCCCTGTCAACGGCAAGGACGGAAGCTCGCTCTACTCCCAGAAATTCACCTTCATCCAGAAGGGAACTATCATGAAGTGGGAGAACGACGGACGCATCTATACCAACGAGAACGGTATGAACATGCTTGGGATCTCCGGTACCCTGAACCCGGTAGTCGGTGACTATGATGTACCTTACGTTCCGGCAGAATCCTATACGTTCACGCTCGACGAGGCTTCGATGGCCCTTACCCTCAGCGACGGAGCATTCTTCGGCCATTATGCCGGCACCAGCGAATACAAGATCCTCAACCTCAACGAGCATGAGCTCTCGATCTACTGCAAGAGTGAAGCTGAACCTTCCAACGCCTGGTATTATATCTTCATCCCGGAGGAGGATCTCAAAGAGCCGGAACCGGAAACGGAGCCTGAGGCAGAGCTTACTGCCGTTTCCCTTTCCGAAGATTTCGAGGGCGATCTTTCCTTCGCTTTCACAGCCCAGGACATGGGTGCCCGTACAGGTGTCTATTCCAATCCTGCTCCTGTAGCAGCCAACTCTTCCGCCAAGGTTTACGCATACGAGAAGTCAGAGGCTTTCTACTCTAACCTTTCTTATGTGTTCGAGGGCAAGAAGATGGATCTCACCGAAAACAACAAGGTCCGCGTCAAGGTATTCATCCCTTCTTACAACGACTGGACGACCGAAGCCGGCGTTGCAGGGGACTGGATTACCAACGCAAACCTGCTTCCTCAGCTTGCCGTCAAGCTTCAGGACAACAGTCTCGGCGGTGATGCATGGACTACGCAGACTGAAATCGTGAAAGCAGACCTTGCTCTGGATCAGTGGATTGAACTGGAGTTTGACTTCAGCGGCGTTGCTGACCGTACCGACTATGACAAGATTGTAGTCCAGTTCGGTGCCGAAGGACATGCTGCACCTGGCCTGTTCTTCTTCGATGATTTTACTTTCGGTAAATAATACCATTTTTCATATAAGTATAAATATTTAAGTTTATATTTAGTTTATTGTTAATGATGATGAGCCGGGTACCAGCTGTCAGGCTGGGAAGGATAGCACCGAAGGTGCGTAGCTTTTCGACTGATACCCGGCTCATCATTAAAAAAGTAGAAATGAAGAGAATTCTTGCGACTATAACCTGCCTCCTGATGCTTACGGCATGCAACGGCTCGGAAAACACCCCGGACAAAAGGGAAGAAACCGTGCCCGAAATCACGCTAAGCGCAGAAACAGTGACGATACCTGAAAAAGGCGGAACAGAAAGAGTAAAAGTTAAGGTAAACACGGCCTGGTCGATAAAGACAGACCAGTCCTGGCTGACCCTATCCGCAAAAGAACTTTACAAAGGCGAAAGCATACTGAACCTCTCCGCCGGCGAAAACCTTACGGGAACAACCCGCGAGGCCACAGTCAGCTTCACCTCCGGAAAGGAAAAGAAGGAACTGCAGGTTATCCAGCCATGCCTCGTACCGGAACTGACCCTTTCTTCCACCAAATTGGAACTCAGCGGAGAAGCCGGCAGCGCTTCAGTGACCACTGAAGCCAATACGACCTGGACGGCAGAGACGGACGGAGCTTTCTGGCTCAAGATTTCCGCAAAAGCGATCAGATCCGGCAGCCAGGAGTTTACTGTAACGGTCCTCAAAAACTACTCGGAAGAGCCGAGGACGGCAAAGGTGACATTCACATCAGGCAGCAGTAAAGTCGAGCTGGAGGTAATCCAGGCCAAGGGCGAACCGTTCGCGGACGGTGCATTCGTACCTGAAGGCTACCAGCTGGCATGGCACGACGAATTCGATGGTGAAAAAGTCGACCCGGACAACTGGAGGTTCGAAGACTGGGCCCCGGGAAGAGTAAACCATGAGCTCCAGAGATATGTCGCAGGAGGAGAACGCGACGGAAAGAAGACTGCCTTCATAGAAGACGGTGCGCTGAACATACGCGCGATGAAACACAACGGAGAAGTGATTTCCGCAAGAATGAACAGCAAGGCCGCATGGAAATACGGTTATATGGAAGCCAGGATCTGGCTCCCGAAAGGTCTGGGCACATGGCCGGCATTCTGGATGATGCCGACAGACCAGAGTCTCGGATGGCCGAAATGCGGCGAGATCGATATCCTGGAAGAGGTCGGCGCAAATCCGGAATATACTTCCTCATCGATCCATACAGAAAGCTACAACCATGTCAAGAATACCCAGAAGACCCACGAGCAGCTTACCGAAGGCGCAGAAAATGAATACCATATCTATTCATGCAGATGGACGGCCGAAGCTCTGGAGTTCTATGTTGACGGGAAGCTGCACCTGACCTTCAGGAACGACGGCGCCGGCAACGTATCGACATGGCCGTTCGACAAAGAATTTTTCATTATCCTGAACCTGGCTTGGGGCGGAGACTGGGGTGGCTACAAAGGGATAGACGAGAGCGCACTTCCGACCACCATGAAAATCGACTACGTCAGGGTATATCAGAAATAAAACATATAGAGATGAGACATAACATAAACCTGCTGTTGCCTTTCGTGGCGATAGCGATAACAATATCCTGTTCCGGGCCTTCCGCCTCGACAGTCGGATCGACTCCGGAAATCGAAAAGCGCATAGATAAGCTACTGTCGCAGATGACTCTCCAGGAGAAGATCGGCCAGATGAACCAGATCTCAGCCGGAGGCTCGGTCGAGCCTTTCGCCGATGCCGTACGCAACGGCCAGGTCGGATCCATACTCAACGAGACCGATCCGGGCAGGGTCAACGAACTCCAGCGCATCGCGGTCGAAGAATCCCGCCTCGGAATCCCGATTCTGATCGCCAGAGACGTGATCCATGGATTCAATACAGTCTTCCCTATTCCTCTGGGCATCGCGGCGACCTTCGATCCGCAGCTCGCTGAGGAAGGGGCCCGCGTCGCCGCCATCGAGGCCACTTCGGTCGGAGTCAGATGGACATTCTCCCCGATGCTCGACATCGCCCGCGACCCAAGATGGGGCCGCATCGCCGAAGGTTCCGGCGAGGATCCATATCTCGACGCGCGCATGGGAGAAGCGCTGGTCAGAGGCTATCAGGGCGAACCGGGAGATTCCACGTCAATGGCCGCCTGCATCAAGCATTTCGTCGGCTACGGCGCGGCGGAAGGCGGACGCGACTACAACAGCACCTATCTTACCGAACGTCAGCTCCGCAACGTATATCTTCCTCCGTTCGAGGCCGGAGTCAAAGCCGGTGCTATGACTCTGATGACATCATTCAACGACAATGACGGCGTCCCTTCGACCGGTAACCGTTTCATCGTCAACGACATCCTTCGGGACGAATGGGGCTATGACGGACTCGTGGTCACGGACTGGAATTCGATGGGAGAGATGATGGTCCATGGATTCGCGGCCGACCATAAGAATTCTGCCGCGCTGGCCATCGGCGCCGGCGTTGACATGGACATGATGACCTACGGATTCATCGCCAACCTGGAGACTCTGGTCAAGGAGGGAAAGGTCAGCGAGAAGCAGGTCGATGCCGCCGTGCGCAACATTCTGAGAGTGAAATTTCTGCTCGGACTGTTCGAGAATCCATATGTCGATCCCGCCAGGGCCGGGAAAGTCCTCTATAGCGAGGAGAACCTCGATGCCGCCAGACGGACGGCCGAGGAGGCTGCGATTCTGCTGAAGAACGATGGCGTGCTGCCGCTCGACGCTTCCCGCATCAGGACGATCCTGGTGACAGGCCCTATGGCCGATGCCCCTCATGACCAGCTGGGCACATGGGCCTTCGACGGCGACAAGACTCATACCGTCACTCCGCTCGCGGCTCTCAGGGAGAGATTCGGAGGGAAGGCCAGGATCGTATATGTTCCCGGCCTGGAATACAGCCGTCAGGAGAAAGACAGTTTCGCCGATGTCGTCGGCGCCGCCCGCAATGCGGATGTCGTGCTGGCGTTCCTGGGAGAAGAGGCCATCCTTTCCGGAGAGGCCCATTCTCTGGCAGACCTTGACCTGAAGGGCTCGCAGAGCGCTCTTCTCGCCGCGCTGAAGAGTTCCGGCAAGCCGATAGTTGCCACGATCATGGCCGGAAGGCCTCTTACGATCGAGAAGGATCTCGCCAATTGCGATGCCATGCTTTATGAGTTCCATCCCGGAAACATGGGCGGTCCCGCAACCGTCAATCTTCTTTTCGGAGATGCCGTGCCGAGCGGAAAGACTCCGGTCACATTCCTGCGTACCGTAGGACAGGCGCCGATGTACTATAGCCATAACAATACCGGACGTCCGTATAACGGAGAGCTTCTGCTGGACCAGATTCCTCTGGAGGCCGGCCAAACTTCTCTTGGCAATACTTCATATTATCTGGACTATGGTCCGGCTCCGCTGTTTCCGTTCGGATATGGACTGAGCTATACTACATTCTCATATTCCGGAATATCTCTTGACAAGAAGGTATATTCGGCCGAAGATACTGTCCGCGCCACGTTTACCCTTTCCAATACCGGGAAATATAACGGCGTCGAGGTCGCCCAGCTTTATGTCAGAGATCTGGTCGGGTCTGTAACCCGTCCGGTCAAGGAGCTGAAATATTTCGAGAGAATCGCTCTGGAGGCGGGAGAGAGCAGGGAAATCACCTTCGAACTTCCGGTCAGGGAGCTTGCCTTCTGGAATATGGATATGGAAAAAGTAGTGGAGCCCGGGGCGTTCCAGCTATGGATTGCCGGGGACAGCGCATCAGGCGAAGCAGTCGAGTTTTCAGTCGAGTAAAAATTTACCGTATAATAGTGGCTTTCCATTTATTTTTCTTAAATTTGTGACTCCGCAGGGTAAATCTGCGTAGATACTGAAACTAATTACTAATACAGATAGACAAATGGCAAAGAAAAACGGTAACATTATCGCAATCGTTACTATGATCTTCCTCTTCGGAATGATCTCCTTCGTAACTAATCTCGCAGCTCCAATCGGCAACATCTGGAAGATGCAGCCGCAGATTGCTGGATCCAACGCCCTCGGAATGATGGGTAACATGATGAACTTCCTCGCATACCTCTTCATGGGTGTCCCTGCAGGAAAGATGCTTACCAAATACGGCTACAAAAAGACAGCGCTTATCGCTATCGCCGTCGGTTTCATCGGAGTCTTCATCCAGTTCCTTTCCGGTGTCGTAGCTTCCTTCCCTGCCAACTTTGCTTGCTATCTTCTCGGCGCATTCATTTCCGGATTCTCGGTATGTATGCTCAACACCGTAGTAAACCCTATGCTTACTCTTATCGGTGGTGAGAAGCACGGCAACCAGTATGTCCAGATCGGAGGTACTTTCAACTCTCTCATGGGTACCCTCACCCCTATGCTCGTCGGTGCTCTTATCGGAACCCTTACTGCCCAGACAGTGATCAAGGATGTCAATCCGGTTCTGTACATCGCCATGGGTGTGTTCCTTGCAGCCTTCATCGCCCTCTCCTTCATTCCTATCGAGGATCCTGAGGAGGTCGCTGATGCAGCCAATGCCGAGAGTCCTTGGAATTACAAGCATTTCATCTATGGCGTAATCGCCATCTTCGTATACGTGGGTGTCGAGGTCGGCATCCCTGGAACCCTCAACTTCTACCTTGCAGATCCTGAGAATCCTGCCCAGATGGGTGCCAACGCCGCTACTGTCGCAGGTTTCGTTGCAGGTACCTACTGGTTCCTGATGCTTATCGGCCGTTTCCTTTCCAGCCTTATCAGCGGCAAGGTTTCTGCCAAGGCCCAGATCACCGCTGTTTCTGCAGTAGCTCTCTGCCTCGTAATCGGCGCCATGGTAGTTTCTCCTGAGGTAAGGGCTTCAATGCCTGCATTCACAGGTTCAAACTTCGAGATGGTGAACGTTCCGCTCTCAGCCCTTCTTCTGGTACTTTGCGGTCTCTGTACTTCAGTCATGTGGGGAGCAATCTTCGCACTTTCTGTCGACGGTCTCGGCTCTGCGACCAACAAGGCTTCCGGCCTGTTCATGATGATGGTTGTCGGCGGTGGTATCATTCCGCTCCTGCAGAACTTCATAGCTGACCACAGCACCTATATGTTCAGCTATATCCTTCCTGCCATCGGACTTGCATATATCCTCTTCTTCGGTCTTATCGGCTCAAAGCCGGCCAAGAGAGTTAAAGCATAAACTACACAAAAAACTCTATTATCATTATGGCACAAGAACTTGTAATCGGAATTGATGTCGGCGGACAGACCACCAAATGCGGCGTCATTGATGCCCGTGGTACAGTGCTGGCTCAAACCGTCATCCGTACCGACACATATACTGAAATCGAACCTTACATCGCCGAGCTCGCCGAAGCTCTCCAGCATATCATCGCTGAATCCAAGGCCGAGGGACTTATCCGCGGTATCGGCGTCGGAGCTCCTAACGGCAACTATTATACGGGAGAGATCGAGAATGCTGTCAACCTTACATGGGGTGGCACCAAGAAGATCGCTTTCTCGAAGTTGCTTTCCGACGCGATGAACGGGATTCCTGTTTCTCTTACCAATGATGCCAACGCGGCAGCAATGGGAGAGATGACATACGGCGCCGCGAGGGGCATGAAGAATTTCATCATGATCACTCTCGGCACGGGCGTAGGTTCAGGCATTGTCATTGACGGAAAGATTGTCTATGGCCACGACGGTTTCGCCGGCGAGCTTGGACATACTTGCGCAGTCCGCAACAACGGCCGTCTCTGCAACTGCGGAAAGACCGGCTGTCTGGAGACTTACTGTTCTGCCACTGGTGTCGCTCGTACGGCACGCGAGTGGCTTGAAATGACTGATGAGCCTTCTACGCTGCGTAGTCTTGACAAGGTTTCTTCGAAGGATGTATATGAGGCCGCGAAGGATGGCGACAAGCTTGCCCTCAAGATTTTCGAATATACCGGAAATATCCTGGGACAGAAGTTTGCCGATTTCATCGAGTTCTCTGCGCCTGAGGCAATTGTGCTTTTCGGCGGTCTCGCAAGGGCAAAGGATTTCCTCCGCGAGCCTATCGAAAGGAGCATGAACGCCAATGTGCTTCCTCTTTGGAGAAACAAAGTAAAGCTCGTGTTCTCCCAGCTCAAGGAGTCCGACGCCGCCATCCTCGGCGCCTCCGCCCTCGCCTGGGAGCTCTAAAGCAGTCTAAATAATTGAAAAAGCGATACCGCATATGCAGTATCGCTTTTTTCATATTTGTCATCTGCGCAAAAAGAAGGGATCAGGCTTTCCCCAAAGCCTGATCCCGTATATAAAACGAACTTAACAAATAGACATGAAAAAATCTTTTCGAATGTCTGGTGCAAATATAATTCTTTAAATCATTTTAACAAAACAATTTTTAATTTTTTTTGCTAAAATTTTTCGAAATAGCAACTAAATGCGCTTTAAATGCCGATAAGTTCGTTATTAAATCGTTACTTCTTGGCGAGCGTCCCTGAATATTTGGTAGGGAAAGCGCCGAAGTTGAGGGAGAAGTCTATCTTTCCATCCTTGATTGTTCCTTTGAGTCCGGTAACAATATACTCGGGTTTTTCGTATCCGGCACCCATTGTAGGAATAATGTTTTCGCCGAAGATGTTGATGGTATCACCTTCGATGGAATAAGAAGCCTTAGGTATGGTAAAATCTATGGTAATTGGCATTCTCTCGTTGAATTTAACCTCGAACATCTTGATATCCATAGTCGTTGTACCCTCGATTGGTGTAACGCTAACCTTGATATCAGAAGCGGTAAAAGGAGGCTCGACAACGGTGACGGTACCAACGTAAGAACCGTCCTCTACAGTTACTTCCTTGTTGTCATCATCTTTGCTGCATGCAGCGAACACTGTGAGGGCTATCATAAGCCCGAAAACTAATTTCTTCATAATTATTTATTTAAAAATTTAATCTGATTCCAGCCGTATAGCTGACAGGTTTCGCCTTCTGGAAAAAGCTGTTGTCCATCGACTTGAAATAAAAAGTATTATAATCGCGGTTTGAAAGGTTACGTCCGCGGACATATAAGTCAAACTTTCCGAAATCCAGGGTGATATCACCACCGAAAAGGACATGGACCGGCTCGACATAAGAGTTATCTTCGTTCCACCAGATTCTGCCCGTGCAATTGGCATCGGCCGAGAAACTGATGCTATCCATGATACCTCCGCTTAAAGGAAGAGTATAGGATGCACGCATGAAAGCTGTCTGCTCCGGAGAATAAGGGATACGGTTTCCGGAATAATCATTTTTTCCGTCGGAATACTCGGTAAACCTTGCATTCACATAGCCATACGAACCATTGACACTGAAATTCTTGTATGAATAAGAGAACTCCGCTTCAGCTCCGTAACTGCGGGATTTGCCCACATTTGCCATACGGCGTCCAGTATTCTTTCCCGGAGGAAAGATGGTGATCTGCTGGTTATGGCAATCGATATAGAAAGCCGACGCCGATGCAGAGATACGGTGGCCGGATTCCGAAACATGAGAATAACGCAGACCGGCTTCATAGTTGAAACATGACTCAGGCTTATAGCAAGTCGCAGACGCCTCAGGAGCCTCACCGCTGTCCACTGAATGCACTCCGATATGATTCATCATCCCTTCCATCAACTTGTTCTGCAGGATATCGGAGAAAATCTGGGTGTTGAATCCGCCAGACTTATAACCCTTCGAGACAGTTGCAAACACATTCAGACTGCCAAAATCATATAAGGCCGATAATTTAGGAAGCAGTTCAAAATAGAAATTCCTTTCCAACCCCTTATACACTGTCTCGAAAGGTTCGTAAGCCTTCATAATCGGGGAGTAGATAAAAGTCAACTCGGTCCCGGAGCAATATCTCATAAAATTACCTTCGTGATCCAGACGTAATCCTGCAGTGAAATGCCAGTTTCCGAAAGTAAAATATGACTCGTGATAGAACGCTGTGTTGTAAGTGTGTATTTTAAAATCAGTAGCTATCAAAAATTCATCCTCCAGGAAATCCAGGTAATCTGGATCCGGTATACCTTTATTCGCATTTCCCAGAATAAGAGTATTAACTCCGTCATACAGGAAATTGACAGGCGCATCCATATAATTGTAGCGATAGAAAGCAAAGACTCCGGTCTGGCTGTCCCACCATTCGACATCCTCCTTTGGACGGAAGATAAACTCCTGAGTGACTGCTGCCTGCTTCTGCTTCTGCTGCAGAGTAAACACAGACTGCGGAGTGAAATCCTGGTCCATATTCATACGGTCGAAGAGCAGCTGGATACTGGTCATGCTTCGCAGCTGGTAGCGGTCATGCTCATAACGAAACTTCGTTCCGCCGAGGACAGAAACCCTCCGGTAACCGCTGTCGCCGTTGTAATTGACCGGAAGCAGCACTCCTCCATAAGCCGGATCGCCCTCTCCCGACTCCACCAGACGGCGGTACGCATAGCCGCCCTGCACCAGCCAAGATGCCGAAAGAGTATTGTCCATATGGAGTCGAGGATTCAGATCTTTCCCATGAGTCAGCCTCAGCGAGAAAGAATCATATTTATCTATATCGCTACCGTCGAATTCATTGACATAAAAGCCATCGCTGTGCCTGTAGGCGGCCGAGACGCCGAGACCGGCACCGTACCACGACCCTTTTGCAAGCATGGTGTTGGCGGAGCCATATTCCAGCACAGCCTTGCCTCCACTGATGACTGAAGGGTCGAGAGTACTGATTGAAAGAACTCCGGTAAGGGAATTACGGCCGAAAAGAGTGCCCTGAGGACCTCTGAGGAGATCGGCACGACGGATGTCCATCAGCTCGAACTCGTAGTTGTTCTTGTCAAGCACCGGGATGTCATCTATATAAAGACCGAGCACCGGATTGTCGATTCTGGAGCCGAATCCACGCATATATATAGAGGAAGTCATAGAAGTTCCGTAATCAGGAATATGAAGATTAGGAACGATAGAAGACAGAAGTTTAGGACTATTCAGCCCATGACTTTCGAAGTCTTTGTAGAGGACAGATGTCGAAGGAGAAGACAACTGTTCGAGAGGTTGTATCAGTTTTGCGGAAGAAGATACTACCGAAACAGCGAGAGTATCGAACACTTCACTCTCAGGTTCAGCAGCAAACGCTCCGCCAAGAATTGTAATTATTATAGCAAGATAGTGCATGGCATATTGTTTTACGCCTGCAAAATTATGATAATCCGTATAGCAATTTTAGGACAAGAACCGGGCAGATTAGGACAAATCAATCCTAAACGTTTCAATAGAAATCTATAAGTCTTTCCGGAACTCTGAAGGAGTGACGCCCTCTATTTTCTTGAAGAAGCGGGAGAAATAAGACTGGTCCGGAAGACCCACCATGGCCGCTACATCGATGATGGCCAGCTCCTTTCGCCGGAGCAACAACTTCGCATAAGTCAGGCGCGAAATCTCTATCCATTCATTCGCACTGCGGCCGGTACTTTTGCGGACAAGACGATTGAGATAATTAGGCGTGACATTCAGTTCTTCGGCGTATCCGGCAACCCCAAGGAACTCCTTCTCCCTGTCGAAGATCCTGTCGAGGAACAAATTCACAAGCGGCTTGTCCGGCATGCGGCTCTCCGGGGTATCGGCATCGATCTGCGACAGCATTACATCCAGGCAACCCAGAACGACGGGCATATCGTCTTTCTTCCGGAGCAGTTTGTACATGAGCTCGTCGACGAAGCCCTCGTCATCGGCGCTGACAGACACCCGGAGCGGCCTCTTGGCCTGAAGACAGGTGTAGCTGCGATCCTTTAGGATTGTCTCGTCGAATCCTCCCATATAACCGATACTGTCCCGGTACCAGCTGATGCGGAACGGAACTCCCGGAGGGACGAGCACGAACTCATGGCCCCGGATCAGATAAGAATCCGGTGCCGATTCCATGAACATTTCGCCGGAAATCAGATAGCAGAACGACCACTGGCCGAAAGTCCTTTCTCCGATAGGAGGAGAGACTTTGTAGCCCAAGGTATTCAGGGCATGGATGGCGAAGGATGCGGTAAGATTCTGCATGGCTAACTGTTACGGTATTCGCTCGGAGTCAGGCCTGTATGGGCCTTGAAGAACTTATAAAAGACGCTCTGATTCGGGAAATTGAGCTTGTATACTATCTCTTTGATGGAGATCTCGGAGTATTTCAGCATGTTCTTGGCCTCAAGGATGACAAAGGAGTCGATCCATTCCGGAGCCGAACGGCCGCTTACGTTCTTTACGAGCTTGGAGAGATACTTCGGGGTAAGACACAGTTTGTCAGCATAAAAGGCCATGTTCCTCTGGGAAGTATGATTGTCTGTCACCAGCTGCAGGAAATGGTCGAAGACCAGCTTGGCCCTGGCGGAGATGTCAGGATTGCTCTCCCGGCGCGCCTTGGACAACTTGTCAGCCCACATTCCGCCGAGGAAGTAGCATACCGAAGAAATGAGCGATCCGATAGTTTCCTTCTTGTAAGAGGTCACTCCATTCTTGACTATTTCTATGGCCAGAGTCATGTACTTGCTGCAAAGGGCAAGCTCATCCGGCTCAAGCCTGATGCATGAATTAGACAGGACGCTCATACTCTCATTGAATAGCCTGGTGAAGTCCATTCTCATGCTGGACATGAAACCGCGGGAGACGGCGATCACGATGAACCTGAGATTCTTCAGGTCATCGGTCCCGACGTCCGAAACCCTTATTATATAGCCCGGCACGCTGAACAGCAGGGAATTCTCGGTCACCTTATAGGTGCTGAGGTTTATATCCATGCTGAGATGCCCGTGCACACAGAAGATCCCTAGGAACCCGTCGAAGCGGGTAGGATACTGGAGCATTCTCAATGCCCGGTCGTAAGTGATGTCGGCAATGAAGAAATCGTCTCCGAGTTCAGCGTCATACTCTATCGGAAACAACGACTTAAAGCCTTTGATGTCAATTGTCTGCAAAGTCTCTTCCATTTTATGTAATCAGGCTATATAGTTTACCAAGTTTATCCTCCCTTGCCCTGCAAATAAAGTGCAAAAGTATCAATTCTTCGCAATTTTCGACCTTTTGAACAATATTTAGCCAGAAAAGGCAGTTTTTAGGGCATAAAACGGCAACTTTTTTGCAGGAAAAGACAATCCGGAAAAACAGAATAAACTAAATATGAGAAGAATCTTCATCCCCATTATCGCAGCGACATGCATTCTACCTCTTCAGATGAATGCCCAGCAAGTACTCACGCTGGAGGAATGCCGTCAGATGGCGATAGAAAGCAACAAAGACCTCGATCAGGCAAGGACTAAGGTCGAGATGGCCGGGTACGACAGAAAGATCGCCCGTGCAAATTACTTCCCGGAAATAAGCGCCACGGGAGCGTACCTGTACAATAACAGGAACTTGTCTCTGGTCACTGACAGCCAGTCTGCCATGTTGACAAACTTGGGCACGAGCGCCCAGGGAGCCCTCGACCAGGCCGTCGGCGCAATCTCCGGCAAAGTCAACGGAGCAGTCACCCAACTCTCTACGGCCATAATGTCAGACCCGAGACTTGCTGCAGAGTACATGAACAGCCCGATGTGGCAGACGGTACTGAACATGCTTAAGGAATCCGGCTCCGGCAGCGCCACCGCTCCGGACATCGCCACTCCTATCAACGCTATCGGCCAGGATATCGACAAATCCATGCATCTCGACATCGAGAACGTCTTCATCGGGGCCGTCACCCTCAAGCAGCCGGTATTCGTCGGAGGAAAGATAGTCCTTTCCAACCAGATCGCAAAGATGGCTGAGGAACTCGCCAGAGCCGAATATGACATGAAATATGCCGACGTTCTCGTCGATATCGACCAGGCCTACTGGCAGATAGTATCGATAGCCAACAAAAAGAAACTCGCCGAATCATATTCCGACCTGCTGCATCAGCTGGAGAAGGACGTAGCTATTTCTGTCCAGGAAGGAGTCGCCACGAAGTCTGACGAACTCCAGATAAAGGTAAAGGCCAACGAAGCCGACATGATGCTTACCAAAGCCACCAACGGCCTCGAACTCGCAAAGATGCTTCTGTGCAAGCAGATCGGCCTGCCTCTCGACTCTCAGATAACCCTCTCCGACGAGGCCCTCGACGCGATTCCGGTCCCGGTTCCGGGAGAAGAGAAGAGCATGGAGGATATCTGGGAAGACCGCGCCGAGACCCGCAGTCTCGAACTCGCCACCAAGATCTACGACAAGAAAATCGGAATCGCGCGTGCTGACATGATGCCGCAGATCGCCCTCGTTGCCGGATACAGCGTGACCAATCCGAACGCCTTCCACGGATACGAGAACAGTTGGAACGGAGGGCTCTTCAGCGCCGGAGTCATGGTCAATGTCCCTATATTCCACGGGACTGAAGCCTACCAGCGGACCCGCAAAGCCAAGGCAGAGGCGACCCTCTACAGGGACAAGCTCGAGGATGCCAGGAACATGATCAATCTCCAGGTCGAGCAGAGCCGCCAGCATCTGGAGGAGGCCCGCGAGAGACTTCTCATGAGCGAGAACAATCTCAGCAGCGCCGAGGAGAACATGAGGATGGCCACAGTCGGCTTCGAGGCCGGGGTCATCGAGACCAATACCGTCCTCGCGGCGCAGACCGCATGGCTCCAGGCCCATTCGGAGTACATCGATGCGGGAATCGACCTGCAGATGGCCAATGCCAATCTCCGCAAGGCTGAAGGTTACTACAATATTGATAATGAATAAAAATACATAAACTATGACAAAAGAACAGAAAACCTACAATATTACGATAGGTGTTGCGGCTTTGCTGATCATAATCCTGATCATCTCGATAATCGGTTATTTCGTATCCAGACCGAAGCCGCTTGTAATCCAGGGCCAGGTAGAGGCCAGCGAGTACCGCGTATCCGGCAAGGTGCCGGGCAGAGTCGAGGAACTCTATGTAAAAGAGGGACAGGAAGTCCACAAGGGCGATACCGTAGTGTATATCGATTCTCCTGAGGTCCGCGCCAAACTCGCACAGGCTAAAGGCGCCGTCGCAGCTGCCCGCGCCCAGAAGACTAAGGCAGCCAACGGAGCACGCCAGGAGCAGATCACTGGCGCATACGAACTCTGGCAGCAGGCCAGGGTCCAGGAGGAGGTCATGCGCAAATCCTTCGACAGAGTGCAGAAACTCTACGACCAGAGCGTAATCTCCGCCCAGAAGTATGACGAGACAAAAGCCAAGTATGACGCTTCGGTAGCACAGGCAAAAGCTGCAAAGAGCCAGTATGACATGGCTGTCAACGGCGCGCGTATCGAAGACAAGGAAGCAGCCGAGGCCCTTGTAGAAAGAGCCATGGGCGCACTCCAGGAAGTCGAAGGCTATCTCGGAGAGCTATATCTGACTTCTCCTGCCGACGGTATTATTTCCGCCACCTTCCCTAAGGTCGGCGAACTTGTCGGCACCGGCTCCCCTATCATGACCGTTACGGATACCCATGACATATGGTTTACTTTCAACGTACGTGAAGATTATCTCCATGGTCTGAAACAAGGAGACAAGATAACCCTTACTGTGCCTGCTCTCGACAACAAGGAAATCACCGCAATTGTCAGCTACCGCGCAGTACGCGAGTCCTACGCAACATGGAAGGCCACCAAGGAGACGGGAATGTATGATGCCAAGACTTTCGAAGTCCGCGCCGTTCCGGAGGAATATACCGAAGGACTCTATCCTGGAATGACAGTTATTCTAAAGCAGTAGCGAAATGGGAATGTGGCAACAAATATTCGCGGTTACAGGCCGTGAGCGGAGGATATGGAGGCACAGGCCGATATATCTGATCGGCTCGGCCGGGGTGATTGCATTCTGCGCCATCTTCTTCCTGACCTTCTTCCGGGACGGTCTGCCGCATGACCTGCCGATAGGGATAGTCGACAACGACAACTCTTCCCTTTCGAGGAACTTCATCCAGCAGCTCGACGCGACACAGCTCGGAAAGACCGTACAGTTCGACGACTTCGACGACGCCCGTCTGGCGATGCAGAGCGGAAAGATAACCTCGATCTGCGTAATTCCGGAGAACATGTATGCGGACGTCAGCGCAAACCGCCGTCCGGTCTTCACATACTATCTCAACAGCATGTACTTCGTCGGCGGCGCCCTTGCATATAAGGACATACTGACGATGATCAACCTGACCAACGGAGCCGTCCAGCGTCAGGTGCTCAGGGCGAAAGGCGTCAACGAAAGGGAGATCATGGGCCGCATACGCCCGATCGACATAGACACCCACCAGATCGGCAACGTCTATACCAACTACGGCTACTATCTTACGAACATAATCCTGCCCGCAGTACTGGAGCTGGTCATCATAATAGTGCTGATCTACTCTCTCGGAGCAGAGATGAAATACGAAAAGTCGCCGGAGCTGATGAAGATAGCCGGCGGTTCGATAACGAACGCCTTGACAGGAAAACTCATCCTCTATACAGCCCTGTTCTCCGGTCTGGGATTCCTGATAGTGACCCTGCTGTACCACTGGATGCATTTTCCTATAGCCGGGTCGATCTGGAACATGTTCATAGCAATCTTCCTGATGGTGACAGCCAGCGAGGCGATAGCCATATTCATAATCGGCTGCCTCCCGGTACCGAGGCTGGCGCTGAGTATCGGAGCCCTCTACAGCGTCCTGGGCTTCTCCCTCTCGGGCTTCACTCTCCCGATAGAGGCGATGCCGTCATGGATCCAGGGCTGGGCTTCAGCTTTTCCGATAAGGCATTACTACCTGTTCTATGTGCAGGAAGTGATCTTCGGGGCCGGATTCGCAGGATGGTGGCAGGAAATAGTGCACCTGCTGTTCTTTGTCCTGCTTCCTCTTCCGGTACTATGGAGGCTGAAAGGCGCATATATCAATCTTAACTTCCCTAAGAATTAGAATGAAAAGAGAAAATTATATAAGAACATGGCTGAAGGACTTCCGGGGCATCGGATGGTTCGAACTCAGGCAGATTTTCTCTGACTGGGGAGTAATGCTGATCTTCTTCGTGGCAGGTCTGATATATCCTCTGCTCTACAATGTGATCTACCTCAACGGAGTCCTGAATGACACCCCTATAGCCGTAGTCGACGACGCCAACTGCGATGTCAGCCGGAGATACATCCGGGAGATGGATGCGACCAGAGAAGTCGCTGTCGAATACCGCTGCGCAAACATGGCAGAGGCAGAGAAGCTTATGCAGGAGAGGAAGGTCAAGGGAATAGTGATGTTCCCGTCAGACTTCAATGAGAAACTCGCAAGAATGGAGACGGCTACTTTGTCTGTCTATTGCGACATGAGCAGTTTCCTATACTATAAGAATGCTCTGATGGCCGCGAATCATGTCATGCTTGACGAAATCGGCCATATCCAGATAGAAAGATATGCGGCAGCCGGCTTTACCGGAGAAGAGGCGGCCCAGCTTGTGCAGGCGATTCCATACGAGGAGAACAACCCGTACAACAGCGCTTTCTCATACAGTTTCTTCCTGATCTCGGCGATTCTGTTCCTCATAATCCAGCAGACAATGTTCTACGGAATGTCCCTGCTTGTCGGAACATTCAGAGAGCAGGGCAGAAGTTTCGCAACCCTTCCTGACAGACTGGACGGAATCGGTCTCGGGCGCGTCGTCCTGGGCCGGGGAGCCGCCTACTGGCTCGTATATATGGGCATTTCCATGTACATAGCCTTTATAGTACCGGCAATCTTCGGGCTGCCTCAAAGAGGCGAGTTCTGGGATATCGTCGTACTGCTGCTGTTCTTCGTGACGGACTGCGTCTTCTTCAGCATGACCTGGAGCACGGTCGTGACCCGCAGGGAGACAGTCTTCGTACTGTTCCTGTTCATGTCCCCGATCTGTCTCTTCCTTACCGGAACCTCTTGGCCTACCGCTGCCTTCCCGGCATTCTGGAAGTACTTCTCATATCTCTTCCCGTCCACGTTCGGCTGTCAGGCTTTCATCAACCTCAACGCTGCCGGCGGAGATCTTACAGCGATACGCAGCCAGATGTTCGCGATGACCATCCAGAGCGTAGCATATTATTTCCTTGCGAGTGCTGCTGTATTCCTGGAGAACAGGATACTTAAATATAAAATAAAGACTCTGTCACAATAACGACAGAGTCTTCTTCATTTGACGAGATCTCGAATCCCGGTTCATGAGAGCAGTTGCTTACCATAAAAAACAACAAAAGCACTCCCACGAAAGCCATTCTATTTTTCATAGTTTGCCAGTTTAATTATTTCCTATCTGGGAACAAATATAGAAAAATAGATTTGAAATTCCCGTCCCAAATCGTAAAAAAGTGACATTCGGGACGTTAAAATATTATGAGACTAGCCCAAAACCACATCCAGGACCATCATCAGAGCGAAGCCGACGGCAAATCCGACAGTGCTGATATTGGAGTGTTTACCGGTTGAAGCTTCCGGAATCAGCTCCTCTATCACGACATAAAGCATCGCTCCGGCAGCGAATGCCAGAAGGTACGGCATCATCGGGGTAACGATCGAAGCGAGAAGCAGGACAAGCAGTCCGCCGATAGGCTCGACGATACCGCTGAGGCTGCCGATTCCGAAGGAACGGAGACGTGTGTTGCCGACTGCGCGAAGAGGCATCGATATGATCGCCCCCTCGGGGATATTCTGGATAGCTATACCGAGGGAAAGGGCCAGAGCACCGGCTACAGACATGCCCACATCCGAGCTGAGAGCGCCGGCGATAGCGACTCCGACGGCCATTCCCTCCGGGAGATTATGGATGGTCACGGCAAGAGACAGCATCGTCGTCTTCGACAGATGGCTCTCAGGGCCTTCCTGATCACCATCGAGATGCAGGTGCGGAGTGATATAGTCTATAAGGAGCAGGAACGCGAAACCGGCAAGAAGGCCGACAGTCGCAGGGACTACCGACAGTTTTCCATCCCCCATCTCCATGGCGGGGATAAGAAGGGACCATACAGACGCGGCGACCATGACTCCGGACGCGAAGCCGAGCAGAGCTTTCTGAAGCTTTTCCGGCATCTCCTTCTTCATGAAGAACACGAAGGCAGAGCCGAGCACAGTTCCGGCAAAAGGTATGAGCAGACCTAAAGCTATGCCGCCGATCCCACCGTCCATAGACTGTTATTTTTGAGGGAAAAGACCGAACATCTGTCCGTCGATCATGTCGGTAACGGTCTGGAAGTCCTCCGGACGGTTTCCGAACTTGATGCGGTCAGCATCTATGACGAGCAGATTACCCTTATAGTCCTTGATCCAGTTCTCGTATCTCTCGTTGAGACCGGTAAGATAGTCGATACGGATGCTTTTCTCGTACTCGCGGCCCCTCTTCTGGATCTGGGACACGAGATTAGGGATAGAACTCTTGAGATAGATAAGCAGGTCTGGCGGATTGACCAGGGACATCATCAGGTCGAAGAGATCCGAATAGTTCTCGAAGTCCCTTGTGCTCATAAGGCCCATAGCATGCAGGTTCGGCGCGAATATCCTGGCGTCCTCGTAGATAGTCCTGTCCTGGATTATGACGTCGTCGCATTTGGAAATGTCGACGACATCCTTGAACCTCTTGTTGAGGAAGTAAATCTGGAGATTGAAGCTCCACCTCTCCATATCCTCATAGAAATCAGAGAGATATGGATTGAAATCCACAGACTCGAACTTAGGCGTCCAGCCATAATGGGCCGCCAGCATCTTGGTAAGAGTAGTCTTACCCGAACCGATGTTTCCTGCTATCGCTATATGCATAATCCTTGTATATTGTTTGTCTGACCAAATAAACTGAAGAGTTCCGAATCGATCCTTTCCGTAATCATCGCGAAGTCCTCAGGCCTGCTCTCGAAATCCAGCCCGTCCACATCGATCGTGAGCACATGCCCCTTATAGTCCTCATTGATGAATTTCTCGTACTTTTCGTTCAGCCCCTGCAGATAGCTGAGGTTCATCCCCTGCTCGTACTCGCGCCCTCTCTTCTGGATCTGGGCGACAAGATGCGGGACGGAACTCTTCAGGTAGATCATCAGGTCAGGAGCCTTCACCATCGACATCATCAGGTTGAAAAGTCTCATGTAAGTCTCGAAATCCCTCTTCGAAAGATTCCCCTGTTCATAGTTGTTGGCGACGAATACATAGACGCCCTCGAAGATTGTCCTGTCCTGGATTATCACATTATCCGACTTGGCTATCTCCATGAGGTCCTGGAAACGCTGCTCGAGGAAATATATCTCAAGGTTGAACGACCATCTCTGGATATCCTTGTAGTAATCCTCCAGGTATGGGTTATATGTGACAGACTCGTATTTCGGGGTCCATCCATAATAATCCACAAGCATTCTCGTCAGAGTGGTCTTCCCTGCACCGATATTTCCGGCAACACCAATGAACATAGTATGTATTTATGATTCTACAAATTTAGAGGAATTTTTGTAATTTTGTAAAAATATGTTCCATCACTTATGCTGAATATCCGAAATTTCACATTCAATCTTTTCCAGGAAGTCTGCACCCTCCTCTGGGATGACACTCTGGAAGGAGCGATCGTGGATCCGGGCTGTCTCGGAGAGGCCGAATGCAGCCGGCTGACGGACTACGTCAGGGACAACGGCATAAGAATCAAGATGATACTTCTGACCCACGGGCACTTCGACCATATATACGGAGTCCCGGCGATGGTCGCCGAATACGGGGTTCCCGTCTATATGAACCCGGCCGACAAAGTCCTGCTGGAGAACAACCATTTACTCTCAGGAGTCTTCGGGATGCCCGACGCTCCGAGAGACTTCGCCACGAAGGACATAAAGGAAGGCGACAGGCTCAGTTTCGGCAAAACTGAGTTCGAGGTCATAGAGACGCCAGGGCATACTCCCGGCTGCGTCTGCTTCTACGACAGGGCGGACAAACTGCTTATCAGCGGAGATACTCTGTTCGCCGGCAGCATCGGCCGCACCGACAGCGCCTGGGGCGACTACGACAAGGAGATCGTAAGTATCATGGACAAGATCATGGGACTGGACGGGGATGTCGCCGTGATTCCGGGCCACGGGCCCAAGACCGATATCGCTTACGAGCGCACGCACAATCCGTTTCTACAGCCTTTCAACGAGCCCGACGACGATCTCGACTGGGATGGCGAGGGCATCAGCATCGACGGAGATTTTCAATAATGGGTAAAGAATATATCGAAATACGAGGAGCGAAGGCCCACAACCTCAAAGGAGCGAGCCTGAGCATCCCGCGCAACGAATTTGTCGTCGTCACCGGACTCAGCGGCAGCGGCAAGTCTTCGCTTGCATTCGACACGATATACGCAGAAGGCCAGAGAAGGTACATGGATACGCTGAGCACCTATGCGAAGCATTTCATGGGCATTCTGGAGAAGCCTGAGGTCGAGGAGATCACCGGTCTCAGCCCGATAATCGCAATCGAGCAGAAGACTACCGGCAACAACCCGCGTTCGACCGTAGGCACGATAACAGAGATATACGATTTCCTGCGACTGCTATACGCCAGGGCTTCGAGGGCCTATTCCCCTTCCACCGGGAAGGAGATGGTCCGCTATACCGACGAGCAGATCACAGACCTGATACTTACGAACTACGGAGGCCGCAAATGTTACCTTCTCGCTCCGCTCGTCAGAGGGCGTAAAGGCCATTACAAGGAGCTCTTCGACCAGATGCGCAAGCGCGGATATACGCAGGTACGCATCGACGGCGAGCTGAAGGATCTTTCCGAGGTGACCCAGCTGGACAGGTACAAGGCCCATTTCATCGAGCTCGTGATCGACAAGCTCAAGCCGGACGCCTCGGATGCCAAGCGTATCCGCGAGTCGGTACTTACCGCCCTTACGAGAGGCAAAGGCTCCCTGGCAGTAATGGACATGGAGACCGGTGCCCTGCAGCATTATTCAAGACATCTCGTCGATCCTGACAGCGGGCTTTCGCTGCAGGAACCGGCGCCTCATTCGTTCTCGTTCAACTCTCCGGAGGGCTACTGTCCGCACTGCAAAGGCCTCGGAATGATTGTCGATGTCAATATCGATGCGATAATCCCTGACCGCAATGTTTCGATCGCCGACGGAGGTATCGTCCCTCTCGGAAAGATACGGGAAACCAGAAAATTCGATATTATACGCTCTATAGCGCGCAAATACAATTTCTCCCTTTATGATCCTATAGCCGCGATTCCGGACGAAGCCGTGTCTCTGATAGTTTTCGGTTCGGACGAGCTGTTCAGGGTCGGGGACGGCGCCCTCTCGGAGATGGTGGCCTTCCCCGGGATTGTGGATGACATAGACGACAAGATCGTATGTCCGGTCTGCAAAGGCACGCGTCTGAATGAGCAGACCAACTGTTTCCGGATCGACGGAAAGACGATCGCGGAAGTTTCGTCGATGGAGATTAGCGCCCTGAAGGAGTGGCTGGATTCGCTGCCGGAGAAGATGACCGGCAGGGAGAACAGGATCGGACGCGACATTCTCAAGGAGCTCCGGGAAAGGGTCCGTTTCATGCTGGACGTCGGCCTGGACTATCTTTCTCTGGACAGGGCTACCGCATCCCTTTCCGGAGGTGAAAGCCAGCGCATCCGTCTGGCCACACAGATAGGCTCCAAGCTGGTCAATGTGCTCTACATCCTCGATGAGCCGAGCATCGGCCTGCATCAGAGAGACAACCGGAAGCTGATCAATTCGCTGAAGGAGCTGCGCGACGAGGGCAACTCGATCATGGTCGTCGAACATGATGCCGAGACCATGTATGCGTCCGACTGGCTCGTAGATGTCGGTCCGGGCGCCGGAGAGGAAGGAGGCCGGATCTGCCTGAGCGCTCCGGCGGACTATCTCCTGAAGGGAAAGAAGCCTGATCCGGACACGCTGAAGCATTGTATCGTCGGCCCGTCCCTGACGCTGGAGTATCTGCGCGGGGCCTCCGAGATCGCCGTCCCTAAGCACAGGCGGCTGGGGAACGGGAATTCTCTCGGACTGCGAGGAGCGTCGGGCAACAATCTCAAGAATATAGACATAGATTTTCCGCTGGGATGCTTCATCGGCATAAGCGGAGTCAGCGGCAGCGGCAAGTCTTCTCTCATCAACGAGACGCTGATGCCTATACTGAAGAACAAGTTCTACAATGCCAAGCTTAAGCCGCTTCCTTATACGGCTCTGCACGGCATCAGGAATATAGACAAGCTTATCGAGATCGACCAGAGTCCTATTGGACGCACTCCCCGGAGCAATCCGGCCACCTTTACTGGAGTATTCAACGATATCCGCACTCTGTTTGCGGAGACCGTCGATGCCAAGGTACGCGGTTTCGGTTCGGGAAGGTTCTCGTTCAATGTCCCGGGAGGACGGTGCGAGGCCTGCAAGGGAGCGGGCATCAAGGTCATCGAGATGAACTTCCTGCCGTCCGTACATGTTCCATGCGACGAGTGCCGCGGGCGCAGGTACAAGGACGATACTCTTGCTGTGCGTTACAAGGGAAAGAATATAAATGACGTACTGGAGATGCCTATCAGCGAGGCCTACGAGTTCTTCAAGCCTGTGCCGAAGATTGCGCAGAAGCTTAAGGCCCTGCTTGATGTCGGGCTCGGATATGTGCATCTGGGCCAGTCGGCCGTGACGCTTTCCGGAGGTGAAAGCCAGCGCATGAAACTTGCGGCCGAACTTTTCCGAAAGGCTACGGGAAATACGCTTTATATTCTTGACGAGCCTACCACAGGCCTGCATTTTGAAGATATAAAAGTATTGCTCGGGGTTCTGCAGCAGCTTGTGGACCAGGGTAATACTGTAATTATAATCGAGCATAATCTGGACGTGCTCAAGTCGGTGGATTATATTTTCGATCTCGGTCCGGACGGCGGACGCAGGGGCGGATATATAGTTGCCGAGGGTACTCCGGAGCAGCTTGCCAAGAATCCGGATTCGGTTACCGGACCATATTTAAAGGAAGTACTATGACATCTATCAGAATCTTATGCAAGAATACGGGCAAGTACATCAGTGTGGAGGCCGGTTCCTCTCTTTACGAGATCTCCGAGCAGTTCTGCAAGGTTGTAAAGGACCCGAAGACGGGAGTCGAATACAGGGTCATTTCGGCCCTTGTGGACAACAAGCTCAAGGAGCTTGACTTTACCGTCTTCCATCCGCATGAGGTGGAGTTCCTCGGCTATAACCATGCCGACGGCCGGAGGACATATATCCGTTCTCTGGCTTTCATGCTCCAGAACGCGGTGCGCAAGATCTATCCGGACAAGATTCTGGTGGTGGACCATTCGCTGCCGAGCGGTCTCTACTGCGAGATTCTCTCATATGATGAGAATGATACGACAGATATCCATGCCCATTCGAAGCCTGTCGTTCCGGATCTGGAGCTGCTGAAGCAGGAGATGAAGAACCTTTCTTCAAGGGATCTCCGTTTCACCAAGAAGAAGATTCCGGCAGAGGAAGGGATTAAGATATTCGAGAACAACAAACAGTTCCATAAGGCACGTCTTGAGGAGTCGCTTGGACGATTCTTCCTCAGCGTATATTATCTTGACGGCCAGGCCGACACTTTCCATGGGCCTCTCGCATATTCTACCGGGGTGATCAAGGTGTTCAATCTGGTGCATTTCGGCAAGGGATTCTGCCTTCAGTACCCTTCTATCTCCGATCCTCAGAAGGTTATCCCTTACAAGGAGCAGTCTAAGGTTGCATCATCTCTCGAGGAATATTCCCAGTGGTGCAAGACTATCGGCATACTCGGAGTGGGCACTCTCAACAAGGCTATCCGTAACGGCCGTGCAATCGAGCTTATCAACATTTCAGAGGCGCGGATGGAGCGTCATTATGCCGATATCGCCGACAAGATCTTTGCCGAGAAGTCCCGGATAAGGATTGTGTTCATCGCAGGTCCTTCTTCAAGCGGCAAGACGTCTTCTTCGCTGCGTATCGCCCAGCAGTGCAAGGTACTGGGCATGAAGCCTAAAGTAATCGAGCTGGACAATTATTTCGTTTCGCGTAAGTTCACTCCGCGGGATGAGGACGGGAATCTTGATTTCGAGTGTCTGGAGGCCATGGACCTCAAGCTTCTGAACAAGCATCTGAATGCTTTGCTTGCCGGAGAGAAGGTCGAGCTCCCGCGTTTTGATTTCCTCCGTGGCGAGCCTGTTTTCGAGGGCAATTTCATGCAGCTGGAAGACAATGATATCCTTATCATGGAGGGTATCCATGCTCTTGATCCTGCGATGGTCCCTGAGGTGGACAACAACCGTATCTTCAGGGTCTACGCTTCAGCCCTGACGTCTCTGAATCTTGACGAGAACAACAATATCTCCACTTCCGACAACCGTATCCTCCGCCGCATGGTCCGGGATTACAATTACCGCGGGCATACTCCGGAGAATACTATTAACGGGTGGCAGAGCGTACGCCGTGGCGAGGAGAAGTATATCTTCCCGTTCCAGGAGAATGCCGATGCGCAGATAAACACGGCTTTGATGTACGAGCTTCCTCTTCTGAAGTACTATGCTGAGCCTCTGCTCCGCCGTATCACTCCTAACAGCCCGGCCTACACCGAGGCCGTACGCCTGCTGAAGTTCCTTGACTATATCGTCGCTCTTCAGCCTAACGAGATCGCCGCCATTCCTCCGACTTCGATAATGCGCGAATTCATTGGCGGCCAGACCCTCTAGGAACCCCATTTACTAAACACTAAAGCATAAAACTATGAGTACATTAATTTACCTTGCAGGCATCGTCCTGGCAATCGTCGCAGTTCTTGACATCGTCAAGAAGCCTATCAAGACAAGCGGAAAGATAATCGCTTCAGTCATCCTTCTGCTGACCAGCTGGGTCGGTCTTATCATCTACTACCTCTACGCCAAGGACCACCTCACCGACTGGTTCAAATAATGTAGCCGTGCTTGATGAGGTCGGCTTTTGTCTGGATGGGGAAGGTGTAGCCGTCCTTGATCAGGTAGAGCTCGTCCGACACGGGTAGCAGTGCCTCATACATATGGTCGGAGACTATGATTCCCTTGCGCTTCTTTTCCGCGAGGATGAGATTCTGTATCTTCTCCACGTCCTTCGGGGCGATGTAGGAGAATGGCTCGTCCAGAAGGCAGAATTCGGAGGCAGACCTGAGCACAAGGTATATTTCCGCGAGCCGGGCCTCTCCTCCGGAGAGCTCATGGAAGCGCTTCCCCTGTTTATTCAGGAAACGTACGTCAAACGACACCAGACCGTCGTAGTCGACATGGTACAAGTCAAACGCTTCCTTCAGCGTCATCCTCGCCGGCATGAACAAGCCCTGGGGAAGATACTTTACCCTTTTGCCGATACTGTTGTAGTCGGTATCCATCTCATCGTTGAACCGCACGAACAGGTTCTGGGCCTTAATCCCGCCCATTATGCACCTGAACAGACAGGACTTCCCGACCCCGTTCCTTCCGAAGAGGCCGGTAACCTTGCCGGTCTCGGAAGTTATGAACGCACTCCGGAGGACGATCTGCTGACCGAATTCGAGATGCACGCTGTCAACCAGCATCTTATTTATCCTATCTGACGACATTACCGATGAAGCATGAAACAGAAATCAGGACAATGAAGAATAAAAACTCCGTCACGACCGGGATCAGATAGTACTCGATCTTGCTGATGCCCAGATTCAGATAGAAATAAATAGCATGCTTGTTCTGGAACGACTCGCACAGATACAGGATTACTGGTATGCATAACAGTTTCATCGTCATGCATACCGGTATCGCCACGGGATAGAAGAAGCACACTATGGCGGCAGCAATGGAAAACAATGCCGATATCACATAAAAATGCACTCCGTATCTTTCCGAAAGACGTATTTTCTGTATCAGAGTCATCAGGACAGCTCCTTATTTGCGGATTTCGCGGAGGGAGATGGCGAAGCCGCCGGAGCGGGCCATGTGGAGATTGAGCTTGGACTTGGAGGTGACAGTCTTGCGGGTGATGGTGTAAGACTGAGGATTGGTCTCGAAATCAGCATCCGGACCATCCGCATAGATTACAGCCTCATACTTCACCTTAGGCTGGAGGAAATCCAGGGCCACCGTAATGTCACGGGCAGACTCATCCGTGATGCCGCCCACATACCATACGTCACGTGCCACGGCTCCCTCCAGGTCAGCCGAAGTGGCATCCTCTCCGAGAGCATACACAAACCTTGCGGCACCGCTGAGGGCATCCTTCTTTCCGTCAGAAAGGGAAGCCACGCCCTCCTGGGACTTGTTAAGCGTAGAAAGCTTAGGATGACGCGCAGTCACCACATAAGCGCCCGGCTCGGCAGCAAGGTAAAGGCTCTTGTCCCAGTCCACAGCCACATCCTTTATGAACTGGAATGCGTCCATGAAAGGAGCATAATGCTCAGGAAGGTCCGCAGCCATCTGGAGAGGCGAATAGAAAGTAACGTAGAGACCCAGCTGGTTGCAGATGGTCATGCGCATACGACTGCGATCTTTCGGATTCAGCTTGCTCATGTCCATCTCGAAGATACCAGGAGTATAGTCCATAGGACCGCCCTGCAGACGCGTGAACGGCAGGATGGTAGTGTGACCAGGGTTGATATCCGAACGGAACTCCGTACCCATGGCAGACTCGTTGCCGATCATGTTAGGATAAGTCCTGCAGAGACCGGTAGGACGCACGGCCTCATGGGCGTTTACCATGATATGTTTCTCGGCGGCTTTCTTGATGCAGAGAGCATAATGGTTGATTATAGGCTGGCTGTAATGGTGCTCGCCGTAAGGGATGATATCGCCGACATAACCGCTCTTGACGGCATCATAGCCATACTCGTTCATAAGATCATAAGCCTTGTCGATATGACGCTCATAATTGACCGTCGAAGACGAAGACTCATGGTGCATTATAAGCCTGATACCCTTGGAATGGGCATAAGCATTCAGAGCCGGAAGATCGAAATCCGGATAAGGAGTAACGAAATCGAAGACATAATCCTTCTGGTGGCCGAACCAGTCCTCCCAGCCTTCATTCCAGCCTTCGATAAGAAGAGCATCGAAATGGTTCTCGGCGGCGAAGTCGATGTAACGGCGCACATTCTCATTGTTGGCGCCATGACGGCCATGAGGCTTGGCAGCGGAATAATCGGTCTTTCCGAGCTGGACTGACGGGAAGTCATTTGTATATGACCAGAGGCTCTTGTTGGTGATCATCTCCCACCAGACACCCATATACTTCACCGGATGGATCCAGGAGACATCCTCCAGGGCACAAGGCTCATTGAGATTCAGAATAAGTCTCGAAGCGAGCACCTTACGCGCATCATCCACAACCATGACCGTCCTCCACGGACTCTGGCAAGGAGCCTGCATACGTCCTTTGACACCCTGGGCATCAGGGGTAAGCCATACACGAAGCTTCATGTTCTCGTCATCCAGTTCCAGATTGGCGGTAGGGAAATTCACGACCTCGGCCTCATGGATATTGACATACAGGCCGTCGTCTGTCTTCATCTGAAGAGAAGTCTGGACAGAAACACCAGGCACGGCAGCCTGCGAAGCATTGGCAGTACGCGCGCGATCTACAAGTTTACGTACCTCCGAAAGACGGCTCTCGGTATAATTGTACTCCTGGGTATCGTAATCTCCGGGGAGCCACCAGGCGAGATGGTCTCCGGCAAGAGCAAACTCGGTAACTTCCTCGCTGATAAGGAAATAAGTCAGAGCATTCTCGGCAGGGAATTCATACCGGAATCCCAGACCGTCGTCATAAAGACGGAAACGGACAATCATGATCCTGCCGGATTCCTGCTTCAGAGTGACTGCAAGCTCATTATAATGATTCCTTATCTCAGCCTCCTCGCCCCAGACAGGAGCCCATGTCTCGTCAAAAGAAGAAGTCTTGGAATCAGCCATGCTGAAACCGTCATACAGGCTCCATGGCCCGCCGAATCGGCCAGCATACGGCATTCTATGCATGGAAGGATCATTATTGAATACAAGAAGGAAACCCATGCGACTGTCAAGTACCACCGGACTGCCCTTATAAGAGAGATTATAGACAGGAGCTCCACGCTCGTCCAGACGGAAATCCAGTTCAAGATTACCATCCGGACTCTTCAGAGTCTCTCCAGAATAGGCAGCTACCGAAAACATGACGGCAGCGGCAAACATCATCAAAACTTTCTTCATATTATTTCTAACTGTTCAAATAATTGTCCAATATAATAAAATTATCTGTCAAATTCAGCAATAAGCGCAGTCCCGGCAGGCACTGTCAGGCCAGGACCGAGAGTCACAGGCATACCTGAAACCACATCCGTGGCAGAAACCGGACCGGACACGAATTCGGCATAATGGTCCCAAGGGACAATAACATCATGGCCGGTATTGTTGACGAAGACAAATACAGCCTCCGTCTCATTGTAACGGAAATAAGCATAAGTATTGTCCCTGCCGAGGAAATGAAGAGTCTTGCCATCATGCAGCACAGACTTTTCCTTGCGCCAGTTGAAAAGCCTGGCGGTATAGTCATGCAACTCGGCAGCTACCCCCTTGCGGCCGTCAGCAGAGAAAAGATCGGTCTTGTCATCGGCCCATCCGCCCGGGAAATCGACCCTGCGGGCAGGATCGCTCTGCTCGCCATTGAATGCTTTGAACATCATCTCGTCGCCGTTGTACAGCTGCGGGATTCCGCGCATGGTAGCGAGCATGGCCAGCGCCACTTTCATCTTCGAAGGATCGCTGCCGAAGATATCCCCGAGACGGGCATGGTCATGATTTGCCAGAAAGATCATCATATGCGAGAGATCATGATATACGAAATCATGGCTCAGACAGTCATAGACACGGGCCATTCCCTGTCCCCACCCCGGATTGTCACCGCGCTCGCACATGGCCGCTACGATAGCCTCCTGGAGAGGAAAATCCATAATCGTAGGCAAGTTGGAATTGAAGCCGTCCTTGTTCCCGTTCCCTGCCTGCCAATAGGCCAGCTGCGAGTGAGAAGAAGTCCAGCACTCCCCTACGATATTGAAATCAGGGTATTCCTCGAGCACGGCCGCACACCACTTGCTCATAGGAACCTTCTCATTATATGGATAAGTGTCAACTCTGAAACCGTCCAGCCCGGAATACTCGATCCACCAGATCGCCCACTGCTGGAAATACTTCAGCATAAACGGATTATCCAGATTCATGTCAGGCATCGAAGGCACGAACCAGCCGCTCTCCTGAAGATTAAGGTCATATTTCGAAGCGTTCGGGTCCATGTTGGTAGAGAAAGCCACATTAGAGCCGGTAAACTCCGGGAAGACGTGGATCCAGTCCTTGAAAGGCAGGTCATCCATCCACCAGTGCGCAGTTCCGCAATGGTTGGTGACGATATCCATGATGACCTTCAGGCCTTTTTCATGAGCCTTCGATACCATCTCGCGATAAAGTCCGTTGCTGCCGAAACGCGGGTCGATATGGTAATAGTCGCCGCAGGCGTAGCCGTGATATGAACCCTCAGGCTCGTCGTCGACAAGAAGCGGAGTGCTCCAGATGGCGGTCGCGCCAAGACCGGCGATATAGTCCAGATGGTCGATGATACCCTGGATGTCGCCGCCGTGACGGCCTCCGGTGAGATTGCGGTCGCCCGGTTCAGCCATGTCCTTGACAGAATCGTTGGCAGGATCGCCGTTGGCGAAGCGGTCTGGGAATACCAGATATATCATGTCCGCCGTAGTAAAACTCTTACGCTCAGCCGAACCTTCAGCTCTTGCCTCTATCCTGTAGGGATAGCTGAACTCGCGCTCGCCGTCGGAGAAGACGAGATCATAAGTTCCGGGCTCTGCCGAAGCAGAGATAGCGACGTCCACAAAAAGATAATCCTGGCTGTCGCCAGGAGTTACGGATTTGACAGAGACACCCTTTCCGCCCTCTATACGGACATTGCAGGATGCGATTCTGTCACCCTTGACCATAAGCTGGAGAGGCATCTTCATGCCGGTCCACCAGCTGAGAGGCTCGACTCTTCCGACCGGTGACTCAGAGTTTTTCGCAAGGACCATATAGCCCCATGGAGCGAGGTCGACCGACTTCGGAGAAGCCATGCCGATGCCAGAAAAGACAGAAGTATATTCTCCTTCAAGAGAAAGGCTGACTGTCTGCTTCTGCGCCGAAAGATTGGCGATCACGACAACTTCGTTTCCACCGAGAGAACGGCTGAATGCAAGCACGTCTTCCGGGACATTGTCAAAGAAACGTATATCGCCGCCGCGGGATCCAGCCTGAAGTGCCGGATTTTCATGGCGCATCTTCACCAGAGTCTTGAAGAAGGCAGTATACTCATTCTCCGACCAGTCGGCGACAGGGTCTTTTTCGAAGAACTCGATACGACGGGTAACTCCTACTTCCTGTCCGGTATAGATAAGCGGATGGCCTTTAGGAAGGGTGAAGCAGAGCACCTCCATCACGTTGGCGGCATCGCCCATACGCTCGAACTCGCTTCCGCTCCATGAGTTCTCGTCATGGTTGGACGTAAACATGAGACGGAAACCCTCTTTACCCATCTCCCTATCATCTTCAACGACGTACTTGCGGATTGCAGAGGCCTTGGCCTTACCCTGCGCTATGTCGTTGAGAAGATGGTGCAGTTTCCATGCATAAGTAGCTTCAAATTCAGAATTGTCGCTGCTGAGCTTCGGCGTCTCGGCCTCTGCAAGCAGGTAGATTTCTGGATAATCCCTGCGGATACCAGGAAGGATTCCGTACCAGAAATCGGCAGGAACTTCTCCGGCGGCATCGCAGCGGAAACCGTCCACGCCCTTCTCCAGCCAGAACCTCATGCAGCTGTCCTGGGCTGCCCAGACTTCCTTGTTCCCGTAGTTGAGACTGCGGGTATCGGTCCAGTCATACTCATATATGGCATTGCCTTCGGCATCCCTCTCGTAGAAATCTGCCGGTTTCTCCGTCATCCATATATGGTCCGGAGCAGTCTGGTTGGCGACCCAGTCGAGAATCACCTTGAATCCCATGGAATGGGCGGCATCCAAAAGCGACTGGAAATCCTCCATCGTACCGAACTCAGGATTGGTGCTGCAGTAGTCGGAGATGGCATAATACGAGCCGAGCGTACCCTTACGGCCCTCTTCGCCGATCTTATACATAGGCATCAGCCAAAGTACGTCGACTCCGAGTTCCTTGAGTCTCGGGAGCTGCGCCTCGACGGCAGCGAACGTGCCCTCTTCGGAGAACTGGCGTATATTGATTTCATAGACCACAGAATTATAGGCCCATTCAGGATGGGTCGCAACGGTCTTTTCAACATTGCTCCGGCAGCCTGCCAGCGCAACGATCGCGGCAACTGCGGCGAGTAAAAGTCTTTTCATATATTTTCGTTATCTATAGTTCAAATACAACTGAAGAGTTCGCCCCGAGTTTGAGCGAAGTTCCATCGACGTATGCAGTGCCGAGAAGGGCCACGCAATGTGCCATGCTGTCGTCCACCTCTATCGTCTTGTCGGAGTTGGCTACGTTGTGGATGACCAGAAGCTTGGAGCTGCCGGAGGTCATGTACCATGCTGCTATCGCAGGATCGTCAATGGAAGTGACGCTCATCTGACCTTCTGCAAGAGCCGGATAGGTATTGCGAAGTGCCGAGAAAGTCTTGTAAACGTTCAGCAGGGACTCTTCGTCGGCAAGCTGGCTCTCCACGGAAATGGAAGCGGTCAGCATGCTCTTGTCAATCTTCGATCCAAGGCGCTTAGAAGCAAGGCCGGTGTTGCTCTTGGTCCACATCATAGGGGTACGCACATACTCGTCTCCCTTGGACTTGGTACCCCAGTATCCGAGTTCCTCGCCCTGATAAATGAACGGCTTGCCGCCCGCGGTGAGTAGGAAAGCAGCAGCCTGTTTCTCCTTTGCGAGATTCTTGCCGAGATCGCTGGCAGCCCTGTCCTCGTCATGGTTGGAGAGCTTAAGAGCAGGAACGGCATCGCTCCTGCGGGCCTTATAGGCATCATGGTACCCAATTATGTCAGCGACAAACTTTCCTGCACGCCTGTTGTTGAGCACGTCCCTGAGCCCCCACCAGAAGCTGAATTCGAAGACTGACGGAAGGCCGTCGTAGTAGCTGTAGGTTGCGGGAGCGTCACTGAAGACTTCGCCGACCATAAAGATATCCCCTTCTCCGCCGGCGGCCTTATAGGTAGCGTTGCACCTGTCATACCATTTGTCGAGGAAGGTAGGGTTCTCGGAGGATGTCTCGCTCCAGTAGATATGCTTGACGGCGTCGAGACGGAGTCCCGCCACGCCCATGTCGATCCATTTGTCAGCTGAATTCGCAAGATCGACAAATGCAGGAGAAGTCTCCGCCTCCGAAGCCTTGCCGTAATTGAAATCGGCGAACCAGTCGGTCCAGAGATGGGAATGATAGTATGTCACTTCCTTGAAGACTATATCTGCGGCTTCGGTATTGTTGAGGGTGAAAGGCTCTCCGAAGGCGATTACATCTCCGGCCTTTCCGCCATACTTGGTACCGTTGTCCCAGGTTTCACTCGATGTCCTTATGAGGAAGCCCCAGTCAGAATCGAAATCGACGACGATATGGTATTTTCCGTCACCGTCTTCTACGAAAGCCCTACATTTATCGTCATTGCCATAATAGATATATTTCTTCGACGAGCCCGTTTCGACTGCGGCATCTGTTTCGGTAACAGTCACTACCGGAGCGGAATCGCTCTTCCAGTCGAGGTCGAAACGGAAACGTCCCTTCGCCCCGACCTTCTCTCCACCTACCGCGAACCATTGGCCGGCATCGAATCCGTTCTTCGGGAACATCGGTAACTTCCCGGCCTGGATATCTGCGGAAGGAGTCTTGCTGAAGAGGAAGTAATCCCTGTACTGGCTCTCTTCGCTTGCGCAGGCGTCCTTGAACCATGGATGGTCCTTTCCGGCATGGTTGAGCACATAGTCGAGATAGATGTCGATGCCCTTTGCCTTGGCCTTTGCCAGGAGGTTGCGGAAATCGTCCTCGGTGCCATATTCCGGATTGAGGGAGAAATAGTCCAGGACATCATATCCATGATAGGACATGGCAGGATGGACAGGCGAAAGCCAGAGGGCTGTCACTCCCATCACGTCTGAAAGATAATCCAGCTTTGAGCTGATTCCGTTGAAATCACCGATGCCGTCGCCGTCGCTGTCTGCGAAGCTGTACACGAGAAGCTGATAGGTCGTCGAAGCTCTCTTGGTACCGTCGAAGGCAGCAGGAGTGGCGGTCAGAGGGACCATGTTATCGGCGCCCTGACTCACGGACACAGTGACATCAGGAGCTCCTGAGACGGAGATGCGGATTGAACCGGTGCGTTCGTCCGAGCCCGTATTCTCGTCAGCTGTGACGGAAATGGAGCCCTTGCCTTTGCCGGAAGTCTTGTCGAGATGGAACCAGGTGGCGGACGGGGTTGCCGTCCAGTCTCCGGTGGTGCTTACGGCGATTATTTTTGTGCCGGTGGCTTTCGGAGCAAAGGTGACGGTTGTCGGGGTTGCCGAGAGGGTGACCTTTACGTCCGGAGTCTCTTTGTTGTCGCCGCCACAGGAGCTCAACACCGCAATAGTTGCGGCCACAGCCATTATATACTTCAATATTCTTTTCATATATAGTTTTATTTGTTCCCGGCAAAGGTACTGACGGTCCGGAGACCGTGGCCGCCCGCGGCCATCGTGAGCGGGAGGAGCCCAGCCGTCAGGCTGGGAGGGATAGGGCCGAAGGCCCGTAGTCTGCCGGACCGTCAGTACCTTTTGCCGTAATCAATATTACGAAGCAAAACAGAATTTTAAAAATATATAGACCACTGTCTATAGATTGGCAGACTGGAGTCCGGTCAGGGGCTCCAGTCCGAAAAATATGCTACTGAGCGTCAGCAGGGGTCTTGCCCGCTGTCATTACGTATATCTTTTCAGATGCGCTCTGGTAATAGATGTCGTACGTACCGGCAGCCACCTTGATATTGTCGCCGCCCGCAACTGCAGCGAGAGCGGTATCCGGAGCTGCGTCGGAAGCACCTCTGTTGTCTGTCCAATCGCTGTTCTTCCTGATCTTTATCTCGTCGTCTGCTGCAAGAGTGATGCCTTTCGCAACGAAATATCCTTCAGCGTCATGGTACATCACGGCATCAGGAGTTCCACCCCAGCCGTTAATGGTGCCGACCACACCCCAGTACTCCGGAGCGACGCCTGCCGTCATCACGAACAGAGCCTTCTTCTCGGCATCCAGCCAGATGTCATAGGTGCCTGCGCCCGGCTTGAGGTTGTCGCCGCCGGAGATGGCCTCTACTACGAAGCCCACGTCGGTACGGCCGCCATAGTTGACATCCCATGAGTTGCGGTAACGGACCTTGATCTCATCGTCAGCGGTAAGGGTGACGTTCTTCCTTACGAACATGCCGTTCTCCTCTTTCATGGCGAGGTCGGCAGAGCCGCCCCAGCTGTTGATGGTACCTACGACGCCCCAGCCTATTACCTCGACAAGGATGGTCTGATCCTCAGGGTCGTATGTAACTACATAGTCATTTTCCTCCTCGATGGCGATATTGTCACCGCCTGCGATGGCTGCGAACGGGATTCCGAGAGCATCCATGACACCGCCGACATTCTCGGTCCAGTCATGGTTGCGACGGATCTTGAAGCCGCCTGCAGAAATCTTGGTGACAGGGCTTACCCACTTGCCGTCGGTAAGGGTCATGTCCACGTCGCCGCTCCAGCTGTTGAAGTCTCCGATAAGAGACCATACGTTACCGTCAGATACGGTGATCTCAAGCTTGTCGAGGTCGAGGACGACTTTGTAGAAACCAGCTGAAGGGAGTTCGATGTTGTCACCGCCTGCGACTGCTGCGAACGGGGTTCCGAGAGAAACCATGGTTCCGCCATAGTTCTCGTCCCAGCCTGCATCCTTGCGCCACTTGAATGATGTAGCTTCTTTAGCAGTTACAAATGCAGTCCATACGTTGCCGGAAGCAGTGGCGAGCACGTCGTTGTCCCAGTCACCGTTGAGGCCGATGATGTTCCAGCCCTTTACTGTAGGTCCCGGAGGGGTTTCGCCGCCGCCTTCGCCAACAAGACCGCTCTTGCCTCCGAGAGACTTGACAACCTTGAAGAGCTTGGCATCCGGGTTGACGAGAAGGTCATATGTACCTGCCTCTGCGACTGCCAGATTCTTGCCTTTCTCCAAGCCCTCGATCTCTGTATCGAGTTCTGCGATATAAGGCTCGGTATCACCGACAGCGCCGATATTGACATCCCAGCTCTGATCCTTACGGAACTTAAACTGATCGTCAGGGGTAAGTTCTACACCTTCTGCGACATGCCACTCTCCGTCGGTAGTCATAGCGATATCCTTGTTCCAAACCATCTCAAAGCTTGCAATCGAGCCTATGACGCTCCATGCGCTCTCCTGGTCAAAGCCCGGATAGGTCTGGAAGGCAGCGTAAACCGTGAAGGTCTGGTTGTCTACGTCGAGCACGAGGTCATACGAACCATCTTCTGCAACGGAGATGTTCTTTCCCTTATCTACGGCAGTGTATTCTACACCAGTCGATGCCACGAATGGATCGGACTCGTCTGTACCGCCGAAGTTCTCGTCCCAGCCTCCGTTGTTACGGAACTTGAACTGATCCGTCGTGGTAAGTTTGACGTTGCGGGCGACGTGGCGGGAACCGTCAGTGTACATGACGATGTCGCCGTTCCAGGTCAGGCCGGCGCTGGCGATATCGCCGATCACGCTCCATGTGCTGACCTCCGTGAAGTTCTCCCAAGGATTGCCCTGGGCGACAGGAATCGTCACTTCGAAGTCCTTGACAGATATTCTGCCTTCGGAATCGATATATCCGTTCTTGCCGTTGTCACCGTTGGTCTGCAGGCTAGCCCTGACTACCATGTCGAAAGACACTTTAGCGCCTTCCTCATATCCGAGGCCCATGAGAGTCTTGCTGATGGCGGAATTCTTGACAGTGATCACGCCGTCCTTAGCGGAAGCGGTGAGGGCTTTTTCTACCGGCGCATCGTTTACTGACACGATGACAAGGAAGTGGTTGGCTGCAACTTTATCATTGAAGCCCATGTTGAACACAGCCGGAGAGAACGAAGCCGAGATGGCATCCTCTGTGGCTGAATACTCAAGAAGGACAGGGGCGTCGGCATTCACAGGATTGAATGTCGCCAGTTCTTCCCGGTCGCAGGAGATTGCGGCAATGGCTGCAAGTCCCGCAAATATGATTGATTTAATTCTCTTCATAACGATAGTCTATTTATTGGCGACATAACCTGCGTTCTGGCTGAGCTTGCTGTTGGAGTTGAGCTCGGAAGTCGGGATAGGCATGAGGTTGTAGTGGCTGTCTACGGAAGTACCTTCCTGGACGCCACCTTTCCATGTCCAGAGATAGTCACCGCTGGTGAGCTTGTCGAAACGGACGAGGTCGCTTCTTCTCCATGACTCCCAGTAAAGCTCGCGTCCACGCTCGTCGAGAAGTTCGTCGAGAGAGTATGTGCACTCGCCCAGGCCAGCTCTTTCTCGTACTGCGTTCCACGCCTCCTTACCCTCGGTCTCGCTTACAGTAGAAGCGCCGCGGAGCTGAGCCTCAGCAAGCATGAGGTATGCATCGGCTGCCCTGAAAAGAGGAACGTCGGTTGACATGAAGTTGATTACTGACGGAGTTGTTCCGTCGCTGTTGACGTTGGAGAACTTGTGGGCTGACCAGCCATAGTCGAACTCGAGGACGTCGATTGCCTGAGAAGCACTCATATCTCCGCCTACGCCCCAGAAAAGTTTGCGGGCGTCGGCATCGTCGAACTTGGCGATGAACTCAGGAGTTACGAGAGTACCTCCCCAGCCGTCATCGATACCGAGAGCGGCGGCAGTGGCCTTGTCACCACCCTTGCATGAAGACTTGATGATGAAGTTGGTTCCGCCATAGTTCTGGATGTTGGTACCATCCTGAGGTATGCAGAAGATCATCTCGTCGGTCATCTTGTCGTTGTCGGCGCCGAAGAGGTCGGTATATTTAGCATGGAGAGCCGGATAATCGTTCTTGATCTCCTTGCAGAGGGTGCCGACTACATCGTAGTAAGGCTTGGCCTCAGAAGCGGAGATTCCGAGATATACGGCAGCGTTGAGGTTCAGGTGTGCACGTACCATCTTGACGAAGTTGACGTCGAGACGACCGTAGACGTTCTGCTTGGCACCCTTGAGCTCTCCACCGGCGATAAGGTCGGCGCACTCGTCATCGATCCACTTGAAGAGATCGGCGCGGCTGATCTGGTCAGGACCGACAGCACCTACCGTGCTGGTCTCTGTAGAGAACGGAACGTTACCGAAGATATCGATAGCGTGGTAGTAGCTGAGGGCGCGGAGAGCGCGGGCTTCTGCAATCATGGTCTTCATGTTTGCGGATGAAGCGAACTCCGAAGCCTGTGCGCGGCGGATAAATTCGTTGCAAAGTCCGATCTGGTAGAATACCCTGGAGAACATTGCGGTCACGAATACGTCGGTGGTGGTCCACTTGAGAGCGTGGAGATCCTTTACTGTCTGGTCATTCCATACGATCAGGGCCTCGTCGGTAGTGAACTCCTGCATGTAGAAGAGCGCACGCATGTACTGGCCGAAACCGCCGTCGATACCGTCGATATCCGGAGCGCCGTCAGGGCCGTCAGAGCCTGATACGGTAAGACCGGCATAGCACTTCGCAAGAAGCTGGGCATATGCGTCTTCGGAGTTGAGCACTTCCTCAGGGAGGGTAACCGAAGGATCGATAGGAGTGACATCAAGATCGCCTACGCAGGCAGTAAGCCCAAGGGCGACAAAGATGGATATTGCGATTCTATAAAGTTTCATGATTCTTTTCCTCCTTGATTAAAAGTTAAACTTGGCTCCGATGACGAATGTTCTCGGACGCGGCCAGATGTTGGAGTCTATGCCGCCGAAGATTTCAGGATCGAGACCGTCGTAAGGAGATATGATCAATACGTTCTGGACAGTACCGAAGAGGTTGAGAGCCATATCGTTCTTGAGAGCGAAGGTATAGCCTACGGTAACATTGTCGAGCTTGAAGAACGAAGCGTCCTTGATATAGTAGTCTGAGAAATACTGTGCCTTGATGAAACCGTCCTTCACGCCCTGCGGAATACGGTTGGCGATGAAGTTATTGGTCCAAAGGTCGGTAAGAAGACTCAGCTGAGATGAATTGTTGTCATAGACATAGTTGCCGAGATTGGCGTGGGCCGATGCGGCGAAGTTCCACTGCTTCCAGTTGAGAGAAGTGTTGAAACCGAGAGTAACCTTCGGATGAGGGCTCTTGTAATAGTACTTGTCCTCCTCATCTACTACACCGTCGTTGTTGCGGTCAACATAAGCGCCCATGATCGGACGGCCGTCAACGTCGTATATCTGCTGGAACACATAGAAGGTATTAGGAGCGTAGCCCGTCATATGCTTCTGGATAGTGTTGCCGACAGCACCAGCAATACCTCCGACATCGACACCCTTATAGCCGTCGCCGTCGTTGGTGGTCATCTTGGTGATCTTCTGGTGGTTGTACGCCCCGTTCACGCCGAACTGCCAGAAGAGGTCCTGCCTCTGGACTATGATCCAGTTCATGTCGACCTCGATACCCTTGTTGACGAGGGTTCCGATATTGGCGTTGAGGTAGTTCTTGAGGTTTGCGCCGGAAGCGACAGGAGTATAATTGAGAAGATCCGAAGTCTTACGGTAGTAAGCATCGGCGCTGACAGTAAATCTGTCATTCAGGAAACCGAGATCGATACCTGCATTGTAGGTGGTTGTGGTCTCCCACTTGAGGTCGGCGTTGTATCCGTCAGGCCTGATAGGAACGATGATCTGGTCACCGAAATAATAGTAGCTGCCGATCTGGTTGGTATAGTAGGTAGGAAGAGTAGGATAGCTGTCTCCGGCGACGTCCTGCTGACCGGTCTGACCGTAGCTGAGACGGACCTTTGCGATAGAGAGAGCATCTACATTCTTGAGGAAGTTCTCGTTCTTCACGTTCCATGCGAAGGCTACTGAAGGGAAGAAACCCCACTTGTTATTTGAGAACCTTGAAGTACCATCGTAACGGACGGTAGCGGTAAGGAGATATTTCTCTGCGAAACCGTAGTTGGCACGGCCGAAGAATGAAACAAGGTAATTCTCGAAGGCGTTGTAGTAGTCGCTGTAGAGAGTTTTCTTGTCGACTGAAGTCGCAAGACCTGCAGAATGGTGGTAGAAATGCTGCCATGCATAACCGGCCATGAGGTTGACGGTATGCTTCTCGGCAAAAGTCTTGTCGTATGCGCCGTAGAACTCGAGAGTATGGTCGCGGCGGAGCTGGGTGTACCACTCGTCGCGTCCGCGTCCTGCTTCTGTCTGGCTGTGCCAGCTCTGCTCAGAACCTTCGAGGATATCTTTCTGGCCGCCGGATGACGAGAAGTCAAGACCGAGGTTGAGATTGAAGTGAAGGTCTTCGAAACCATGGACCTTATAGTCGAGCTGGGCGTTGCCGATGAAACGGTAAGCTGAAGAGGTATTGGTCATCTCCTCGAGCGAAGCTACAGGGTTGGTTCCGAGAGTATTGGCTGTACCCCAGCTGCGGTAGCCATGGATTCCGTTGACGTCGTAAACCGGCTGGGTAGGGTCATACTGGACTGCCTGACCGATAGCGGCGGTATTTGCGAACTGATTGTGCATCATCACACCTTTACCGTTGAGGTTGACGGTGAGATGGTTGTCGAAGAAAGTCGGAGCGAGATTGACAGCGAGAGTACCACGCTGCATTCCTGAAGTCTTGAGAGTACCCTTCTGGCCGAGATAGCCGGTAGAGAATCTGTAAGGAAGGACGAATTCTCCGAATTTCCTGTTACCTGCGACACCGACGTTGGCATCGAGGCTGACGCCTGTGCGCCAGATCTGCTTCTGCCAATCGGTATTGGCATTGCCGAGAGCAGCGAGAGCGTTGGCGTTGTCGCCGTAGTACTCCTGCATTGCGGCACGCATCTCGTCGCCCGTGAGGACATCAAGATACTTGGCATTGGTTGAGACAGAGGTAGTGACGTCGACATTGACCTTTGGCTCTGAAGCTCCCTTGGAGCCTTTCTTGGTAGTGATGATGATGACACCGTTGGATGCGCGGGAACCATAGATAGCGGTTGCGGATGCATCCTTGAGCACTGTAAAGCTCTCGATATCTGAAGGGTTGATTGAAGAAAGAGCGTCGCTCATGCCGCTGACTCCGGTATCTCCCACAGGAAGACCGTCCACGACGACGAGCGGGTTGTTGTTGGCGTTGAGTGAAGAACCTCCACGGACGCGGATTGTAGATGCAGAACCAGGCTGACCGTCACCTGCAGTCACGACAACACCGCTGGACTTGCCGGCGAGGAGCTGTGAAGGAGATGAGATCATACCCTTGTTGATCTGGTCTGCACGGACTGTAGAAACAGATCCGGTCATGTCGTTCTTCTTGACGGAACCATAACCGATGACCACGACATCATCAAGGAATTCAGAATCCTCGACAAGGGTGATGACCGAAGGAACCGCCGAAGCAGCATAAGTCTGGGTCGAATAGCCGATGCAACTGATTTCTACAGTTGCGTCTGCGGAAGAGACATTCAGGACGTAGTCTCCGTCGAGGCCTGTGGATGTTCCGTTGGACGTGCCCTGTTCGATGACAGTAGCTCCGATTACCGGCCCCATGGCGTCAACTACTACTCCCTTAACCTGGTACCCGTTCTGAGCGGGCAGTGATGTGGAGATCATTGCTGAAAGAATGACTGCCACTACGGTTAGAATTCTTTTCATTTAGATTGTAGTTAGTTTTAATGTATATATAACAAATTACTTCCTGATCAATGATACCGAAAGGGCTCCGAGGAGAAGCAGACCTCCGGCTACCATGAACATAGCAGGTTGAGAATCACCCACGAGAGACAGCACCGTACCTCCGAGAAGGGCGGCGACTATCTGAGGGATGCAGATCGTACCGTTGAACAGGCCGAGATATGTGCCCATATGGGCGCTGCCCTCGAGCGCGTTGGTCAACAGCGTAAACGGAAGAGCCAGCATAGCAGCCCATGCCGCTCCGACGAGGAAATACGACACGAACAGAAGATACTGGTCATGTATGAACATGATTGAAGCGAAGCCGACGGCTCCGATCAGAAGACTGACGACATAGGCGGTCTTCAGATTACGGAATCTCGGGATTACCAGAGCCCATAGGATAGAGCCTATGGCCTGGACGGCGAAAACGATGCCCACCCAGTTGCCGGCATCCTGATATCCAGCAGTCGCGGCATAGCCTGCGACATTGGTATCGACGCCCCAGCAGTTGACTGCGATAGCACCGTTGGTATAGTTCCACATATAGAGGAAAGCGGCCCAGCTGAAGAACTGCACAAGGCCGACAGTCCAGAAGGTCTTCGGAGCCTTGACGAGCAGTTTGAACATATTCGAGCCTTCCTTCTCAGAAGAAGCTTTCTGAAGATCGATTCCATGGAATTCCGCATACTCCTTCGGAGGCATCTCCTTTACTTTGGCTACTGTATAGACGACACAGCCGATAAGCAAAGCAGCGCAGATATAGAAAGAATATATTACGGTATCCGGAACGACCCCGGCCTCAGCCTCGTTGCTGATACCGAAGAATGCAAGGGCAAACGGGAATACATAGCCCACAAGACTTCCTGCATTGCAGAGGAAACTCTGGATGGAGTAGGCCTTGGCTTTCTGTCGTTCATTCACAAGGTCTCCGACCATCATCTTGAAAGGCTGCATTCCTATATTGAGGGAAGTATCCAGAAGCATAAGGCAGACTGCTCCGAGGGCGAGAGACGCCGCGACGGTTTTCAGTCCGAGGCTTCCGGCATTCGGGAAAAAGCACATAACGATAACTGCGATTATGGCTCCGAAAAGCAGATAAGGAATCCTACGGCCAAATCTGTTCCAGGTCCTGTCGCTCATCGAGCCGATGATCGGCTGCACTATGAGGCCCATAAGGGGAGGCAGGATCCAGAAGTAACTCAGGCTGTGCGGATCCGCACCGAGCGTGGCGAAGATACGGCTGTTGGAATTGTTCTGCAGAGCATAAGCTGTCTGCACTCCGAAGAAGCCGAAGCTCAGATTCCACATCTGCCAGAAGGTTAAATCTCTTTTACGATCCATTATTATGAATAGCGTTATTAACTGATGAATAGTGCACAAAAGTAGTATTTAACGTTTTAATAGCAAAATATTAAGGACGAAATGCCCGCTTTTGGGGATGAATGGTAAGTATTTACGGATGAATTTTACTATATTAGCAGTTGCAAACGCGACGACTATGAGAAATATCAGCAACGCATGGATCATCCACGGCTTCGCGGTACTCCATGCCATGACCACTACCGTCTGTCTGGGCGTCGGGATAAATGATACCATTTTCCTGACATTGCTGACCATGACCATGACCGTCATCATCTGCGTCAGGGAAAAACTCTCAGTCGAATTCACTGCAATAAGCATCATCCTCGTAAACATAATCGGCTACCTTATCGGCATGGCTGCAGCCACCCTTTTCCAGCCGGTGTTCACGCAGCCGATGATGGCCCGCGTCGTTTCCACCTTCGTAACCACCGAACTCATGGGCTGGTCGATAGCCCTGTTCATAAAGATATTCGGTTCAGGCAGCAAGGACAGTTCCAGACTGAGCGAAGCCCAGCTCAAATGGGTCCTCATTGCCGTGGGAGCCATACTTGCAGCCCGCCTCCTCATAGTCGGACTTACCAGGACGACCCTGTTCGACGGCGCCTCGGTCATGGAGATAACGGGAATCTTCCTGTCCAATCCCGTCCCGCTGCTGATCATGGTCTTCGCGACCATACTATACGTCCGCGCACGCAAGAAGAGGGCCGGCTTGAGGCCATGGTTCCGGTTGGCGGTCTTCGCCGCCTTCGTCCTGGCGCTCTGCGTAGTTGGGACGCTGATGGCCGGCTTCGGCCTTCCGATGAAATTCGACGGTCCTTTCACGTTCCGGCATTTTCTGGAACTGCTGATCGTATCCATGATCATAGAAGCGGCGATCTACTCGATCGTCTATATGATAGACTCGGCGCAGGCTGCCAGACGTTCGATGGTGACCGAGCGCGACAGGGCCAATCTCGCCAAGTTCGAATACCTCAACCTCAAGCGTCAGGTCAATCCGCATTTCCTGTTCAACTCCCTCAACATCCTGGACTGCCTCATAGCGGACGGGAAGAACGACGACGCGAGGGACTTCGTACGCAAGCTTTCGCGGCTCTACCGCTATATGCTGCGTAACGAAAACGAGCCTCTGGTAAGCCTCAACGAAGAAATGGAGTACGTCGACATGTACGTTGACCTGCTGAAACTGCGCTTCGGAGACGGACTGATAGTGGAGAAGGATATAAGGGAAGACGACCTGAACAGATATATCGTGAAATATTCGGTGCAGATGCTTATCGAGAATGCCAACAAGCACAACAGCGTCTCTACTTCCGAGCCTCTGAAGGTCTCCATCCGTACAGACGGGGAAAAAGTCGAGGTCACCAACAACAGGAATCCGAAACTGACAGAAACCGAATCCACCGGACTCGGACTGAAATATATACGACAGAATTATCTTGACCGCGGAGGTAAAGACATTGTAATAGACAACAATGACGAGTACTATCGCGTAGCACTCCCATTACTATGAAAGTATTTATAATCGAAGACGAACTCATGGCCCAGGCGACCCTGGCCAGAACCCTGAAGACGAATTTTCAGGACATCGAAATAGCCGGAACGGCACAGTCCGTCCGCGAAGCCGTGGCATGGCTTAAAGAAAACAAGCCGGACGTCATATTCATGGACGTGGAGCTCTCGGACGGAAAGTGTTTCGAGATTTTCCGCAAAGTGGAGATAACGGCCAAGGTGATCATGACGACCGCCTATGACAGCTATGCCGTGAAAGCCTTCGAAGTCAATTCCATCGACTACCTCCTGAAGCCGGTCGAGCTCAACGCCCTGCAGCGAGCTATTTCCCGCTGTCGCGAGGATGAGGACGAGAACGATGTCAACAAGATACTCGGAGCCCTTACCTCACGTCCCGAGCATCAGTGGAAAGAGCGTTTCCTGGTCCAGCTCAACGACCGCATCGTACCTGTCAAGACAGCCGATGTCGCATACTTTTTCTCGGAGGACAAGGACAACCACGTCGTGACAAGAGACGGGACATTCTATGTGATCGACGGCACCCTTGACGCCATCATGGCCGAGCTAAACCCTGAAGAATTCTTCAAGATTTCCAGAAGTTGCATCGTCTCCAAAGACGTGGTCGAGAGCGTCACCAAGCTGCTCGGCGGCAGGCTGCGCATCTCCGTCAGCAAGACGGTCAAGCCAAATGCAATGCGCCGGCCCGAACCCGACCTTACAGTGTCGCGCGCCCGGACCGACGATTTCCTTGAATGGCTTGAGAAATAGCCTATATATTTCGGCTTGAGCCTCTTATCATTCCCTTGAGAGTACCATTCAGATCCGACTTGGAGAGAAGATCCTCCAGCGTCAGATGCATCCTGTATCTCCAATAGTAGCGAGGAATAGCAGGAACGTTGATCCGCTCATCCTCAGGATTGCCCGGATAACGGACATTTCCGTCAATCGATATCCAGTCCTGCAGCGGCAGGATGCAGAGCATTGCCGGAGACTTCAGGTGCTGGTCTATGATCTTGGCGCATACCCAAGGCTCGCAGAACCAAGGCATGTCGCCGGTTCCGTGGAGCATGTTGTGCCAGAAGCGCGCAGTCACAGCCCTGTCTTCCTCCCACCATGCACGCAGCGTATTGGTATCATGGGTACCGGTAGCGCAGACGCAGTAGTAAGGATAACGGTCCGGATCGGCGAACTCGTCCCTTGGAGACTTAGGCATCCTCTGGATCTCGAGAGACAGGATTCCGAGCTCATTCATCACCTCCGGGACGCAGTCAGGAATCATTCCGAGGTCCTCTCCGCAGGTAAGCATTCCCGTAGATTCAAGCAGAGAAGGCAGTTTCTTCATAGCCGACTCCTTCCAGAAAGCATTGTGCCTGCGATAGAAGAAATCGTCATAGAGATCATTGAAACTGCGTTTCTGCCACTCGTCCATTCCTGCATACCAGGTAGTATTCTGGGCCGAGATACGAGGATGGTAGTACCCTTTCTTGCGCGGATCCTCGAGGAAGAGCACATCGGTCTCTTCTCCGTTGCCGGAAGTCACGAAACGCCCGCCTCCGATATCGAAACCCCTTGAACGGAGTTCGTCGGCCGAATATGGCAGTGCCGGGCTGAAATGCCCCATCAGGCCGCTCTTATACGGAACAGGAATTTCCCAGATACGGAAGAAGCCGAGTATATGGTCGATTCTGAACGCATCGAAATAATGGCTCATCTTCTTCATCCTCATCTTCCACCATGAGAAGCCGTCCTCTGCCATCTTCTCCCAGTTGTACGTAGGGAAGCCCCAGTTCTGGCCATCCACCGAGAATGCGTCAGGCGGAGCGCCTGCCTGCGAATCCAGATGGTAGAGCTCAGGATATGCCCACGCATCTACGCTGGTACGGCTGATTCCGATCGGAAGATCGCCCTTGAGGGCAACTCCCTTAGAATGGGCGTAGGCCACGGCATCCTTCAGCTGGGCGTCAGCCCAGTATTGCTCGTAATAGTGGAAACCGACCTCTTTCTTGTGGGAGGAGGCATATTCTGCGACCTTCTTTGCAGAGAACTTGGCCATCTTTCCCCACTTGGAGAAATCTACGGTTCCCGTCTCGTCCCTGAGACAGCAGAATACCGAATACGGCAGCAGCCAGGATTCGTTCTCCTTGAAGAAAGCCTTATAATCGTCAGAAGCCATGACCTTGTCACCCAAGGAATCATAAGCCTTGCGGAGCAGTCTTGTCTTCTCGTCGTTTACCTTTTCATAATCTGTCTGGCGCAACGAATTCAGCTCGTCGCGCAAGTCTCTATACGCCTTGTCATTGCGGACTCCGGCATCCGGAAGGTGGATGAACTGAGGATGCAGGGCGAAAGTGGAGTTGGCATTGTACGGATATGAATCCTGCCATGTCCCTGTCATCTTGGTATCGTTGACAGGAAGCAGCTGGATGACGCTCTGGCCGGTAGCGGCGGCCCAGTCCACGAGTTTCTTGATATCATGGAACTCGCCGATGCCGAAGCTGTCCTCAGAACGGAGGGCGAAGACCGGCACGGCGACTCCCGCGCCTCTCCACGGCATCGTAGGGAACTGAGGCACGAAGTCGGCAGCGATCACATGCTCCCCTTCCTTCGGCAGAGCCGAGAAATGGCGGTTGTCGCCGACCTCCCACATTATCGGATCGAGAGTCTTTCGGTCCACTATCACAAACTTATATTCGAAGGACTCCTGCGCGCGCAGGGTAATCTTCCAGTAAGGGAATTCGCTGTCGTCGAGAACGACTATCTTTTTCCATGAGTCGAAGAGCTTTCCGCTTCCGGTCATGGCAACGGCCTGCGAAGGACGGATCTCCGCCGACGGGAATATGAAGGAAACATTTCCTTTGGCCACCGTCTTTACAGGTTTGTGAGGCTCGCGCCTGAAGATCACGTCCTTGAACATGGACGACCAGAACGGAGCATTGGAAGGTCTGTCATGCCAACGGTCGAGGACGGTGACGATCTTCGATGAAGTTTCAAGTTCGTGCGGGGCATACTCGCTGCGGATGCAGTTGTCGCCATTCCACACTTCGTAGGTATAAGATGATACTGACTTGACATCGTCCAGCTCAACCTGCCACATGCCTGAAGAGACATATCGCATGTCATACCTCTTCTTCCCGATGACGAGCACAAGCCGCTCCCCCCAGGAAGTATTGTAATCGATACTGAATCTGATTCTCATATTATTGATCATTAGTCTTGTACAACTTTCTTTTTCAGATATTTCCACCCATATACCGGCAGTATGAACGATACCAGGCAGGCCACGATCCAGAACCATGATACCGGACCGAAATCCCATGCGCCGGAAGCATCCTGACGGATCATGAATCCGCTGACTATATCCTGGATTCCCGCGGCGACATAGCTAGATATTCCGACTATTCCGAGAGCGGAGCCTGTTGCCTTGCGAGGCACGATATCGAGGGCCATGAGGCCGGCGACTACGCAGAATACGACTCCTATCGAGATGCTGAATGTCGAAACGTAGATTATATTCATAAGCGCGCTGCCTCCGGTAAAAAGGAACAGCCACAGAGAAACGAGGCAGACTACTCCGGAAAGGATTACAGGACGTATCCTGTCTCCTCTGAAGAGTTTGTCCGAAAGCCAGCCGGCGCATACCGTTCCTGCAATTCCGAAAATCTCCGAAAAGGCGATTATATCAGTCGCGGAGATATCTGAAAAGCCCTTGGATTTCTGCAGGAAAAGCACTCCCCACCCGCTTACCGCATACTGGGTTATATACACGAAAGCGCTGGAAAGGGCGATTACCCAGATTCCGGGATTCTTGAATACATATTTCTGGAGCACCTTGGTCGGCATCGAATCCGTCTTCTCACGGTTCTCCCCGTTAAGTTCCTGGATAGAAGGAAGCCCCTTGCTTTCCGGAGTATCGGAAACCGAAAACGCGACTAGCAAAGCCCCGGCGAAACCGGCAACGGAGGCGAATATGAATCCGTACTGCCACCCGAACCAGCCGACGACGATACCTATCAGCCAGAACGACAGCGACTTGCCGAGATACGGAGTAGCGCTGAAGATACTGTACCATGTTCCCCTCTCCTTCAGCGGGAACCAGCGCGAGAGGCTGATCACTCCCGGAGGCGAGCCCATGGACTGCATCCAGCCGTTGATACCCCAGAGGACGGCGAATGTCAAGAACATTACGGCCGGCGAAATCCGGATCCAGTCGGTCGCAAAACCGAGGATTCCGATTATCAGGTTGACCAGCGCCGAGATGAACAGGCCGATGGCCATGAATCTGCGGATATTGCAGTAGTCGGCGATAAAGCCGTTTATGAATTTGCCGACAGCATAGACAAAGAGCAGGGCCGAACCGATGAGACCGAGCTGACCCGTGTTGAAGATGTCACCGTCGATAAGAGGCTGCTTTACGATGCTGAGAGTCATACGGCAGACATAGAAAAGACTGTATGCCACAGTTACTCCCCAGAAGGTCTGGGACCTCAGTCGACGGTACGTAGAATCAACTTTCTCCTCAGGCACCCTCTCTGCTGAAGGTTTTGAAATTCTGAAATATCTATAGAATCCGTTAATCATAATTTGTCAAAAGGCTCCACGAGTATGCTCCGCCTGTAATTGATACTCAGATACAGGGCTCTCACGGCGAGATGCGCGAAGTAAGCAAGCATCAGTATATGGATAGCCCCGACCGGATCCGGACGGAAAACATTTACAAAGATAAACCAAACTGCGTAAAATCCAACTACCGCCCACAAAGAAGAATCCCTCAGGGCCTTGGATGAAGTCGCGCCGACGAAGATTCCGTCCCAGGTGAAAGTGACGCAGCCTATCAGCGGCATAGGCAGCAGCCATACGAAGAACTGCCTGCATGCATCGACCACCTCGGCCTCTGAAGTAAGAAGCCGGACTATCGGAGTACCGCCGACAAAATAAATCAATATGAAGAAGATACCGATGCCCATACTCCAGACGAAAGTCTGGCGGACAGTCCTCTTCGTCATCTCCCGGTCCTGCATGCCGATGAACTTCCCGGTAAGAGCCTCCCCCGCATAGGCAAAGCCGTCGGTAAAGAACGAGAACAGCATCAGCAGTTTCATCAGAATCGCTCCTGTCGCCAGCATCAGATCTCCATACCGGGCCGATATGACCGTAAACCCGATATAGACTATCAGCATCCCGACGGAGCGCAGGAAAAGGTCCGAGTTCATGGTTACGAACTTACGGAGTTCCTTGCCTCTGAACGTGGCTTCGAACTGCTTCAGGCCAATCCCGGCGAACACCTTCCGGAAGTACTTGAAAGCGACCACCGAAAGCGCGAAGGTAAGTCCGCTGTACTGGGCGATAAGGGTTCCCCAGGCAATACCTTCGAAGCCGATTCCGTCGAAGCCCGGAATCCCGGTTCCGAGCGACAGCACTATGCTCGTCACAATATTTACGGCGTTGACTGTCAGGTCCGTGAACATCGAGCTGACGGTATCCTGCATTCCGATGAACCATCCCTTGAAGGCCATCATGCTGAGCGTAGCAGGAGCGGCCCAGATACGGATCATGAAATATTTCGACGCGAGCTCACGCACCGGATCCGAGCATTCCACGAATGCGAATACCAGTTGCATGAACGGCCACTGGAGAAGGATCATGAGAAACGCGATTCCCCAGGCGAAGCCGACTCCCCTGATCAGGGTCTCGGCGCAGTAATGACGGTCTCCGCGGCCATAAGCCTGGGCTGTCAGTCCGCCCGTCCCTACACGCAGGAAGCCGAAGTTCCAATAGAGAAGGTCGAAGAGCATCGCTCCTATCGAGATGCCGCCGATGAGAGTAGCGGCGGAGCCTGACAGATGACCGGCCACGGCCATGTCCACCATGCCGACCAGCGGGACGGTAATGTTGGCCAGAATGCTCGGTAGGGCCAGTCTCAGTATGTCTCTGTCAAGCGGGCGCATTTACCTGAATTTAGAGTCCTCTTCAAGCATGCCGAGATACGAGTTATATCTTTCGGCACTGATTGTTCCGTCCTCCACTGCCTGCTTGACGGCGCAGCCCGGTTCGTGGGTATGGGTGCATGGAGTGAAACGGCAGTCCCGGGCCACCTTGAGCATCTCCGGAAAGTAGAGGGCTATTTCTTCCTTTTCGAGAGATACCAAGCCGAAGCCTCTGATGCCGGGTGTATCGATGATATATGAACCACTCTCCGTACGATACATCTCATATAGGGAGGTGGTATGCTTTCCCTGAAGGTGGGCGGCAGAAATCTTTCCGACCTTGGCGTCGAGAGCCGGGTCGATTGCATTTATCAGGCTGGACTTGCCGACTCCTGATTCGCCCGAGAACAGACAGACCTTGCCTTTGCAGTCCTCGCGCAGCCGGTCCAGGCCTTCTCCCGTCTTGACGGACGTTTCCATGACCCTGTATCCGGCGCCTTCGTAGATCCGGTGGAAATCCTCGACGTATTCGGCGGCCTCGTCCCGGTAGAGATCCACTTTGTTCATGACTATCGTGACCGGGACCCCATAGACTTCGCATGAGACCAGTATCCTGTCGAGGAACGGAAGCTTGATCTCAGGGAAGTAGAGGGAAACGATGATGTAGGCCATGTCGATGTTGGCCGCGATCACATGGGACTGTCTTGAGAGATTGGTGGATTTGCGGATCAGCCAGTTCTTGCGGTCGAGGACTTCGGAGATCGTTGCCGGATGCTGCAGGTCGACGTTGCCGTCTTCCGGAAGTTCGTAGCAGACATGGTCCCCGACGGCGACCGGGTTGGTCGATTCGCTGTTCTTGAGCCTGACTTTTCCTTTCAGCACTGCCGGGAAGGGCTTCCATTCCGGGAGCTCCGACAGCATGAAATGGCTGCCGGCATTCTTTACTACTGTTGCCTGTCCTTTTCTCATCGTCTCTTTGAAAATCGTAGCTAATATAGGGAAATATTCGCTATATTTGTGTCCGGCACTAAAATTTATTACGATGATCAACGAATCCCACGTCGAGGCTGCGCTTAAGTCTCTGTTCGATAATATCGAGTTTACAAAGGAGCCTGAAAGGCTTTATGACCCACTGCGTTTCATGATTTCAATCGGAGGCAAGAGGCTGCGTCCGCGCCTGTGTCTTACCACCTATGCGCTCTATAAGGACGCATTCGACGATTCGATTCTGCAGCCGGCAGCCGGACTCGAGGTCTTCCACAGCTTTACCCTTATCCATGACGATATCATGGACAAGTCTCCGGTGCGCCGCGGGATGCCGACCGTATGGACCAAATGGGGCGAGGACGGAGCGATTCTCTCCGGCGATGCGATGTGCATCGACAGTTACAAGCGTATCGCGAAAGCTCCTTCGAAGGTGCTCGGAAAGGCTCTGGAGCTGTTTTCGACTACCGCTTCGCAGGTCTGCGACGGCCAGCAGCTGGACATGGATTTCGAGAAGGTCCCGATGGTTCCGATGGAGGATTATATCAAGATGATCGGCCTTAAGACAGGAGTGCTGATCGCCTGCTCCGCAAAGATGGGTGCTCTTATCGCCGGCGCATCCGAGGAGGACTGCGAAAATCTGTATCAGTTCGGCTACAATCTCGGACTTGCTTTCCAGATTGCGGATGATTATCTGGATGCTTTCGGGGATGCCAAGGTCTTCGGTAAACCTATCGGCGGAGACATCGTCAACAACAAGAAGTGCTGGCTTACCACCCATGCCCTTGAGAAGGCTGACGACAAGACTCGCCAGAAGCTTCTCGATGCCATGGACCTTCCTGTCGAGACCACGGACCAGAAGCTCAAGAAGATCACTCTCTTCAAGGATGTCTATCAGAAGCTCCATGTCGACGAGGATGCCAAGTACGAGATCCTCCGCCTGACCGGCGACGCCCTCTCGTATGCTTCCAAGGTATGCACCGGAGTCCGCTACGAAATGCTGCGCCGCTTCGCCGACAAGCTCATCGGCCGCACGAAATAATCCGCCCGAGCAGCCCTGCTGGCCAGGGTCCCGAGGGCTTGTCCATCCGCGGACAAGTATAGCGGAAGGGGCCCGCAAGATGCAAGTTATCGCGCAGCGATGACGCGGCAGATTGTGGGAAGGCCGGAGACGCGAAGCGTCGGAGTCCCTCGGGGCCCTGGTCAGCAGGACTGCGGGAGAGATCGACAAAAGCAGGTCGGACTGAAGGATACAAAAAGAGCTGGCATACTGTCTTACGACCGTATGCCAGCTCTTTTTATGTCATGAAGCCGAAACCTAGAAGAGCGGCTCGGCAGTCATCTCAGCAGGCTGAGGGATGCCCATGAGCTTGAGGATTGTCGGAGCGACGTTGCAGAGAGCGCCATCCTTGACAGTCTTGACCTCATTCTCGGCATTGATGACGATGAACGGAACAATGTTGAGAGAGTGGGCCGTGTTAGGAGTACCGTCAGGATTTACTGCATAGTCAGCATTTCCGTGGTCAGCAGTAAGCAGGACGACATAGCCATGCTCCTTCGCAGCAGTAACGACCTTCTCAACCATCTTATCGATGCAGGCCACAGCCCTCTCGATAGAAGTATAGACACCGGTATGGCCGACCATGTCGCCGTTTGCGAAATTAAGGATGATCATATCCTCCTTCTCGGTGTTGATGACGTCGACAAGCTTCTCGGCAACCTCAGGAGCGCTCATTTCAGGGAGAAGGTCATATGTAGGAACCTTCGGAGAATTCACGAGGATACGGTCCTCATTCTCGAACTGAAGCTCGCGGCCGCCGTTGAAGAAGAATGTCACATGGGCATACTTCTCAGTCTCGGCAATGCGGAGCTGACGCTTTCCGGCCTTAGAGACAGTCTCGCCGAGAGTATTGTTCACGAGCTCCTTGTCGAAAAGAATGTGGACTCCGGTGAAGCTTGCATCGTAAGGAGTAAGACAGCAGTAGTAGAGAGGCAGAGTCTTCATGCCCTCTTCCGGCATGTCTTTCTGGGTAAGTACTGTGGTGAGCTCGCGCGCACGGTCATTGCGGAAGTTGTAGAAGATTACTGCATCGCCCTCCTCAACCTTTGCGAGAGGAGCGCCGGCAGCATCAGTGATGACGATAGGCTTTACGAACTCGTCAGTGACGTCAGCGTCATATGAAGCCTGGATACCGTCGATGGCGGAAGTAAACTTCTCGCCCTTGCCGTTCACGATAAGATCATATGCCTCCTTTACGCGGTTCCATCTCTTGTCACGGTCCATTGCATAGAAACGGCCGATGACGCTGGCAATCTTACCGGTAGTCTCGGCCATCTTTGACTCAAGCTCCTCGAGGAAACCTTTTCCGCTGCGAGGGTCGGTGTCACGGCCATCCATGAAAGCGTGGACATAAACCTTGTCAAGTCCCTGCTCCTTGGCTACACGGAGGAATTCGTACACATGGGTAAGGGAGCTGTGCACACCGCCGTGGGAGGTAAGGCCCATCAGGTGGAGCTTCTTGCCGCTCTGCTTTACATAATCGAAAACAGCCTTGATCTCGGCGTTCTCGAGGAACTTATGGTCCCTGCAGGCCATATTGATCTTGACAAGATCCTGATAAACGACCCTTCCTGCGCCGAGGTTCGTATGACCCACCTCAGAGTTACCCATCTGGCCGTCAGGAAGACCGACGTATTCGCCGCAGGCCTGGAGATGGCTCATTGGATACTTTGCTCTCAGGGAATCGATGTAAGGAGTTCCCTGAGACCAGATGGCATTGGAGTAGTCATGACGACCCTCTCCCCAGCCATCGAGAATCATAAGTAAAACTTTTCTATTCATATCTATAATGATTAATTAACTAATTATTCGTACCTTTGCGGTAGAGCAGGCCCGAATCTGCAAAGATAAACATTTATTTTATTATTCTGTAACTTAAAAAACAGACTATGAACAAAAGACGTAAAAGCGGTAACAGCACAAACGAAAGAAAAGGACGAGGCGGCAACAACTCGAAAAAAAGCCATGGCAAGAAAGTATATAAGGAGGTAGAAGGAACCCTCAAGATGTCGCGCGACGGAAGCGCATTTCTCATAGTCGAAGGACGTGAGGACGATATATACATACGGGCCGCAAAGACAAGAGGCGCACTCAACGGCGACAAGGTAAAAGTCGCCATCAAGAAGACAGCCTCGGCGCCGGGCAAACACGCAGAAGGCGATGTGATTGCCGTAATCGAGCGCTCGACAAAGCCATTCATCGGTGTTCTCCATATCGTAGGAAATCAGGCATGGGTGCTCATGCAGAGCAAATTCATGCCATACGATATATCCATTGAAGTAAAAGACAAAGACGACAAGAGCTGCAAAGGAGCCCTTCGCCGTCTGGGTCACAACGAATACGCCGTAACCGGAGTCTATGAAACGGTCGACGGCAAGAAGAAAGAGCTCCAGGCCCACCTCGGAATGAAGGTGGCAGCCGTCGTCGACGACTGGCCAAGAGGAGCCAACAACCCTGTCGGCCATCTGGTCGACGTGCTCGGAGAGCTCGGAGAGAATGACACCGAAATGCATGCCATCCTCGCAGAATACGGTCTTCCGTACAGATTCGAGCCTGAAGTAGAGAACGCTGCCGACAAGATCTCCGAAGAGATCACGGCAAAAGATATAAAGGAGCGCCGCGACTTCCGCGACACCTTGACCTTCACCATAGACCCGGCCGATGCCAAAGACTTCGACGACGCCCTGTCTTTCAGACGTCTCGCCAACGGCAACTATGAGGTCGGAGTCCATATCGCCGACGTTTCCCACTACGTAACCCCGGGCACCCCGGTCGACAAGGAGGCCCAGTCCAGAGGAACGTCCGTATATCTCGTCGACAGGACCGTCCCGATGCTCCCGGAGAAGCTCTGCAACAAGCTCTGCTCCCTCCGCCCGAACGAGGAGAAACTGACATTCTCCGTAGTCTTCGAGATCAGCCCGTCCGGAAAGGTTTTCAACCAGTGGATCGGCCGCACGGTCATCAAGTCCGACCACCGGTTCAACTACGACCAGGCCCAGGACATCATCGAGGACAAGGAGAGCCCTGTATCGCAGGAACTCAAAGACGCGGTCAAGACCCTCTGGGATCTCGCTTCGATCTTCCGCAAACGCCGCTTTGCCGCCGGAGCGATCAGCTTCGAGCGTCCTGAGATGAAAGTCGAGGTCGACGAAAAAGGCAAACCTATAGCCGTCCACCAGCATATATCCAAAGAGGCCAACTGGCTGATCGAAGAGTTCATGCTCCTTGCCAACCGCACTGTCGCCGAATTCATCGCGACCGCCGGCAAGATGGACGGCAAAGCCCGCAAGAACGCCAAGACCTTCGTCTACCGAATCCACGACGAACCGAACCTCGAGAAACTCCAGTCTCTCCGGAAGTTCGCCGGCAACTTCGGATACAAGACGACCGTAGGAGAAGGCGACGGCAACAAGATCGCCCGTGACCTCAACGGACTTCTCGACGAAGCGAAGGACAAACCGGAGTTCATGGCTCTCGAAATGATAGCCCTCAGGTCCATGGCAAAGGCATGCTACAGCACCGACAACATCGGCCACTACGGCCTTGCCTTCCGTTTCTATACGCACTTCACCTCCCCGATCCGCCGTTATCCGGACACTATGGTCCACAGACTTCTGGCCATGTATCTCAACGGCGCGGAGTCCCAGAACAAGGACTACTACGAGCAGCAGTGCGTCCATGCCTCCGAGCGCGAGGTGATCGCCGCCAACGCTGAGCGCGACAGCATCAAATACAAGCTTGTCGAGTTCATGCAGGACAAGATCGACCAGGAGTTCGACGGCAACATCTCCGGTCTGACCGACTGGGGCATGTACGTCGAGATCGACCCGACCAAAATCGAGGGCATGGTTGCCCTGAGGGACATAAAATCGGACTTCTTCGAGTTCGACGAGGACAACTACAGGATCCGCGGCCGCCGCACCGGAAAGATCTACCATCTCGGCGACCCTGTCAGGATCCGCGTCAAAGCGACCAACCTCGAGCAGAGGATTCTGGATTACGAACTCATAGAGACGGGTATCGACACCGCACCGGTTCCTCCGGCCGGCAAGAAACGTGTTCCAAGAAAGAAACGTACATCTTCAGCGAAATAAGGCAGTATGAAAGCACCTTCCATCTCTATCATCATCCCCGCCTACAACACTGAGAAATATCTGGACAAGTGTATAACTTCGTTATGCAGGCAGACGTATGGAGACTTTGAAGCCATAATCGTCGACAATGGCTCGACAGACCAGACAGGAAGCATTGCAGACAGATGGGCCCGGACCGATGACAGAGTGACGGTCATCCATACTGAGAACAATGGCGTAGCCGAAGCCCGCAATACTGGATTGCGGCACGCCCATGGACGCTATATCGGTTTTGTGGACAGCGACGACTGGGCCGAACCTGATATGTTCGGAAAGCTGGCAGGTGCCGCAGAAGCCCATGATGCGGACATCGTGATCTGCGGGCACTACCGGGAAACAGAAGACGGAGATCTGATAAATACCATATGTCCCTCCGGAAAGACTGTCGTCTGGACCGCCCACAAGGCGCTGGTAAAGCTTCTGATAGATTTCAAGGTCAAGACCTATCTTTGGGACAAACTGTATAAAAAAGAATTATTCGACGGAGTAATCTTTCCGGTAGGTCATCTTTTCGAAGACCAGAGAGTGCTGCCTGAAGTATTCGGCAAGGCATCTGTGGTCTGTGCCATAAAGGAACCGTTATACCATTACATCCAACGCAAAGGGAGCATCATCGGAGACAGGAAGCCGTCGACAAATCTGGACTATATCGACTCGCAGCTGAAACTGTTCAGCCTCGTCGGCAATTCAGACATGTTCTCATGCCTGGAGCGTATGGTATTACGCAGCGGCATGGCCATAAAACTGCATAAGGCTTTAAAGAATACGGACCCGCTTCCGGATGAGGTAAAAGCATCGGAATATTACCGTTATCACAGATTCTTCAGATTCTTCCGTCCATTTTTCGTCGTGATGAGAAAGTGGGGAAGAAAAATGATGTGATGCCTAATCCTCGTATATCTCGTTAAGTACACTCAAAGAACGGATATTCAACGGGGTTTCGCCATGGAACTCCAGGTACCGTATCATTATCTCGCAAAGACTTGCGCGGGTCTCCCCCGTCATCGGTATAAGCATAGCCTCCGAGAACGAAGAACTCATGAACTTGCGGATCTCCGAATAATAACCGTCAGCGAAAGGCGCGAGGTCGTCGAACGACGGGCTGAAGCCCATAGCCACGGCCAGCTCCAGCAGGAACCATATATGGAAATTGCTGAAATCGCTTTCCAGGGCGTCCAGCGTCAGTATCTGCTTGACACACCATTCGTAGAGACCGTCTTCCCGCCCTTCCTCTTTCAGCACCCGGAACAGCACTTCGCTGATGAACATCGCAATCGAGTTCTTGTACATGTCGGAGCGCAGCCGGAACAGCGGTTCGCGGGCCGAGAAGCCATGGGCAGTCCATAGAGTCGCCTTCGGATTCTCCACGACATCAGCCTCCAGTATCGCCAGCGGCAGGAACATCGACATCGGAGTCTTCTTACCTATGCGCACCAGAAAGCTCTTCCGCCCGTACTCCCTGCTCAAGGAATGGAGCACGATCGAACTCTCGCCGAAGCGGGTATAATTAAGCACTATGAGCTCCGTGTTGAAAGTCATCTTTAAGGCTCTCTATTTCTTCAATATATAGAAGCAGGATGTGGCAAGATAGCATCTGAGACCGGGGATCCGGTCGAACGGGCTGGCAAGTCTTATCGGTTTCAGGCCGAATTTTATCTCATAATGAGGGTTTATCAGCCAGAGAGTCCTGTCCAGGCGTCTGGCACCGGCCGCGTCGCATAGCTTCTCAAATTTCCGGATTCTCATCTGGGAGCGTTTTATGCTCATCAGATCGTCCACTATTGGCTTGCTTTCCTTGAAGAAATTCAGATATCTGTTATAAAGACCGGCAGGGAGCAGGTGCACGAATGGAATTTTCGAACATATCCTGTTTTTGCATATCTGCTGATGGCCTCCGAACGGCATCTGCCACGAAGGGAATGCACAAAACATGATTCCGTCGTCCTTAAGCAGAGAAAGAGCTTTCTTCAGAAACGGTTCCTTGAACTCCGGCTCGATATGCTCGATCACGTCATGCATTACTATGATATCATATTTCTTCTCTTCCGGGAATTCCAGAAAATCACAATAGACAAATGTCCCTTTCCGGCCGGCTTCGCCAAAGAAAATGGTTGCATTCTCAATCTTCTTCGGAGCGATATCGACTCCGGTCACCTCGCATCCCTCTTCAGCAAATGGCAATAGATTTCCGCCTTCCCCGCATCCTATTTCGAGGACCGAAGTTCCAGCCACCTTCTTGTACTTACTGACATACTTTATGAAATACTTTCTTGACGAGGTCGAGAGTTCATCGAAATATCTTTTCCGGTCGTTATATCTTGATTCTTTCTTCATGGTTATTATTTCTTGAGATACTCGGCCATGGCGCGCATGGCTTTGCCTCTGTGGGAGATTGCGTTCTTTTCGTCGTCGGAGAGCTGGGCAAGAGTCAGATTGCCGGCATTTGCGACGAGGCCGTCCTCGTCCGGACTCTGCCCCTCCCGCGCCGGAATGCGCTCAGGAACGAAAACCGGATCGTATCCGAATCCCTGACCGCCGGTTTTCTGCAGGGCAATATGGCCCTCGAGAGTGCCGTCAAAGAAGATCGGCTTGCCGTCGAGAATGAGCGTGACTGAAGTGCGGAAGCGCGCGCGGCGGGTAGCATGGACCGTATTCAGGCCATAGCTTCTGGCGACCGAGGCCTCATGTTCATGGATCCCCATCTCGAAGAGGAGCCGGGCCATGTTGGCGTCCGGATCTTTTGCCTCACCGGCAAATCGGGCCGTATGGACGCCGGGGGCGCCTTTGAGGATTTCGACCTCGAGGCCGGTGTCGTCCGCAAAGCAGTTGCAGCCTGCATGGTCATAAATATATTTGGCCTTGATAAGCGAATTGACCTGCAGGGTGTCTCCCGTCTCCGGGATGTCCTCCAGCAGGCCTATCTGAGCAGGGGTGACGAGTTCGAAACCCTCTCCGAGGATTCCCTGGGCCTCGCGCAGCTTCCCCATGTTGCCAGTGGCGAATACTATCTTCATCTGCATAGGAATTAACTATGCAAAGTTATCAATAATATTCGACACCAGCACTACTAAAATGAATACCCCACTCTCAAGTATAGGTTTCTATTGGCAGCATCTTCAAAGAGATATCCCATAGAAACCCGGAAATGATTGAGCATTTCTATTCCGACACGGGGCATAAAACAAAAGAGGCTCTCTCCCTCACTGGATGTGTAAGAGCCTGGACGATCCCCTCGTCTGACATTCTCCGTTTCTTCAAAAGAACCGGTTCCTACTCCAAACCCAGCGTAAAGCTTTATATTATCTGCCCTATAAAAAGAATAATCTGAAACAATCATTATATTACTTGAGTAATAATTCAACTCCTCATGCCCTGTACTTCTCTTGAAAATTTGCACAGACGCATCCAAGCCAAGACTTAACGGTATTCTTTTCAGATTGTATCGTAATTCGGCATATCCGACCAATCCCGGATGAACTTTATCGAATATCATCTTGTCAAAAGAATAGAGCCCACCAACACCTAGTTCAACATTAAACATCTTTTCTCGGTTATATTGAGCAAAACATATAACTGGGAATAATAATGTCATCAGAATAACTAGTAACTTTTTCATATGTTTATTTTTTATAGATAGACATAGCACCTACTCTGCCATCATAGTTTACAGCTGTACGTACCTCACCGGATACAAGTTTGACATTAGGAAGATTCCATGTACTAAAGCCGATAGCTTTAAGCCACTTGATCCATCCAGATGGAAGATTAAGGAGATCCAAAGAAAAGGAAAGCGAATAATCTTCACAAAATATACAATTATTCTTGGAGGTCTTTGTTACATACTCTCCATTCGGAGGGAATATAAGGAATATTTTATTTGGATACATAATAAAAACACGATCAGCGGCCGCTATATTCGAATGAGTTTGCCTATATACAATAGATGCAAGAGACTCAAATCCAGACTTCAATCCCGACAAAAGTTGGGATTCTGTAATATTAAGTCCAAGAACAACTGCGACGACCTCGTCTTTTTTCGTAACGTCGTTGTAATTCTTAATAGTGGTAGCGGCCGGCCACATCCCTTCAGGCATCTTTGGAGCATGACCTTTCATATCTATTTCAATGATGATATTCCCCCATCCATTAAAAATCTCGGATACCTCCATTTGTTTCCAACCAAGGAACTGCTTTTTTAGCATTTTTGTACTAACACCGATAGATGACCAAAAGAGATAGTCATAATAGTAAAATTTTGACTGGAACTTTCGTTTATTGGTAAACTTATAGTCAAAAGCCTTATTTCTCCCGAATAGTGACTGTATTATCTTCCCGGCCCATGTTTTGGCATCACTGCAATAACGAGGATAATCAGCCCAGTTTATAGCAGCCAAATAACTATACATAGGTGGTAGTGATTTGGTACTTGCTAACGATGCTGGCTCAGATTCTAAAATACGGCCATCCAAAGCCTCTACATCTTCCTCCAAATCCGGTTCATCATAGTATTCGGAATCATAATAGATTTGATAATCTTCAAGTTCAAAAGTAGCATATCTATATATTCCGTCACTCAATTTATACACTAAGGTGTCTACTTTTTCCCCTTCACATTCTTCAAAAGCGGCATAACTATCAATAAAGACAGCTTCCAATTTCTTATCAAAATAATACGTACCAGTCTTAGATATCTTATAGATCACACCACCGATCTCGACCTCACCACGAGCATTGAGAAGAGTCGCAAGGTTTTCATCAGGAATGTACTCTTCATATCCAGCAGCCTCATAAACTGTAACATCTCCATCCGCCTTAGTCGGCTTATAGTCTCGCAGGTCATATCTCAAGATAGGATCGTTTTGATAATCAATATCAGAGCAACTGCTCATAAGACTCGCCTGGGGGCCAAAATCAATTGAAGACTTCGTGTCAGAAGTCCTGCATTGATACATTCGAGCACGGAATTCATCCATCGAACTAAAAGACAGCCTGTCAATCTCCATAGTAGTCTTCGACGACGAATCATCAATCGAAATCATTTCTGCTTTTTGACAGGAGAGAATACCCCCCCCCGAGTAACAAAAGAGTTACGCTCTTCGTAAAAAACTTAAACATAAAATTTAATTATTAAAACGTTATAAATTAGTGTAATACCTCTTCTGAGGCATACACAAAGATACAACTTTTTTTGACATTCACAGCCGCGTTTTGCGTATTCAACAATCTATTTTTCGTCAATGACGGCCGGTGACTTCGTCTATGATACTGCCGAGTCCCCCGCAGAGACGGAACTGTCAAAGCCTTTGGAGTACTCTTCCAGCTTATCGGACGGGATTTCATGCTTTATCGCACAGTCCATAAGTCCGACATATTCCACGTAATCGTCAAACGACTTTGAGATATAGCCGTATTCCGGATTATAAAGTATCTCCATAGGGCCTGCCAGACATAAGGGTATGTATTGCCTATTGCCCCTACCCATACAAGTCTGTCGCCTATTCCAAGATCTTCTCCGCACTGCCTTGTACTGACCATATCGGGAGCATCACCGATGAGCACGAGCTTGAAGGATTACTCCCGAGGAATATCTTGAATGACTTCAGCAGGAAAGGATTGTTCTTGACTTCGTAGATTCTTCTGACAAAGACGAGGAAGTCCCCGTAGTCTTTTATCTCTTTTTGAGAGTTCTCAAGAATCTTCTCCCTGTCGACAGGATTGTACAGGACGCGCAGCTTGGACGGCTTAATCTTCTGCCTAAGTAGCATGTACCTGATTCCTTCGGAGACGCAAAGTGTCAGCGAGGATCTCCTCATGGCCCATGGCAGGAGCACTTCGTGGCGGAATCTGGAAATATCCGAATTAAGGAAGCTTTGCTGGCTGGTGATAATCCTGCTTCTTTTTTGGGGTGAGGCAGTTGGCAATCGCATGCAGGATATTGCAGCTTTCAGAACCAAAAATCACAACATCGAATCTTTTTTTGCTCAGGACGCTGACAAGACGAAACAGCGACTGCTTCAATGCATCCGCCTACACTCCGGGGGATAGATATGACTGCAGGCCTCCCTGCCCGACCCTAAAAATATAATACACTTCATTATCTGACGACAGATAATTGGCATAATCTATCTGAACTTTCTCGATGCCACCGAAGCCCAGATTCTTTGAGAAGAATGCGATCATTTTCACAGCGATTCCCGACAATTGACAACCGCGTACACAAATATATGGAATATTATCAGAATTGCCGTGTTTGGCATGGCTGTTGTGCGTGTCCCATACAGTTATTTGTATAATATGAGAAAGAGATTTATAACATTCGCCGCTGCCATTCTTGCGGGTATTTCAGTCTTCGGACAGTCGAAAGATTTCAAACTCGGCCAGTGGGTCGAGATCCATAACGCCATTCTCAGCGAACTCGGAAGGACTTACGTAGACAGCCTCCCGGTCGGACGCATGCAGAAGGCCGGCATCAACGCCATGCTCGAAGCTCTCGACCCTTATACGGTCTATGTCCCGGAGGAGGACCAGGAAGACTTCCAGATGATGATCGGAAAGACCTACGGAGGAATCGGAGCTATAATCTACAAACCTGAGAAGGACGGCAATGTAATAATCAATGAACCTTACGCCGGCTCCCCTGCAGCGCGCGCCGGACTCGTATGCGGAGATGAAATCCTCGAGATCGACGGAGCGACGACCCACGGACTCGAAGCATCCCAGGCCAGCGACAAGATGAAGGGCAAACCCGGGACTACAGTAGTCTTCAAGGTCAAGAAACTCCGCAGCGGAGAAGTGGTCGACGTACCTGTTACCAGGGAGAGGATCCATCTTCCTGACGTCGAATACGCAGGCATGCTCAACGACACTACCGGATACATACTCCAGACCGGCTTCACCGACAACGTATCGTCCGATATCCGCAACGCATACTTCAAGCTAAAGAATCAGGGAATGAAGAAACTCGTCCTCGACCTCCGCGGCAACGGCGGCGGACTTATGTCGGAGGCGGTAAACATCGTTTCCCTCTTCGTGCCTAAGGGCTCGCTGGTTGTATCCCAGAAAGGACGCGACGCGGCCGACAAGACCGAATACAAGACTACCCTCAACCCGATAGACACAGAAATTCCTCTGGTGATTCTCGTTGACGGAGGCTCCGCTTCTTCGTCAGAAATCGTGACCGGAGCTCTCCAGGATCTCGACAGGGCGACAGTCATGGGTAAGAGGACATACGGCAAGGGACTTGTCCAGACAATCCGTCCTCTCCCTTATAACGGCCAGCTGAAGATTACCACTTCGAAATACTATACTCCTTCAGGACGTTGCGTCCAGGCAATCGACTACGCAAACAGGAATGAAGACGGCAGCGTCGGAGCCATCCCGGATTCGCTTACCCATGAGTTCAAGACCCTGCATGGACGTCCTGTCCGCGACGGAGGCGGCATCACTCCTGATATAATCGTCGAAGGAAAGCATTACAGCCGTCTCGTCTATTCTCTCGTCCTCAACGGAATCGTGGAGCAGTATGCGATGAAGTTCGTCCGTGACCATGAGTCCATCCCTGCGATAGACGACTTCCATTTCAACGATTATGACGACTTCGTAGCCTATGCAAAGGAAAGAGAGTTCGACTACAGATCAAGCGCGATGGCCCTGTTCGACAGCATGAAGCAGGCTCTCGAGGAAGACGGCCTTGACGATGAGGCCAAGGAGCAGCTCGACGCGCTCAAGAAAGTGATAGATCTGGATAAGGAGCAGTTCCTCAGGAACAAGAAGGACGAGATCGTCCCGTTCATCGAGGAGGAGATTGCTGTGAGATACTACTTCCAGGAGGCCGGAATCAAAGTGCGTCTCCGCTATGACACCCAGCTTAAGGAAGCTCTTGAAAAGCCTCTGATCAAGTTTTAATCGAGAAAATCAGGTTTTTTGAAATATCCCTGGGCCTCGAACTCCTTACGTTCGGCGGCCCATTTTTCGTCTACATATACCGAATCTGCGCGGTCCTTGAACAGTATGCCGTCGAGGTGGTCGCACTCATGCTGGAAAATCCTGGCGGTATAACCTTCGACTGTCTCGGTGACGGTCTGGAAGGTCTCCAGGCTGGTATAAGAGATTTCAATAGATACGGAACGGGATACGGAGCCTCGCAGACAAGGGACTGAAAGACAACCTTCCTCTCCATCCTCGACAGCCTCCGATTTGCTCAGAATCACAGGATTTGCATACAGTTCCAGAGGTTCGCCTTCCTTATCGAGACGCATGACCCAGATCACTCTCTTGTTGACTCCGACCTGAGGTGCAGCGATGCCGACTCCGTCCTGATGGGGAGCGGTGACCGTCCGGCGCATCTTTTCGGCAAGAGTCCTGAACGCCTCCGACTTGAGAGCCTTGACAGAAAGCTCCCGGCTTGGAGTACGAAGAATTACGCTGTCCGCAGGATCGTTTATCACGGTAACATACATTACCGAATCGGAATTCTCTATGATGATTTTTTCCTTTATCGAGAAATCCTTGCCCGCTGTACGGAAAGCGCCTATTACGGCGAGAATCAGCAGCGGTACCAGGAATACAAGAAGCGCAATAAGCGTCAGTCTTTTAGCGTAACTATTCATTTTCTTCCCAGAGGTATATCTTATCGCCTCGGCGCAGCTTCAACTCTGAAGGGGCCTCGCCGATAACATTTTTACTATTGAGAGCGACCGAGCAGCGCACCCCTTTTCCTGCCTCCTCGGCCGGCTTGAGATCCACCCTCATGTCATCCACCTTAAATTCGATCATACCGGTGGTCGATCCTATGGCCATGACTTCGGTCCCGAGCTTCAGCGGACTCGACTCCACCGCGATTTCGGCGACTCCGATACGGTCGAACCAGTTGGTCACCTTTCCGCAGTAGACCTTCTTCCTGGTGGCCTGGCTTCCATAGACATTGCTCCACTCTCCGAGCTTCGCCCCCTGGTAATAACCGTCCCAGAAACCTCTGTTGAAGACTTCCGCAAGCTCAGCCTTGAGCTTGGCGGTGAGTTCCGGAGTATATGTGCCGTCGCATACGGCATCTGCAGCCCTGCGATAGCATGAAGCGCAGCGCTTCACATATTCGGCGCTCCTGGCTCGCCCCTCGATCTTGAAGACCTTGACTCCGGCATCTATGAACTTGTCCATGAACTCGATCGTGCAGAGATCCTTAGGCGACATTATATACTTGTTGTCGATAAGCAGCTGGTTTCCGGTCTCCAGGTCGGTCACCTCGTATCCGCGACGGCATATCTGCATGCAGGCTCCTCTGTTGGCGGAGGCGCCGTAGGTATGCAGGCTCAGGTAGCACTTGCCGGAAATAGCCATGCAGAAGGCTCCATGGGCGAACATCTCGATACGCACGAGATTGCCGGACGGCCCCCTCAGATCCTCCTCGACAATCTGCTGGTGGATCTTCTTTACCTGCTGGAGATTAAGCTCGCGGGCAAGCACAATTACGTCGGCAAACTGGGAATAGAACTTCAGGGCCTCGTAATTCGAAATGCTCAGCTGGGTCGAAATATGGACCTCAAGACCAATCTGGCGGCAATACATAATCGCAGCCATGTCCGAGGCAATTATCGCATCCACTCCGGCGGCCTTGGCGGCATCGAGAGCCTTGTGCGAATCTTCTATGTCCTCTCCATAGAGGACAATGTTAAGCGTCATGTAGGTCTTCACACCTGCCTCGCGGCAGATCCGTACGATCTCCGGGAGATCTTCGGGCTGGAAGTTATTGGCGGAGTGCGACCTCATGTTGAGACGGCCGATTCCGAAATAGACGGAATTGGCTCCACCAAGTATGGCAGCGCGCAGGCATTCGAAGTTGCCCGCAGGCGCCATTATCTCTAATTCATTCTTCTCCATAATCATCCTGCAAAGATGGCTATTCCGCAAGTAAAAACCAAATTATAGAGGCAGAACGCCGATTCCCGGCCTCTGAGGGAGAGTCAGGCGACCATCTACGACCTTGACTCCGTCGAAACGGTCGTTGCTTATCAGAAGATTGCCGTCGAGGTCCGCGAAATCCACGGCTGGGGACAACTGGGCAGCAGCCGAAATTCCGCATGAGGTCTCGGTCATGCAACCGACCATCACCTTCATTCCGAGGGCGCGGGCAAAGTCAATCATCTTGTGCCCTTCCCGCATTCCGGTGCACTTCATGAGTTTGATATTGATTCCCGAGAATACTCCTTTCATGGACTGGACATCCTTTAGCCTCTGGATGGACTCGTCAGCGAAGACCGGCAGAGGGCTGTTTTCGGTCACCCAGGCGATGTCGTCGATCATTTCTTTAGGCATAGGCTGCTCGACCATCACGATGCCCTGTTCCTTCAGCCAGCAGATCATGTCGAGGGCCTGCTGCCTGTCCTTCCAGCCCTGGTTGGCATCCACGGCGATTGGCAGGGAAGTAATCTCGCGGATCGTTTCTATCATCTCCTTGTCGTTGTCAAGCCCGACCTTTACCTTCAGTATGTTGAACCTGCCGGCACATTCGCGGGTCTTCTCCCTTACGACTTCCGGAGTATCTATTCCGATCGTGAACGTCGTGTCCGGAGCTTTGGCCGGATCATAGCCCCAGATCCGATACCACGGCTCCCCGAGCATCTTCCCGACGAGATCGTGCAGGGCGATATCGACGGCTGCCTTGGCGGCGGTATCCCCTTCGCTCAGACCGTCCACATAAGACAGTATGTCCTCCATCATGAACGGGTCGCGGAACTGACCCAGATCGACCTTTTCAAGGAACGAGCAGACGCTCTCGACCGTCTGTCCCAGATACGGAGGCATGGAAGCTTCTCCATAGCCGGTATAGCCGTCGTAGTCGATGCGGACCTGGACGTCCGGAGTCGTCTTGCGGCTATATGACGCGACCGTAAAGGTATGCTGGAGCTGGAGCTCATACGGAAAGAAGCTCAGCTTCATCTTTCCGTCCAGAAGGTTGATATTGAACGGCTTGCGTACCCCTTCCGAAGGCTTGCATCCGAGAAGGAGGCCGGCTCCGAGAGTGGCGGCGGCAGCTGTCTTCAGAAATTCCCTGCGGTTCTGCATAATCTATCTTAAGCGAAGCACCATGTCTGCCATCGATGTGACAGCCTCACGGTGCGAAATGAATACAATGGTCTTCTTACCTTTGAAATGGCGGTCAAGATTCTCCAGAAGGAGCTGTTCCGTCTCCATGTCCAGAGCCGAAGTCGCTTCGTCCATGATCATGACTCCGGCAGGATGCAGCAGAGCCCGGGCGACAGCGATTCTCTGCGACTGTCCTTCGCTCAACCCGCTTCCGGACTCTCCGCAGCGGGAGTCCAGACCTTCCGGCAGTTCCATGACAAAATCGGCAGCAGCGAGTCTGAGGGCCTCTTCCATCCGGGAATCATCGGCATCAGGCGCTGCCAGCAGCAGATTTTCCCGGATAGTCCCGCTGATAAGGCTGTTGCCCTGAGGGACATATGTGAAATTGACTCTTGTCTCCGGCGATACCGGGACTTCGTCGCCGCCGGCAGGGTAAAGGCAGATCTCTCCGGACGAAGGCTTGAGCAGCGCGAGCATAAGCCTTATGAGCGTACTCTTTCCGACTCCGGTCGGGCCCATGACAACGGCCATGGATCCGGGAGCGATATCGCAGCTGAAGCCGTCGAATACAGGATTCGGCTGATCAGGATATGCGAACCTGACGTTACGCATGCGTATGCCGGGCACATTGACGACAGTCCCCTCGCCTTCGCCGGTTTCGCCCGGCAGTTCAGACAGTTCCATGAGCCTTTCAATAGAGGTAATCGCCTGGATCAGGGACGGAATCTGGTTTCCGAGTTCGGCGACAGGACGCTGGACCTGGCCTACGAGCTGCAGGAAGGCAGTCATCATACCGTAGGTGACGGTCCCGCTGTGGATTCCGAAGACACCCCAGAGGAAGGCGCAGGCCGAACCTGTCATGAAACCTCCTATCATGAGGGTGCGGGCAATCGTATTGTAGTTGATTCTCTTGACCGTATCGTCGTGGAGTCCGTCCTGGAGTTCGTCCATCTTGGTAAGTACGCTGTCGACTCCGAAAAGGGTAAGGACGAGCACTCTGTTCTGCAGGTTCTCCTGCATGTGCTGGTGGATAAGGCTGTCGCTTTCCCTTATCTTTCCGGTAATCATGCGCATCTTTCCGAAGAAAAGCTTGCTGCTTCCGATGGCCACGACCATTACGATGACTACTACCCACATAAGGTTAGGGGCGAGGTTCATAAGGAAGATGGCCGATGCGATGAATTGGCATACAGTCAATATTATTTCCGGGATCTTCGTGCAGATAAGCTCCGTGACGACTCTCACGTCTTCGATGAGACGGTTGAGAGTGTCTCCGCTGTGACGGGCTTCACGGCCGTTCCACTCGCTTCTTAGCACATAGTTGAAGTACTTGTATCTCAGGGAGTTCTGACATTGCAGCGTCATCAGTTTTTCCCAGTAGGCGGCTCCGATTCCGGAAGCGAGCTGAAGCAGAAGGACGGCAATGAACAGACAGACGTAAAAGCCCATGGAGCCGGCTCTGTCGCCCGTGGCTACGTCCACGAGGGCTTTGCTTACCCATACATAAGACAAGGAAGCGGCAATCCTGACGAGTCCGATAAAGACTCTGACGATTATCTTCCAGACGAAAGGGGCGGACATTGTCCGGAGGCCCGACAGGCATTTACGAAGACTTTTCATTTTCTTATATCTTTAAATACAGCCTTGAAGCCATTTCCCAGCATGTCCTGAAGGTAATATATGGCCAGTTTAGGAGATATGGCTGTAGTATCTATGAATTTCCGGATATGGTGTGACAAGGAGTAGGCTTTGCCCAGAAGATAGTTGGCCGGACGGGATAGTTTCGGAAGATGTGCACGGCCGAAGTTTCCGTACTTCATGATCATCCTGAGCAGACGCTCTCCCTTTTTTGCATAGTCCTTGTCGTAGAGAGGCATCTTTTCTTCCGGAAGACCGAGTTTCTCTACGGCAATATAGGCACAGCATTTCCATGGAGTCTCGAGCCCGAGTTCCTTTATCATGGTCTCAAGCCTCTGGCGGTCAATCTTGTCTGAGAAGGCGTCGAGATGGACGGTCCAGTCGCAGATATGGCGCATTCCGATGCCGGAGGTCGTCAGATGGTTCCAGTAATGCTGGAAAATAAAAAGGGCGTTGAACGTCGGTTCCGGGGTCATGACCTCGACTCCCGCGAATTCTATAGGGACGAGGTCCTTATGCAGTCCGTCGGCAGAATAGCGACGGTAGATGCGGTCACGCTTCTCGGGATAGAGGACCTGGCTGCGCCTGTGGATCTCGACTTCAAGCTGGCCGATATTGGCGTCGTAATGCTTCGGGGAGACCCGTTTTTCGTTGAATTCTTTTTCTCCGGCAAGGCGGGAGATATAATGCGCCGCTTCCATGAAGTTTTCTTCGCCGACGTAGTAGTCGATGTCCCCGCAGGCCCTGAGTTCCGGCCTGCGATAATGGGAGGCGTTTCCCTGGCCTTTCAGCAGAACGCCTTCAATGCCCATGCCGCGGAGTTCCTTTACAACCTTGGCGATAAGGGTGTTGAGGGAGGTATGCGTCATTATGTTCTTGACGATGAACTGCTTCATCCGGACAGCTTTTTCGGCAGAGATTCCTGCCCCGCAGGCAAGCAGCCTGTCATAAATCATCGGTGCCGTGCTCTGCTTGATGGCGATATCGGAGAGGACCGGTACATCTTCTTTCTGTACCGGAGGACATCCGTCTCCCCAGAGAGCAGATCGCAGCAGGCTGAAATATGTTTCTTCTATGCTCATTCGGCGATTCCGGCTTCTATCCATTTGGCTGCGATAGCCTCGGCGTCTTTGGCGGCGATTTCTTCGGATACGTCATAACGGTCCAGAAGCAGATTCTTCAAGGTCTCTGCCGTGAATTCCTTGCCTTCGACTTCTTTCCAGAGGTAGCCTGCAGTCTCGTTGAGGGTTACCATCTTGTTGAAATCGACCTGCGCGAGTCCTTCGCCCAATACTATATACTCTGTGCCGAGCGGTCTCAGCACGAATCCTTCTTTCAGCTTCATATGATTATTTTTCTATATATTGCAAGCAAATATCTTCTTATAGGTTTCAAGGCTCTCCAGAGTCTTCCTTTCCCCGGGGTCCTGCTTTTTCCCGACGGGGTCGTAATGGAGATTACGGTACCGCAGATATCGGCCGTCGTGCATTTCTCCACTCCCTTTGTATTGCCGTCTCCCATGAGGGTCACATCATCTCCGTCGATTCTTATTATGCGGTGCATTACGTAGCGTTTGCCGATTCTGGCGAGTACTATGTCCCCTGTCCCGATGCAGTCTTTCCTGGCCAGCGTCACGATGTCGACGTCTCCGCGAATGAAGGGGTGCATGCTCGAGCCTTTCGGGGTCATCTTGACCTCGCGGCCTTCTGCAAGCATTTCTGAGATGCTCCCGAGAAGTATATCGTTGGCGACTTCGATCTTATCCATTTACGGTCTTATAGCAAAGCTCTGCCGCTTCCTTGTCCGGACGGCATTCAAGGGTATAGCACGGGACCGTGGAGACGAGTCTGGCCAGGGTTTGGTGCATGCCGTCGGCCACGCTGCGGATTGCTCTCAGGCCGGATGTGGAGGCCATGACCGAAGCATATGCCGGCGAGAGTGCCAGTCTTTCAATATGGTTTTCGGGGCTTTGTCTGATTCTTACTATTGCTCCTACAGGAACCGACTCCTGCTTGTAGCAAGGGGTCTTGCCGCTCCATGGGGTTCCGTATACGCGGATTGTGCCGTCGTCATGGACACGGACCACAGGGTTGTCGTCGTTGAGGAGGACCGAGCCGGGGATATGTTTCAGCCAGAGAGAGCTGTGGGTGCTTTTCCCGGTACCGCTTTTGCCGAGGAACATGTAGCCTTTGCCGGCGTTCATGGTTACAGAGGAGTGGAATTCGAGGGCTCCGAGGGTAGATGTCCTGAATGCGTAAAGCAGCATCAGGGCGTTGTTGATTGCGAATTCTTTGAGGGAGTCTGGTATTCCGTCGCGGAATGATATCTTTCCGTCTGTGAAGTCCTTGCTTATCCAGATGTCGGCGACAATCGGTCTGGACGGGAGCGGAGCGATTTCTACAAAGTAATCCTCTCCGGCCATATAGACTTTGATCATTGTCATGTCGGGATCTTTGTCGGAGAAGTACAATGGTTCTGTCTTGAGGTCCGGAATGGTTTCTTCTTTAAGGGAGAAAATAGTATCGGCGGGGTCAGTAAGGAAAGGAGCCATGTTTTTCATCTTTTCCCAGACGTCGCTTTCGGGCATTTCCAGGGAAAAGACGAATTCAGCTACTTTGTAGAATCTTTTCATATTCCACAAATTTAGCCAACATCAACTAAATATCAAATAGCAAGACTGATATTGCCCTGGCTACCCTGGCAGGGCCATCAGTGAAATGGCCGCCTTCGGTCAGCTCGAAAGTGACTTCTTTCCCTTTTCCCCGGAGGAAAGATTCTACTTCTCTGGTCCGGATTTCGGAGCATGCAAGCCGGGGATTCTTCGCATTCTTTTCCTGTTCTCCTATCGAAAGATAGTATCTGTCTGCCTTAGGCTCTTCATTCTTCAGATATTCGGTAAAATTGTCGTACCAGAATGAGCCCGAGACCGAACCGATAGCATTGAATGTATCGGTCTTGAGGGATGCATAGACCGCAAACATGCCCGCCAGCGACACTCCGCCGAGGATTCTTTTAACTCTGCTTCCTGCAGGTATCCCGAGGGCCGATTCGGTCTCGGGAATAATGGTTCCGAGCAGAAGGTCCATGAATCCGTCAGCCTTACCGGTGAAATCGCCACCTTTCTTCAGTACGCCTTTCGCCGGCCACGGGGTAAGGTCCCGGTTCCAATCCATCCCGAAAACCGAAACCACGGCCGTGCCGTCCGAGACAAATCTCTCCAGCATCGGCAAGACCTTCACCGGTTCAAGTACGTATACAATGCTCTCCAGCCCCGTTTCCGGTACCATTGCCAGCACATCCAGATACCCGTATTTCTTCTCGATCCTATTCATATAGCACCATGCCTTTCCACAAAAATAGCAAAAAACATCGTTTTTGCCGCCGCCTCCTACCGTAGTCCTGCCTGCTTATCCCGCTGTCCTGCTGGCGCGTCCGGGTGACGGGCCGCCTCCGTCAGGTTCGGAAAAGCTGATCAGTCGCTGTCGCCGCCTAAACGGCTAACTCAGTCCTTTTACGCCGCTATCGTCGCTTCGCTCGAAGCCGTCGTAACGTCCTTCAGACACACGCCGTTCTTCACGGCGCCGACGGCCGCGCCCTCGCTCACCGCTTTTCCTCAATTCCTCCGGCGTCTCCGCCACCCGTCTGCGACGGCAGCAAGCCAGCGGTGAAAAAATACGGTTGAGGGGGCAACAGCATGCCTCGTACGCCTCTCTGTGCCACATTGCTGCACCCTCAATGCCGGAAAATCAAGGTTGAGGGGACAACAGCATGCCTCGTACGCCTCTCTGTGCCACATTCCCGCACCCTCATACGCCGAAAAACACTGTTGAGGGGGCGGCATACCACAGTACAGGTCGCTCAGTGGCACATTGCTACACCCTAAGTGACGAAAAAAGAGGGATGAGGGTGCACTACCCAGCAACAGACACGGCTCTGTCCATATTTCGTGCACCCTCAATGCATTATCCGACGGATTAGTGGTCTCGCTGAGCGAGGGCGTGTCCGTCCGCTGGACGCTGCTGGACAGAGCCGTCCGCAGTGGCGAGAAAGCGGCGGGTGTCCTCTGGTCTCGGCGAGCGTGGCCACCCTCGGCCACGTCAGAGGGAGGGACCCGTTGGATACGAGTTCTGCGGAGCAGGACGAAGTAGACATTGGGAGGGATGGAGCCGACGCAGTCGGCGGAACAGAGCCGCGACCACGAGGATTCCCGCCGCTGCCGGAGGCATATAAACGAAGATTCCCCGGCCAGAAAATCTGGTCGGGGAATCCGAAGAACGGCAGCTACCTACTCTCCCACCTGGTGGGGCAGTACCATCGGCGATGGTGAGCTTAACTTCTCTGTTCGGAATGGGAAGAGGTGGTTCCTCACCGCTATAGCCACCGCAATATATTACTTGAGAGAGCAACAAATCGGCACCGAACGATCTCCGATCAGCTTCGTGTACTGCGCACAGTCTTATTTCTCCTCTAGAGAAAGATATCGGGCAATTAGTACAGGTCGACTGAATACATTACTGCACTTACATCTCCTGCCTATCAACGTGGTAGTCTCCCACGACCCTCAATGGAAATCTCATCTTGAAGACGGCTTCGCGCTTAGATGCTTTCAGCGCTTATCCTGACCCAGCGTGGGTACCCGGCAATGCAGCTGGCGCCACA
>FUZM01000004.1:0-242847 GCA_900167925.1 Bacteroidales bacterium WCE2008
TTTTTTCTTGATTTCTCGGTACTTGCTTGTACTTCTTCCAGTCTTTTCAATGATCTCGTTGTGTCCGTTTCTCAAACGGGATTGCAAAGGTAGCCACTTTTTCTGAACTTGCAAATATTTCAGCAAAAAAATTTCAAGTTTTTTTCGTTTTCTCAAACTAAAACGATACAACCTGTAAAACCAGCGAAATTATTTTTAAATTTGTAAAATATACCATTAATATAATTACAAAATGAAAAGAAACTTATTAACCGTAACCTTAGCCATGTGCCTGGCTATGAGCCTCTCGGCACAGGAAACACCAATGTGGATAAGACGAAATGCAATCTCCCCTGACGGATCGTCCATCGCCTTCAGCTATAAAGGCGACATCTATACAGTACCTGCAAAAGGCGGAAAAGCGACTCAGCTTACCACAAACAGCGCGTATGACTCGGCTCCGATGTGGACAGAAGACAGCAAAAGCATAATCTTCGTTTCAGTCCGCGAAGGCTCGCCGGACATTTACATCACTTCGGCCGAAGGCGGATCCCCTAAACGCATCACCGACTATCCGGGAACAGAAAAGCCTCTTGCAGTCCTGCCGGACGGAAATATTATGATTTCCGCCTATATCCAGCCGGATGCGAAATACGGCGGCTTCCCAGGCACGAACCAGACATACATCATCTCCCAGAACGGAGGAAGGCCGAAACTTTTCTCATCCCTCCAGACCGACAACGTCAGCGTCAATGCCGACGGTACGATAATCTACGAAGACTATAAAGGATACGAAGACCCGTTCCGCAAGCACCATACTTCCTCTGTCACCAGGGACATATGGTCATATAAAGACGGAAAGTTCAAGAAACTCTCCACCTACGCCGGCGAAGACCGAAACCCTGTATTCGCTGCCGACGGCGATACATTCTATTACCTCAGCGAAGAGAACGGCAAGAACATCAACGTCTTCCGCAGCAGCCTGTCCGCCCCGGAGCAGAAGACCCAGCTTACCTTCGAAGAAAAGAACCCGGTACGATACCTCTCGGTAGCGAAAGACGGCACCATCGCTTTCTCCCTGAACGGAGAGCTTTATACGATGAAGGAAGGCTCGGCGCCGGAGAAAGTCGCAATCACCGTTTATACGGACGAAACCGAATCCGCCCTGAGGAAAATGAATGTCAGCGGCCCGGCATCTTCGATGGCTGTCTCCCCTGACGGAAAAGAAATCGCAATCATCCTCAGAGGCGACGTCTTCGTGACATCTACCGAATACAATACAACCCGCAGAATAACCAACACCCCGTCAAGAGAACGCAACCTGAGCTTCTCCAAAGACGGCCGTACCCTCTACTATTCCGCAGAGAGAAACGGTCACTGGGGCGTCTGGGAATCCCACCTTACAGACAAGAAGGAAAAGAACTTCACCTATGCGACAAAGATAGAGGAGAAGCTTTTCTCCGATCCGGCCCAGACATGCTTCCAGCCGAAGGTCTCTCCTGACGGCAAGATGGTTGCCTTCCTGAGGAACAGGACCGAACTTGTCGTAAAACCGACAGACGGCGGCGACACCAAATCACTTATCAAAGGAGTCAACTACTCATACTCCGACGGAGACCTCGATTTCGAGTGGAGCCCGGACAGCCGATATATTCTCAGCACCTATCAGGCAGACGGCGGCTGGAATAACTCCGACATCGCCCTGGTTGAAGTAAAATCAGGAGAAATCACCAACCTCACCCGCAGCGGATACACCGACTATGGCTTCAAGTGGACACTCAAAGGCCATGCGATGACATGGATGTCAGATAAGAACGGATATCGCAGCCACGGAAGCTGGGGCTCTGACGATGATATCTATATCATGTTCTTTGACGGAAAGACGATGACCGAGTTCGCCAAGGACAAGGAGGACAAGGAAATCGACAAACTTCTGTCAGGGAAGAAAGAAGAAAAGAAAGACGAGAAGAAGGACAGTACGGAAAAGAAGAAGGTCGAGAAACTCAAACTCGACCTGGACAACCGCGATAACCGTATCGCCCGGCTTACCAAGAGTTCGGGCTCATTTTCCGACTATTACCTCTCGGAAGACGGATCCAAACTCTACTATATCACTCCTCTGGAAAGCGGCTCAGGACTCTGCGTGCTGGATAAGGAAGACCGCAGCGTAAGAGTGATCGTCAGAGGCGTCTCAGGAAGGATAATCCCTTCTCCGGACAATCAGGATCTATATATATATTCCGGGAGCCAGATCACAAAAGTCAATGTCAACAGCGGAAGCCAGAAGCCTGTCTTCTTCTCCGGAGAATTCGAATACAAGCCAAAGGCAGAGCGCGAATATATCTTCGACCATGTCTGGAAGCAGGTAAAAGAGAAATTCTATGTAGAAGACCTCCACGGAGCCGACTGGAACTACTACAGAGAGAACTACATCAAATTCCTGCCGTATATCAACAATGACTACGACTTCACAGAATTGCTTTCCGAGATGCTCGGAGAACTCAACGGTTCCCACACCGGAGCACGCTACCGCGTTTCAAGCGGCGAACGCCTCGCCAGACTCGGAGCCATCTATGACCTCGACTACGAAGGCGACGGCCTCAAGATAAAGGAAATACTCCCTGACGGCCCTATCAATCTCGCCGATGCTGAGATCAAGGAAGGTGACATAATCCTGGCGATTGACGGCAACGAGATCAAGGCTGGGGAAACATGGTTCCGCTATCTCGCTGGCAAGACCGGAAAGAAGGTCGCCCTGAACGTCAAGAAAGGCCATAAGAAAGTCGAGATATTCGTAGAACCGATCTACTCCGAAAGCGACCTGCTCTACAAACGCTGGGTACGCCAGAGGGAAGAAATGGTCGAGAAACTCTCCGGAGGCAGGATCGGATATGTCCATATTGAGGGCATGGATTCTCCTAGCTTCAGGGAGCTCTACTCAAAGGCGCTCGGCAAATACCGCGGCTGCGATGCCCTTATCGTAGATACCCGCCACAACGGAGGCGGCTGGCTGCATGACGATCTGGTAACCTTCCTCGGAGGCAAAGAATACAACAAATTCATCCCGCGCGGCCAGTACATAGGACGCGAGCCGTTCAGCAAATGGACAAAGCCGTCCTGCGTGCTTATCGGCGAAGACAACTACTCGGACGCATCAGGTTTCCCATATGCCTACAGGGCCCTCGGAATCGGAAAACTTATCGGAGCTCCGGTTCCCGGCACAATGACTGCAGTATGGTGGGAAAACCAGATCAATCCGGACATTGTATTCGGAATACCACAGGTAGGAACATGGGGCGTAAAGGACGGAAGATTCATAGAGAATCTCCAGATCGAGCCTGACATCCTCGTATACAACGACCCTGCTTCCGAACTCGAAGGCCGTGACCTTCAGCTTGAGGCCGCAGTAAAGGAAATGCTTAACGAAATAAAATAACAAATGGACAAGAAGGTTGTAATAATCCCTACGTACAACGAAAAAGAGAACGTCGAAAAGATCATACGTAAAGTATTCTCCCTCGACGGAGACTATGAAATCCTGATAATCGACGACGGATCCCCTGACGGCACGGCCTCGATCGTAAAGACTCTGGCGAAGGAATTCGGCTCCAGGCTGCACCTCATCGAAAGGAAAGGCAAGCTTGGTCTCGGAACTGCCTATCTCACCGGATTCAGGTGGGCGCTGGAGAACGGATATGACTATGTCTTCGAGATGGATGCGGACTTCTCTCATAATCCTGACGACCTCGGAAGACTTTACGCTGCCTGCAAAGACGGAGCCGACCTAGCTATCGGTTCCCGCTACTGCGACGGGGTCAGCGTAGTCAACTGGCCTATTGGACGTATAATAATGTCATATTTCGCCTCCGTATACGTACGCCGTGTACTCAGGATGAAGGTTTATGACAGTACTGCGGGATTCAAGTGCTACAGCCGCAAAGTCCTTGAATCTATCGACCTGGATGCCGTAAGAATGAAAGGTTACGGCTTCCAGATCGAGATGAAATATACCGCATACAAGCTTGGATTCAAGATCGCGGAAGTCCCTATCATCTTCGTCAACCGTAAGGAAGGCACTTCGAAGATGAGCAGCGGAATCTTCGGCGAAGCATTCTGGGGCGTCATCAAACTACGTTTCCGTAAATTCTCCGCGAAATAATGAGATATCTTCTTACTGAAGCAGACATAATTACCGGCGACAAGGCCGGCAGGGGCGCCATCGCCATCGACGGAGAGAAGATCGCCGGAGTATGGTATGATACGGACGACTCGAAGGCGGCCGACCAGGCCCGGGCAGAGTTCCCGGACGCCGAAGTCATGGACCTCGAGGGTCTCAGTGTCATTCCGGGCGTCATCGATATCCATGTCCATTTCAGAGAACCCGGGATGACCCATAAAGGAGACATCGAAAGCGAGTCGAAGGCGGCGCTGTGCGGAGGAGTGACTTCGTACGTCGACATGCCGAACACCAATCCCCCGACCGTCAGCCGGGATAGGCTCGAAGAGAAACTGTCTCTCGCGGACGGGAGATCATGGTCCAACTACGGTTTCCATATCGGAGCGACCAATTCGAATCTGGAAGAACTGAAACAGATGCCGCCGGAAGGCCGGAAAGCCGCCGGAATCAAAGTCTTCATGGGATCGTCGACCGGAAATATGCTGGTTGACGATAAACCTGTGCTGGAGCAGATATTCGGAATGACGGACTGGCCGGTGCTGATCCACAGTGAGGACGAGCAGATAATCCGGGACAACCTGGCGAAGGCTGTTGCGGAATACGGAGAGGACATCCCTTTCAGGATACACCCGCAGATACGAAGCGCCGTAGCCTGCATGAAATCGACCCAGAGAGCGCTGGAAATGGCGATGAAACTCGGGACAAGGCTGCATATCCTCCACGTGACGACCAGAATGGAGGTCAACATGATTGAAGTCGCAAAGCGCTACAATCCGTCAATCACGGCGGAGACTTCAGCCAACTACCTGACCTTCTGCGACGAGGACTATGACAGTCTCGGGGCAATGGTCAAATGCAACCCGGCCGTCAAGAGTTCCGTCGACAGGGATGCGTTGCGCGAGGCTTTCCGTAACGGGATCATAGATACGATCGGATCCGACCACGCTCCCCATCTCAAAGAGGAGAAGGAGCGCCCTTATACAACATGTCCGTCCGGCATGCCTTCGATCCGCCAATCCCTCCAGGCTGTGCTGAAGGTTGCCTCCGAGGCCGGGATTCCTCTTACAAGAGTGGTGAACGCAATGTCCGAAAGACCTGCCGAGATAGTCGGAATCAAAGACAGAGGTTTCATAAAGAAAGGCTGCTTCGCGGATCTGGTAGTCCTCGATCCGGAGGCCGACTATGAAGTCAAAGAACCCGGCTACAGATGCGGCTGGTCCCCATATACCGGCCGTACTCTCAAGGGAAAGATCAGTTATGTATTCCTTAACGGAAAGATTGCCGTAAAGGACGGTGAAATCATCCAGGACTCCCCTTCCGGCAAAAGACTCGAATACAGATAATGAAAAGATTCCTTGTCATACTGGCGATAATGCTGATGGCATCTTCCTGCGGACTTCTCCGGAAATCGGCAAGAAGCCAGATTGCATCCGAGCCCCGCATTCTTGAAGGAGTCACCACTCTCCAGCAGAAGGAACTGCTCGAATATGCCTACTCCTTCATCGGGACTCCATATAAATACGGCGGCGACGGACCTGAATACTTCGACTGCTCTGGTTTCACCTGCTACGTATATGAGAAGATAGGTTTCACGCTGATGAGGCGTGCCGCTGACCAGTACACGCAGGGCAAGCCGGTAATAAAGACCTCTGACCTGGTGCCGGGAGATCTGGTATTCTTTGCCAGGAAAGGCAAGGTGTTCCATGTCGGAATCGTAGTGGAAGTGGACGACAAGGGCTTCAGATTCATCCATGCCGGGACTTCCACCGGGGTTACCGTATCCTCTTCGGAGAACAGTTACTGGAAGCCCGTCTACTATGGCGCGAAAAGAATTATAATGATAAGCAATGATAGCAACAACTAAAAGAGCCTTAATCTGCGGCGCGATCGTATTGATCCTCGGAGCAGCAGTCATGGGAGCGTACCACTATATGCAGAGTACTGCTCCACGATATTCCTTCATTGACAAAAAGGGACGCAAAGTAATAATCGAGGAACTCAGCTACTTCGACGGACTCGACAAGACGTACGGCAAGATATACAAGCCGTCTGACGACACCACCGGCAACAGGCCTCTGCTCATCTTCAGCCACGGGCTTGGAGTAAACGCCGATTTCGGAGCCGTATATTGCGAGACCGCCGCCAGTCTCGGCTGGTATGCCTATGCCTTCGACTACAAGGGAGGTTCCGTACAGTCACGCAGCGCCGGAAGCACCCTCGACATGACGATAAAGAAAGAAAAAGACGAGCTTCTCAAGATAATAAAGCGGCTTTCCAAGCTGTCCGCCATCAACAAATCACAGATCTATGTGATGGGACACAGCCAGGGCGGTCTCGTTGCTGCAATGGCCGCCGCGGAATCGCCGAAGAGCATAGCCGGGATGATCCTGGTTGCTCCTGCGATGAACATATCAGAGCTGATGAACGACATCTATGAGAAAAAGTCCGAGATAAAGGACACGACGGTTTTCTGCACGGTACCGCTCGGAAAGAAATATGTCAAGGAAGCCATGGACCTGAATGCATACAAGGGGCTCGGCCGCTATGACAAAGACGTGATGATCGTCTACGGGACCCACGACGAGATAATCCCGGAAGAAAGCATGGTCAGGCTTGCGGAAGAATACAAAAAGAGCGACTACAGACCGGTGCAGGGCTCAAGCCACAACTTCTCGGGAGCCGGCCAGAACAAGCTCGTCAAGCTCCTTACCGAATTCATCAAGAATCACTGACCTCCGAGTCTCTCGAAGAAAGTCAGCACGTCTTCCCATATATGGAACTGCTCCGAGCCGAACTCGATCACAGTTCCCATGAAATCTTCCAGCCCGCCGTCCTCCGGATCGCGGGCTATAAAATAATCCCCCAGCAGCAATCCCCTGTTGCGGGTCGCAATCACCTTGTTCCACGCATCGACCCCCAGATTGGATTCAGACCACCGGACAGGATCGCCCCAGGTACCGGGATCATTATATCGCGGACCGGCGACGACATAGACATCATAGACCGACGCCAGCTGGCGGAAGGCCTTGACAGAACTGTTTACCCCTTCGAGAGTCTCCAGCCCGATGTACATGACAGGGCGTCTGCGGCCTTCGAGGACGTCTCTGATCTTGCGGATAAGCGGCAGCACGCTGTGGAGAATGGTACTGTCGTTCATATAATGCTCCCCGTCGAACCGGATAGCATTGGTATAGTGCGAGCAGAATATATCCCAGGTATGGACTATAGTGTCATGGATACCGAAAAGTCCATATACCTTGTCGTCTTCTATCTTCGAGAAGCACCTCGCGGAGCACTCTCTGAAGGCCTCAAGCAGACCTTTTGTCACAAGAAATGAGGTCTGTCCGTCGACTCTCGGATTGTGGAACTCCTGACGTCCCAGACCGTTGTTCTTGAGCAACGACTCCGCAAGCTGGAAGGCAGGATTGACAAGGATTCTGTATCGTCCCGTAAGCTGCTCGGCATACATCCCGCCCATTGAAGTGCCGATTACCAGGTCCGGATCTTCCTTAGCGCAGAGTTCCTGCAGGAAAGGAAGAGCTTCGGCCGGTTCGACCGGAATATCAGGAGAGATGAATTCTACGTCAGGAAGCAACGATCTCAGAAGTTTCACTGAACCGTTGTTTCCGCTTGAAGCAAAGCCGTGCAGATATAGGATCTTCATATCAGGCGAGTCTCGCAGTCGCTGCAGCCACTTTTGCCGCGGCCTCGGCATAGTCAGGACCGTCGGAAGCGTAAAGTACGGCGCGGGATGAATTGATCAGAAGACCGCCCTTGGAGTTAGAACCGTTTGCGATCACCTCTTCCGCCGAACCGCCCTGGGCGCCTACTCCCGGTACAAGAAGGAAGTTGTCCGGGCAGAAGGAGCGTATCTCGCGTAGCTTGTCGGCCTTGGTTGCCCCTACGACGAACATCATGTTGTCAGGAGTGGATACCTCCATGCATTTCTCCATCACTGTCTGGTAAAGCGGTTTTCCGTCCTGCTGGGAATACTGGAAGTCGGCAGCTGTCTTGTTGGACGACAGAGCGACTACAATGGCGAATTTGCCCGGATACTGGAGGAAAGGCTCGACAGTCTCGAGTCCCATGTATGGTGAGAGGGTGACGGCATCGAAATCCATAGTCTCGAAGAAAGTCTTTGCATACATCTTGGCCGTATTGCCGATGTCTCCCCTTTTCGCGTCAGCGATTATGAACTGCTCAGGATATTTCTCCCGGATATACGACACAGTCCCTTCAAGGGCGGAAAGGCCTTCCGAGCCGAAAGCCTCATAGAAAGCCAGATTGGGCTTGTAGGCGACGCAGTAAGGCGCTGTCGCATCGATGATTGCCTTGTTGAACGAGATTATCGCTCTCGCCTTGCCGGAATAGAAACGGCCCTGGAGCGCAAGGTCTCCTCGCTGACATTCTAGTCTTATCTTCTCAGGGAGCTTGCTGTAATCCGTATCGAGACCGACGCAAAGCATCGAACCTTTGGCCTTAATCTGGGCGTATAACTGATCTGTATTCATATATCTTGATTAATTTTCTGATTCATTCCTGTTCCGGCGCCAGTAATCCAGGTCGCCCGCTATCCAGACGGTATCCCCTGCCTCGAACACCATATCGTGCCTTGGATTGGTCACGAACTGGTCTCCGCGGAGGACGCTGATTATCATGCAGCCGAATTTCTTCATGTTGGTCTTGCTCAGCATCTTCCCGGTAAGATAGGAATCCGCCTCGAGCACGACAGGCACGACTTCGAACTTGGAGTCGGTCGCATCTGTCCTGGTCTCCGGGGTCGCCACCTTGACCATGTCGCGGAGCTTGTGGATCTGGTCGGTCGAGCCTACCGCGAGTATATGGTCATAAGGATAGATGATGTCTTCGCCCGAAGGTATGATTATATTGCTGGAGCCCCGCTGGATCTTGATTATGTTGGCCCCGCTTTCCTTTCTGAACGGAATCTCCTTTATCTTCCGGCCGACGAATACGGAGTCCGGCGATATGTCCATGGCCTCGATATGGACGTCATATCCGGCCATCTTGTCCATGATGGAAGAGGTGATCGGGGCTCGTCTGCGCTGCTCGCTTTCCCTCTCTTTGAGGTTGGCAAGGAACTGCTTCTCGAGCATAGGATACTTGTGCATGCCATGCCTTGCAAAGAGGAACAGGAAAATGCCTCCTATCACTATCATCACTATTGTCCATCCGGCAAGGTTGAAGCGGCTGGAGATTACGGCCAGGACGATTCCGATAGCGATGAAGATACGTACAAGGATTAGAGCCAGAAGCGGCCACCTGTTGCTTTCTTTCTGCTGAAGAAGCTTAGAGCCGTGCGTATTGATGGAACCCGTGCTTACCGCAAGTCCGTACAGGAAAGGAGACATCACCAGGATAGTCGTCCCGACATATATCAGACTTCGCCAGATAGGTTTCCAGGATTCGAAGAGATTGTTGACAAGCGGATCGAGATAAGTCCTCGCTCCTATTATGATCGCCAGGAGAATCACTCCATAGAGTACGACACGCATGAAGAAAGCCTTCAGCAACTTCTTCCATTCGCTGACCTCTTCTTCGGAACGTCTGCTGTTGATTTCCAGCTGACTTATCCTGTCGATCCACTGAGGAGGCAGCTTGACTTGAAGCAGCTTATGCGCAGGTCCTGCCAGCCTTATCATGTAAGGAGTAGTAAAGGTCGTCAGCACGGAAACCGCAATTATGACAGGATAGATGAATCCTCTCATGACTCCGAGAGTCGTACCGACGCCGGCGATGATGAAGCCGAATTCGCCGAGCTGGGCAAGGCTGAATCCGGTATAGACGCCATTCTTGAGTCCGTTGCCGGTCATTATGATACCGACGGCGCTGAAGAGGATATGGGTTACATAGACCAGAATGGTGATTATCAATATCTTGCCCCAGTTTGCAAGGATCACGTCCGGAGCGACCATCATTCCGACAGATACGAAAAAGATAGCGGCGAAGAGATCCTTGATAGGATGGACCAGGGACTGGATATGTTCGCTTTCGATTGTCTCGGCCAGAATCGAACCCATCACGAAGGCGCCGAGGGCCGATGAGAATCCGATGCTTGTGGCGAAGGTGACCATGCCGAAGCAGAGTCCGATACTTACGATCAGCAGGATTTCATCATTGATGTAACTGCGCGCCTTCTTGAGAATCATAGGGATCAGATACAGGCCGACGATGAACCACAGTATCAGGAAGAAAACGAGTTTCCCGAGGTTGAACAGCATCTCCCCTCCTGCAAACCGGTTCGAGACGGCCATCGTAGAGAGTAGGACCATCAACAGAATGGCTATCAGGTCCTCCACGACGAGTGTACCGAAAACGAGAGGCGCATACGGCCTGTCCTTAAGGCCCATGTCTTCGTACGATTTCAGCACGACGGCAGTGGATGACATCGAAAGCAGTCCTCCGAGGAAGATGCTTTCCATTATTGTCCATGACATCGCCTCGCCGGTAACGAAACCGAGTATGAAGACGCCGATGAATTTGGCGCCGGCTGTCACCAGGGCGCCGCTGCCGACTTTGAGAAGTTTCTTGAAACTGAACTCCAGTCCGAGACCGAACATCATGAAGATGACGCCGATTTCCGACCACTGCTGGACGGCTTCGGCGCTGGAGATATTGAAGAAGAACTTTACGTGAGGTCCTATCAGGAAACCGGCGAGAATGTATCCGAGTACAAGCGGCTGTTTGAGAGCCTTCGAGATAATAGTGAAGACCCCGGCGGAAATCAGAATCACCGCCAAGTCGCGTACCAGATTCATTTCATCACTCATAAGCCGTTAAAAAACATCCTTCAGTTGCTTCCTTGCGTAATCAGCCGTCAAAGTAAAGCTCTTTTTCTTTGATGACGGAGCCTCGAACATAGCCTCGTCGAAGATTTTTTCGCAGATGGACCGGAGTCCCCTGGCTCCAAGCCTGTTCTTTATCGAAGTATCCACGATCAGATCCTTGACATCCGGCTCGACCGTAAGTTTCATACCGTCCATCTCGAAGAGTTTGTCATACTGCTTCAGTATAGCGTTCTTTGGCTCTGTAAGGATCCGCAGGAGGGCATCTCTGTCGAGCTGGTCGAGATAAGTGATGACAGGAAGTCGGCCGATGATCTCAGGTATGAGTCCATAGGCTCTCATATCCTGTGCGGAGACATACTGGAGAAGATTGTTCTTGTCGATCTTCTGTCTTGTAGAAGAGCCGAAACCAATCACCTGGGTATTCAGTCTCTGGGCGATCCTCCTTTCGATGCCCTCGAAGGCACCGCCGCAGATAAACAGTATGTTCTGCGTATTGACATGGATGAATTCCTGCTCAGGATGCTTGCGTCCGCCCTGAGGAGGGACGTTTACTACGTTGCCTTCAAGAAGCTTCAGCATGGCCTGCTGTACGCCCTCTCCGGAAACGTCTCTGGTTATCGACGGATTGTCGCTCTTGCGGGCGATCTTGTCGATTTCATCTATGAAGACAATTCCCCTCTCGGCCTTGACGACATCATAGTCAGCCTCCTGGAGAAGTCTGGTAAGTATGCTTTCGACGTCCTCTCCGACGTAGCCGGCCTCTGTGAGCACGGTAGCGTCAACTATAGTGAAAGGGACATCAAGCATACGGGCTATAGTCTTGGCAAGCAGCGTCTTTCCAGTTCCGGTCGGACCTACCATGAGGATATTGGACTTCTCGAGTTCGACTCCGTCCTCCGGCTTGTCCACCAGATTGTGGTTGATTCGTTTGTAATGGTTGTATACGGCAACCGCCAGCTGCTTCTTAGCCCTGTCCTGACCGATTACGTACTGGTCGAGGAAAGCCTTGATTTCAGCAGGTTTCTTGAGTGTATCCAGCCGCTGCGGGGCAGTCTGGATCCGGGATTCTTTCTCGATATCCTTGAGATAGCCCTCGGCAAGGTGGATACAATCGCTGCATATACAGCCGTTGATTCCCTGCAGCATGAAAGGGACTTCATCCTCTCTCCTGCCGCAGAAAGTGCATATTCTACTGTTACCTTTCTTATTAGCCACGTTTATTTCTTTTTCTTGGTGAGGATTTCATCGACCATGCCATAGTCGAGAGCTTCCTGGGCCGACATCCAGTAATCGCGCTCGCCGTCGGCGGCAACCTTCTCGTAAGGCTGGCCGCAATGCTCCGCGATAATACCGAAAAGCTCGGTACGGGTCTTCTCGATCTCCTTGGCTGCAATCAGGATTTCGGTAGCCTGACCCTGAGCGCCGCCGAGAGGCTGGTGGATAAGAACCTTAGAGTGCGGAAGAGCCGATCTCTTGCCCTTTGCTCCTGCGCAGAGGAGAACTGAACCCATCGAGGCGGCCATTCCTGTACAGATAGTAGCGACATCAGGCTCGACGAGCTGTATGGTGTCGTAGATAGCAAGGCCTGACGATACCTGTCCGCCCGGAGTATTCAGGTAGATGGAGATATCGGCAGTGCTGTCAACAGAAGCAAGGAAAAGCAGCTGCGCCGTGATGATGTTGGCGACGTCGTCATCGATCGGGACTCCGAGCATGATGACACGGTCCATCATGAGGCGGCTGAATACGTCCATGCTGGCGACATTGAGTCTGCGCTCCTCAATGATAGTCGGATTGATATAGGCATCAACGGCCGACTGATAACGAGAGAGGGTCATGGAACTGATACCACGACCCCTGCTCGCGAATTTCTCGAATTCGTTCATATTACTTAAGTTCACGGAATTTCTCTACGGAGATCTTCTTGGTCTGAAGAGTAACGACTTCCTTGACTGCGGCCACGACTTTCTGCTCCTCTACGCTCTCCTCGAGACGGCGAACCTGGTTCTCGTCCTTGAGCACGTTCTTGGCAGCCTCCTGGATCATCTCCTGAGGGACGTTACCGAGACCGTACATAGCGTACTGGTAAGCTACGAAGCCTTCAGCAGCCTCACGGATATCCTTCTCGTCAACCTTGAGACCATTCTTCTGCATGATGGTACCGCGTACCATCTGCCAACGGAAGTCAGCGAGGAAGCTGTCAAACTCCTTCTCGATCTCTTCCATGGTGAATTTACCCTCGTTGACCTTGAAGAGCCATCTCTTGAGGAATGACTCAGGAAGAGCGATGTTTGCCTTCTCTACGAGGTAGTCACGGATGTCCTTGCCGAGTCTGTAGTCAGCCTCCTGCTTGTAGTTGGCAGCGAGTCTTTCTTCTACAGCGGCGTCGAATTCTTCAGTATTGTGCACCTTGTCTTCGCCGAAGAGCTTGTCATAAGTCTCCTGATTCTCTTCTGCATCAACATAGGTCTTGATATTCTTTACGGTAGCCTGGAAAGCAGGGTTGATGCCTGCGAGCTCCTCTTTCTTGATCTTGAGCATAGATGCCCTGTCGGTCTCGTTCTCGAAAGCTACATTCACGTCGACATCGATGATATCGCCAGCCTTAGCTCCTACGAACTTGGCGTGGGCATCACCCATGACGTTCCTTACGGCGATATAAGCACCCTCGACGTTGATCTCACCGTTGGAGAGGTCAGCGATTACGAAATCATCCTCACCGGCCTTCTTGCCGTCCTGAAGGGAACCTACCTGCTTGAGCATGTTCTCCTTCATCTCGTTCTTGGCCTCTTTTGTAACGTTGATTGAGTAGTAAGGGATTTTATCATCCTTGGTGACGTCGAGTTTCACCTCAGGAGTAGTAGCGATGTCGAACTTGAAAGAGAAGTCATTGCCTGACTTCCACTCGAGCTCCGGCTGGTCCTCGCTTGGAAGAGGCTCGCCTACTACATTGAGTTTGTTTTCCTTTATAAAGTTGTTGATAGCATCGGAGAGTACCTCATTGACGGACTCGCCGAGCACCTGCTCTCCGTAAACCTTCTGCACGAGAGTCATAGGGACCATACCTTTGCGGAAACCCTTGAAATCTGCTCTGCGACGTACTTCATTCAGCTTCTTCTTCTCTGCTGCGGCGTAGTCGTCTGCAGCGATGTTGACCGTGATCTGGAGATTGAGATCGTCAACCTGGTTCTTAACAATATTCATCTTTTATATCTATGTTATTTTATATTCTAACCGCAATAAAGTCTGCAAAGTTAATCAAAATATCTCAATATCCAATTACTTGCGTCTCTTAGGATAAGCTACCCTGTCGTGATAAAGCTGGGCAAGATATGTCTTCAGCACCGATTTGACCGTGGTAAGTTCCTTCAGGGAAATTGCTGAATCGTCGAACTGGCCGTCGTCGATCTTGGACTGGACCATCTTCTCCACGAAGGTGTCATAAGTCTCAGGCTTATTGTCTTTCAGGGTTCTTGACGCAGCTTCTATGCTGTCGCAGATCATCACAAGAGTCTCTTCAGTACTGCGCGGCTTGCGGCCCTTGTATGTAAAGTCAGCCCTTTCTGCGGAATCCCCGCCCTGATTCAGGAACTTGTTGTAAAAGAAATAGGTGGTGGAAGTTCCGTGATGACTCAGAATGAATCCTCTGATCACATCCGGAAGCCCGTATTTCTCGGCCAGCATTATACCGTCAGGGACATGTCGCAGAATATCGCGCGCGCTTTCCTTCGGAGAAAGCTCGCTATGGTAAGAATTGTCGGAAGACTCGTTCTCCACGAAGCAGAGAGGATTCTCCATCTTGCCGATATCATGATAAAGAGCCCCGGCCCTGATCAGAAGGACGTTGGCGTCTATGCTTCTGGCGGCCGCGTCAGCCATGTTCATAACCTGCAGAGAGTGCTGGAACGTGCCTGGCGCCTTGTGGGAAAGCTCGACAAGCAGAGGGTTGCTGGTGTCGGCGAGTTCGGCGAGCTTGGAGTCGGAGACCAGTCCGAAGATACGTTCAAAAAGGAAGATCAGCGGATACAGGGCTACGGAAAGCATCGAGCCGACGAAAAGATAAAGGACTTTGCTGAATATATTGTACTGCTCGACGTCGTTGATGAGCCGGAAGCCTGCGTAGGTCAGAAGCAGGCAGGCGAAGGCGATGAACGCCGTCACAAACTGCAGCCAGCCCCTGTGGAAATAATCGAATACATATATTGTCACGACTCCGGATACCAGGAACATGACGAAGAGTTCCACTCCGTCATGGGTGAAGATTAGCAGCGGGAGAAGTGACAGTATATAGACCGGCATGACGACACGTTTCTTGAAGAAAGCGCGCAGATAAAGGGCTGATATGGAGAATGGTACGATATATAGCAGCCCGGCGTCGAGTCTGTCTATCAGCAGGGCCATCAGAGTCGTCAGGACAAAGATGAACAGCAGATAGATGAAGCGGTTGATATCATTGAAGATGTCCGGATTAGTGTAATACACTGAAAGGAACAGAATCAGCACGAGAGCAAGGGCGATTATCGCATTTCCGAGCCAGAGCATTATCCTCGGACCGCTGTAGCCGAGATTCTCTTCGTATTCCGCCTTGTATGAGTCAAGTATCTGCTGCACTTCTACCGTCACGATCTCCCCCTTCGAGATCAGCACCTGACCGGCGTTCACGAAGCCTTTGGTCTCAGATATGAAATCCGATGACTGCGCATGCACAAGTTCCGAAGCATCTTTGTCATAGACAAGGTTGGCCACGATAAGGTCATAGACTCCGTCTTCCCTGAGAAGAGAGTCGAGATTATGTCCCTTATAGTTCTTGGAGACCTCGGAATAAAGCTTTGTCCTGGCAGAAGAGACGGTATACACATTGGACATCGGTATCTTGTTGGCCCTCTTGTTCCTGTGCAGGAAAATCACATCCTGAGGTCCCTGAGAAGCCATCTTGTCCGGAATCACGCCTCTGTTGTAGATTGTCATGAGAGTCCCGTAAATGCTATGCCGCAGATCCTCGTCCTTGATGTCAATCCTGGACAAGGCCTTCAGGGAATTCTGGGAATTCTCTTCAGTATAGCGGAAAAACGGAATCACGCTTGTCCCGGCCTGGGCCTTTTCCGCGGCGATTTCTTCCGCGGTCTTCAGTATCGGGAAGTCGAACTGGGCGATAAGCGTCTCGTACGGCCACTGCGTGCCTTTCTTATAGTCATAGTTGAACTTGCCGCTTCTCGGAAGAATGAGGAGCAGTATCAGAAACAGGATTCCGAGCAGATAATACACCCGGGTGTCTTTCGGTAAGTAGGTCTTCGGCATTACTTGAACGGGCTGTCAGCCTCTCGGGCTATGTACTTATAAGTCAATTTATCCAATAATCCGGGGAAAAGATTGTGCATCAGGACTGTAGCCTTCCCCAGGGCAGTGAGAGTCACATGACTCTTGCGCCTGTACAGGGCCTTGGCCAGATACTCCGCGCACTTTTCTGCGCTCATGAGGCCATCTTCGTCGAGAGGAGTCTTCCCCTGAGGAGTTCCGTCCGCGGTAAGAGCCGCATTACGGACGTTAGAAGCAGTATATCCGGGCGCAAATACAAGTACATGCAGCCCGTCTTTCAGATGCTCGATGCGCACTGTATCAAGGAAACCGCGCACAGCATATTTGGAGGCCGAATATCCAGTCCTCGCCGGAAGGGCCGAGTATCCGGCGACAGAAATCACGCCGACGAGAGAACCTTTAGTCCGGAGAAGATATGGGAGAGCATACTTCGTACAATAGACGGTCCCCCAGAAATTGACGTCCATCAGAGACTTCAGCACCTTCAGGTCCAGGTCCATGAACATTGCCCTCATGGAGACTCCGGCATTATTGACGAGGACGTCGATCCTTCCGAATCTCCCGACCGTCTGCTCAATCAGCGAACGGCAGTCGTCCTCGACCGTGACGTCGCAGCGGACACATAGGACATCATCCTGATTGTCAGATACTTCATGAGCAAGAGCCTGCATCTTTTCCAGACTTCTGGCGGCCATCACGACCTTTGCGCCGAGGCTTCCGAATAATTTGGCAGAAGCCAACCCGATCCCCGAGCTGGCTCCAGTAATTATCACGACTTTGTCTCTGAAGTATCCGGTAAACATCATTCAACAGTCATTGCAGCGATGTCGTCACCGTCGTAAGCTCCGGCGTCGAGTTTCGCCTTGATTTCCTTGAAAGCTTTGAGCGTATATTCCACATCCTCCATCGTATGGGCTGCAGTGCTGACGATCCTGAAGATAATCATACCTTTCGGAATCACAGGATAGATCACCATCGAACAGAAAATCTTGTAGTTCTCACGAAGGTCCTTGGCCATCTTGGTAGCCTGGGCCACTCCGCCCTTGATATGGACAGGGGTGACGCATGCTTCGGCTTCTCCGATGTCGAATCCTTCCTCGCGGAAGCCGTTCTGGATGGCATGGGTGATGGCCCAGCACTTCTTGCGGAGCTCGTCTCCCTCCGGAGAATCTATGATTTCCATTCTCTTGATATTGCCGAGCACGAACGGCATCGGCAGCGACTTCGCATACATCTGGGAGCGCATGTTGGCCCTCAGATAGTTTATTATCGCATGCGGGCCGGCGATGAAGCCTCCGATCGAAGCCATGCTCTTGGCGAAGGCGCCGATATAGAGGTCGATACCGTCCATCACCCCGAAATGCTCGGAAGTTCCCCTTCCGTGAGGGCCGAGGAGTCCGAATCCATGGGCATCGTCGATAAGTATGCGGAAGTTGTATTTTTTCTTCAGGGCCACGATCTTGTCGAGCTTTCCGAGGGCTCCGGTCATGCCATATACGCCTTCGGTGATGAGGAGGACGCCGCCTCCGTTTTCATCAGCCTCGGCGCAGGCACGCTCGAGCACCTTCTCGCAGTCCTCGATGTTGTTGTGGCGATATTTGTACTTGCTGCCGATATGGAGCCGGATACCGTCGAGAAGGCATGCATGGCACTCCGCGTCATAGACGATCACGTCATGCCTTGCAGTAAGGGCGTCAATGGCCGATACGATACCCTGGTATCCGAAATTGAAGAGGAAGGCATCCTCTTTCTTCTCGAAATCGGCGAATATCTTCTCCAGTTTCTCGTGATATCTCGTATGGCCCGACATCATCCTCGCGCCCATAGGGTATGCGAGGCCCCAGTCCGCAGCGGCCTGGGCGTCTGCCTTGCGCACCTCAGGATGGTTGGCAAGGCCCAGATAGTTGTTAAGGCTCCAGTTGAGTACCGGAATGCCGTTGAACATCATGTGAGGGCCGAGCTCGCCTTCGAGCCTCGGATACATGTAGTACCCGAATCCCTGCTCGAAATACTGGCCGATCGGGCCTCCCGAGTCACGTGAAATACGGTCGAAAATATCCAGCATATGAAAATATCTTAAGCGTCGATATTTGCGTAATGTGCATTCTCCTCGATGAACTGGCGGCGAGGCGGAACGTCTTCGCCCATGAGCATCGAGAATGTCCTCTCAGCCTCGGCTGCGTTGTCGATGGTGATCTGGCGGAGCAGACGGCGGGAAGGATCCATAGTGGTATCCCAGAGCTGCTGGTCGCTCATTTCACCAAGACCTTTGTACCTCTGGACGGTAACGCCCTTGTCAGAGCCCTTTCCGAGGCGTGCAGTAGCTTCGGCCCTTTGCTCGTCGGTCCAGCAATATACCTCTTCCTTGCCTTTCTTCACGAGGTAGAGAGGCGGAGTTGCGAGATATACGTAGCCGTTCTTGATGAGGTCGAGCATATAGCGGAAGAAGAATGTCAGGATAAGGGTGGCGATATGGCTACCGTCGACATCGGCATCGGTCATGATTATGACCTTGTGGTAACGGAGCTTGCTGAGGTCCATCTTCTTCTCTCCGGTCTCATCCTCCTGGGCCACTGAGACACCGAGGGCGGTATAGATGTTACGCACCTCCTGGCTCTCGAAAGCCCTGTCACCTGCAGCTTTCTCCACATTGAGGATCTTACCTCTCAGCGGAAGGATGGCCTGAGTACGACGGTCACGGCCCTGCTTTGCGGTACCGCCTGCGGAATCTCCCTCGACGAGGAAGAGCTCGCACATCGCAGGGTCCCTCTCGGAGCAGTCAGCCAGCTTGCCCGGCATGCCGGCTCCCGTCATCACGGTCTTGCGCTGCACCATCTCGCGGGCCTTCCTGGCTGCGTTACGGGCAGTAGCTGCAAGCACGATCTTCTCGATGATGGTCTTTCCGAACTTAGGATTCTCCTCGAGATAGGTATCCATGGCGGCGGAAGTAGCCTGGGACACGGCAGAAGTAACCTCAGGGTTACCGAGCTTGGTCTTGGTCTGGCCTTCGAACTGAGGCTCCGCAACCTTTACCGAAACGACGGCCGTAAGACCTTCGCGGAAGTCCTCCGGAGCAAGCTCGACCTTGAGCTTCGCAAGGAGGTTGTTCTTCTCGGCGTAGTTCTTGAGCGCCCTCGAGAGACCCATCTTGAATCCCTGGAGGTGGGTACCGCCTTCGATCGTATGGATATTGTTGACGTATGAGTATATCTTCTCGCTGTATCCGGCGTTGTACTGGAGAGCGATGTCGATAGGGATGATCTTGTCAGATGTCACGCAGACCGGCTCCGGAATCAGTTCCTCGGCACCTGCGTCGAGGTAGGAGATGAACTCCTTGAGACCTTCCTGGGAATAGAACACGTCGTGACGGTTGATCTGGCGTCCGGTAGCCTTTGATTCTCCTGTCTCGTCCACCTCGAACTCGTCCACGAGGGTACGGAGGTCGGTAAGGGTGATGCGGATACCCTTGTTCAGGTATGAGAGCTCGCGCATGCGGGCGGCGAGGGTGTCATACTTGTAGACCGTGCTCTGGGTGAATATAGTGGCGTCCGGATGGAAGGTAATCTTTGTACCGGTATCCTCGCAGTCGCCTACGACCTCCACAGGGGTGATAGGCTTGCCCTTGGAGTATTTCTGGACATGGATCTTGCCCTCACGGTGAACTTCTGCAACGAGAAGGTCAGAAAGCGCATTCACGCAGGATACGCCGACTCCGTGGAGACCTCCGGAAACCTTGTAGTTTGACTTGCTGAACTTACCTCCGGCATGAAGCACTGTAAGCACGACCTCGAGGGCGGACCTGTGCTCCTTCGGATGCATTCCGGTCGGGATACCACGACCATTATCCTGGACTGAAATTGAGTTATCCTCGTTTATAACGACATCGATGTCAGTGCAGAATCCGGCCATCGCCTCGTCGATACTGTTGTCGACTACCTCATAGACGAGGTGGTGCAATCCCCTCTCTCCTACATCACCGATGTACATTGAAGGTCTCTTGCGGACAGCTTCGAGTCCCTCCAACACCTGGATACTGCTCGCCGAATACTGCTCTTCGGCCTGTTTCATTTCTTCGTTTTCTATCATTTCGCTTGCGATTTTGTATCAAATAAAATGTACGTCTTACAGGCTTTTGACACTACTGCCCATAAAACGTACAAATATAGCAAAAATCGCCGGAAAAACCAGCAAAAAATCAGAGTTTAAGAGTGATTCCTCCGATCAGGCTCACACCTCTTTCCACGCACACCGGATGGCGGGCGATCTTATTGTTCAGGACATTGCCCAGCTTACCCCAGACGGAGAAACCCGGGACCATCACATATTCGGCGCTCAGCCCGAGGTCCACATAGGCCGGAAGCTCGAATTCCTTCACGAAACATTCCTGCTTTGACGCAAAATCGGCGCTCACGCCAGCGAACAGGCGGTCCACGTAGTTATACCTCATCCGGAAAGATCCCGTAACCTGAGACGGCTTAATCATATACTCATATACGCCATCCTTGAACGAATATGAGCTATAATTGAAGGCACCTTCGACTAGCAAAGGCTTGCGATCCCACGCGAGCTTGATCCGGGCGAATTTCTCTTCAAAATTCTCCCTCATCACACATGGCAAAAATATTGTCACAACTTCATCCGGGTCCGTTATAATAGTGCCCTGCTGGCCAACGTCAAAACTCTGGAAGTAGTTGAAGCATCCGTTATCGACAGCTCTCCAACCGGCAGAGATATCAAACCTGAGAGGAGATACGATGTTGCCGCGAAGACCTGCGCTGACAGACAGTTTTTCCACCGTATTGTCCACCAAGCCAGTCTGAGCAGCGACGAAATGATTCCATTCCTTCAAGTCAGTATAGCTGTCCACCCTGCCGTTGCCGGATACGTCGGCATAGACATTCAGATGATCCTTGACCAGAGTGTATGAGACATGAGCCTCAGGATAGAATCCCTGACCCTTCTTCGAGCCCACGAGACCGTTTTCCGCCCCATAGAAGGCCGTCCCCATGCGCACTCCAAGGAAATATGACAACCCTTTGTAGATTCCGGACACTGACGGGATCACGTAGAAAGTACCGGCATATGTTCGCTCATTGAAGTCATACGTGTCGTACGTACCCTCGAAATCGATGGAAATTCGTCCATACTTGCAAATGGAAGGGCTGAAACCGCCGTTAAAGCTTACCTCGAACAATGACATGTCATTCTCCTGTCCAGCACGGAGGGCGGCGGCAAGACCATACCCGATCTTAGTACCCTCGGACTTGAATCCGGCCGAAAGGTCAAGGGCATTCAGGGACTGCTTAAGCTCGCGGTCAAGCTCCAACCCAGGCGCGACACCCTTATCCAGAATATCATACTTGGTATGCAGGCCATAATACCCGGCGCCGAACTTGAAAGTACCGTGCTTGGCGACATAGCGTCCGGCTAATCCGCCTACAGTCTTGGCATCATATCCGTCACCATAGTCATATTCACCGAAATACGACCTGTGCCTTGCATATATGTCCATGCTCAAAGGTCCCTTGAGCGCCGGATCATACAGCAGGTCCACTTCCGGACGGAGCACATAACCGGCACCGGCACGGAAGAACAGAGAAGGCTTCCTCTCTCCTGCGACCTCAGGCTTGAGGTCGACCAGATAAGGATTGAACTCATAGCCTCCCTTATATGGGGTCTCCATCACGGAGTAATCGAAATCCAGGTCGAACCTGGTAAGCGAATCCGGCACCGCCATCTCCAGCTGAGGCTTTCCGGCCTCTATAAGTTTCCCCATATAGGAATTCTGCACCTCAACGGTAGGATTCAGGTTCTGGGCCGCAGCCGGCAAGGAAGCAGCCAGCACAATAACTGCAATAAATCTTTTCATATTATTCGTTTTCAATTTCTGTAAGTTTTGCAAGTCTCATTTTGACGCTGTCAAGGACATCATCTCCGGAGCCGCCCGGCTTGTAACCGTCACGCACGCTCTCGAAAGTAGCCCGGGCCTGACGGAAGTCCTCCTGATCGGCATAGGAATCTCCGAGAACTATGAAAGCCTTAGCCATCCAGTAGTTCTCCCCCGTACCGGAATCGGACAGGGCGAACACTCTCTTCTTGACATCGTCGAAGTCTCCCCTGTCGTATGCATCCTGAATCATCAGGAACGCACTCTCCGCGCCCTCCGGATTCTTTGTCTTGGAGGAGAGCTTCGCAAAAATCGCATATGCCTCTTCCCTATGGCTTGTGGCAAGCAGGGACTTGGCCTTCAGGAACTCGGCGACTCTCTTCTCGTCAGCCGTGCTGGAATTATCGGCGAGCACAGCCTCGGCGTAGCCGGGAACAGCGTCGTATTTCTTTGCCCCATAAGCGGCAAGAGTACTGCCGACATGATTGCCGGAACGCACATATCCGTCAAGTGCATCCTCGAAACGCTCCATTCCGTATGAAAGAGTAGCATAATTACGCGCAGCTTCTTCAGCTACCTTGCCCTCAGCTTTGTCGAGAACCTTACGGTACCAGTCGCACGCCTGCTCCTTATTGCCGAGCATCCTGTGAGCCTCGGCGGTATAGAACATTGCCTTGACATAGTTTCCGCCCTCCGGATAACGCTCCATATAAGCAGCGAGAGAATTGAGAGCCTTGTCATAATTCTCGGAATAGAATACCTGCTCGGCACCGCTGAACAGCATCGCCTCCTTGTCGGTATCGGACTTGTCGAGACGGGATACGCTCTCGATATAGGCCAGATAGCCCTCCGGCTCCTGCTTAGCCTGGTAAATAGACTCGATCGCCAGAAGAGCATCCTCCGAGAACTCGCTGCCCGGCATCTTCTCCACCACCTGCTTGTAGTATCCGAGGGCGTCGTCGTAATTCTTGCCATTCCTGGCGTTCATTCCAAGCCCGATCAGGGCGCGGGCGATAAAGGTCGTATCGCGGGACGACGAAACAATTGCCCTGTAACATTCGTCCGCAGCGGCTTCGTCCTTTCCGGAAACATAGGCACGGCCGAGCTCATACATGGACTCAGCCCAGAACGGATCCGAAGGAGAGGCCTTCCTCGCACGGGAAAGCATTTCGATCTTGGCGGCATTCTTTCCGGCAAGGCCATAGGCAATTCCCGACTGATAGACAGGATAGAGCGACTCCGGGCCGTCTCCGATAGCGAGACCGTAAGCGGCGATGGCGTCGTCGTATTTTCTATTCATGAACAGGCAGTCTCCCCTGCGGACCGACGCATCGGTACGGTAGAGACGGTCGCCGGACTTGAGATAGGTATCGAACCATCTGGCGGCCTGGTCATATTTGTCTTCCTTGAAGTAAGTGTAGGCAATGCCGTATGACAGAGCCTTGCCCTCCTGACGACGGTCCAGAGCCGACGCGTTATACAGGGCAGTATAGATTTCCCTGGCCTGGGAGTACTGGCCGTCGCGGAAATATGATTCCGCAAGCCAGTAACGGCTGAGCTGGCCGAAGGCGGACTGCCGTCCGGCATAAGATGAAGCAGCCTGGAGACATGGAATCGCGCTGCGATAGGCTCCGTTGGCGATAAGCTGGCTGGCGCGGAGGTAGTTTGCCTTCATGTAGTTGCCGGCCTGGTCCTTGTCGAGATTCTCGATCTTGTCGTAGGCGGCGACAGCTCCGGCGTAATCATGGTTATACAAAGCGGCGAGGGCCTGATAACTGTAGATCAGCTCGCCCCTGCCCGCATCGGGGAATTCTTTGATATATCGCTCGAATACCGATGAGTCGTTATTCAAGTCGAAGGCCAGTTTGGCGTAGTTGAAATAGGCATCCTCGCGGATCTGCGGATCGAACTTCTTCGAAGAGGCGTCCGCGAAGGACTTCATGGCAGCGACCTTGTTGCGGGTCTGGATGTAACTATATCCAAGCTGATAGTTTGCTATCTGGCCGATACTGTCGGTCCTGTCGGTCATCTTGGTATAGTTCTCGACGGCGCCCTTATAGTCCTTGGTCGCGAAAAGCAGGGAACCGGCATAGAAATAATCGCCACGGTCCATGTTACCGCCCTCCCGGGCATCCTCGAAGTATGTACGCGCCTTGTCGGCATCGCCTTTTATGAGGTACGACTCGGAGATGATCCTTGCAAGATGAGGACGGCGGTCGTCCGGCACTTCAGAATATGCTTCTTCGGAATGGCTGATGACATAATCATAGTCGCCGAGCATATACTTGGAGTCCATGATATAGTAGCCGGATATCTCTGAGAAACGCGGGTCGGAAGCGCTTTTGGAGAACCAGTCTATCGCTTCCTTGAACTGCTCCCTTTCGTAGCAGATCGAGCCTGCCGTATAGCGGGCCGGAGCGGAGAAGTCTCCGAGAGGCATCCCGTCCACTCTTTCGAGTCCCGGCATGGCATTGTCGTAACGACGTGTCTCGTAATAAGCGAACGATTTCTTGAACACGAGTTCAGCTATATTCTCTTTATCGATGCCCTTTTCGTCTACCGTCGAAAGGACGTCGGCAGCCTCGGAGTAATTGCCGGCATCGAAAAGATTCAGACCGTGCCTGTAACGAATTTCAGGCATAAGGCCCGAATAAGGATACCGGGCCATATATTTTTCAAGCATTGCCGGATAATCCGCAGTCTTGAGACGGATCGCGCAGAGAAGCGCATAGCCTGCGTTTACAGGATCTTCCGGAAGTTTCTCGAATTCGTTGCGAGCTTGGGTATATAGGCCTTTTTCATAGAAGTCGATTGCGCGAAGGTTTTCTTTGGTCTGCGCCTCCGATTTCAGAGGGATGACGGCCTGTGAAGCAATGAGAATTACCGCGATTGCGGCAATCATTCTGTTCATTTTCATATTAGCCTTATTTTTTACAAAATTACTAATTTTTTCCGTTATATTTGTATGTTTTGTACAAAGTTCAAGCCATGGAAGAGAACACTCAGAACCCCGCTCCGAAAAGAGAACCGGTAATCATATTCAAGAACGCCGACATCATCAACGGCGAAGCTCCCGTCATATATGACCTCAACATGGAAGTATACCCCGGAGACTTCGTCTATATCGTCGGAAAGGTCGGAACCGGAAAGACATCCATAATCCGCACCATGATTGCCGAGAACCCTCTTGTCAAAGGCATAGGAATAGTATGCGGCTACAGCCTCAACGGCATAAAGGACCGCGAAATCCCATTCCTGCGCCGCAAGCTCGGAGTAGTTTTCCAGGACTTCCAGCTGCTTATGGACCGCAGCATCTTCGACAACCTCAGCTTCGTGCTTCGCGCGACCGGATGGAAAGACGACGAAAAGATCGCCGCCCGCATAAACGAAGTCCTCGAAGCGGTTGGAATGGTCAACAAGGCCCATAAGATGCCTCACCAGCTCTCCGGAGGCGAGCAGCAGCGTGTCGCTATCGCCCGGTCCCTCCTCAACAAGCCTGAGGTCATAATCGCCGACGAGCCTACCGGCAATCTCGACGTCGAGACCGCCGACGGGATCATGCAGCTGCTGACCGGAATCAACAAAGAAGGCACCGCCGTCGTAATGGTCACGCACAACCGCCAGATATTCGAGAAATACCGGGGACGAGTCATGATATGCAAAGGCGAGGCCTGCACTGAACAGAAAGACGACGACGTAATCGACCTCGCCCTGACCATATAGAGATGAACCGCAAAGAAAGATTCGGCCATGTTGTCCGGTGGTTCGAGGACAATGTCCCTGTCGCCGAGACGGAGTTGCACTATGAGACCCCGTTCCAGCTTCTGATCGCCGTCATCCTTTCGGCCCAGTGCACCGACCGCCGCGTGAACATGACGACTCCTGCGATAATCGAGCGCTTTCCGGATCCCCGGAGTCTTGCCGCAGCATCTTTCGACGATCTCTTCCCGTTAGTCAAGTCCATCTCCTACCCCAACAACAAGACAAAACATCTTATCGCGATGGCGCAGATGCTTGTCTCCGACTTCGGAGGCGAGGTTCCTTCCGACATCGACGCCCTGATGTCCCTCCCGGGAGTCGGCCGAAAGACCGCCAACGTGATAGCGTCCATAATCTACGACAAGCCTGTCATCGCAGTAGATACGCACGTCTTCCGCGTATCTCACAGGATCGGCCTCTCGGCAGGAAAAACTCCGCGCGCCGTCGAGCTTGACCTGGAGCGCCACATTCCGGCCGAGAAAAGGGCTATCGCCCACCACTGGCTTATCCTGCACGGCCGATATACATGTACAGCCCGCAATCCGAAATGTTCTTCATGCGGGCTGAACCAATGGTGTATCGATTATCTTAGCCGTCAGGCTTCTTTATGATACTTCAGGATAGGCTGACGCGCAGCGGTCGTCTCATCCGGACGGGTGATCGGGGCGTTGTGCGGAGCTGACTTCAGGAATGAAGGGTCCTCTGCCGCCTCTGCAGCGATCTTTCTCATGACCTCGATGAATCCGTCGATCGTTTCCTTGGACTCGGATTCCGTAGGCTCGATCATCAGAGCCTGATGGAAGAGCAGCGGGAAGTAGATCGTAGGAGCATGATATCCGAAATCAAGCAGTCTCTTTGCCACGTCAAGGGTTGTGGCGCCTTCTACGCCCTCCTTCGAGCCATCGTTGACGAGGCCGTCGAATACGAATTCATGCTTGCATACTGACGGTATAGGAAGCTTATAGCAGTCCTTGAGGCTCTCCTTGATGTAGTTTGCCGAAAGTACCGAGAACATGCCGGCATACTTGAGATTCTGCTTTCCGAGCATGAGGATATACGCATAGGCACGGAGAATGACTCCAAAGTTGCCGTGGAAGCCGGAAACGCGGGTTTCAGGCAGGAACTTCACGAGATGCTCCGCGACTCCCACAGGACCGGCACCGGGACCACCGCCGCCATGAGGCGTCGAGAAGGTCTTGTGCAGGTTGATATGCATTACATCGAAGCCCATGTCTCCCGGACGGACCATACCGAGCATCGGGTTCATGTTGGCGCCGTCGTAGTAGAGCAGGCCGCCGCATGCATGGACGAGCTTCGCGATCTCGCCGATCTCTCTTTCGAAGAGGCCGAGAGTATTCGGGTTCGTCATCATGATTCCGGCGATATCGTCTCCGAGCAGAGGTTTCAGATCCTCCACGTCGACGAGACCGTTGGCGTTAGACTTAACTTCAACGATCTCCAGGCCGCATACGGCTGCGCTGGCAGGGTTGGTGCCATGGGCGCTGTCCGGTACTATGATCCTGGTCCTCTTGTAATCACCGCGGGCCATATGGTACTGGCGGATCAGCATAAGGCCGGTCAGTTCACCGTGAGCGCCGGCGCATGGGAGGAAGGTGAAGTGTGAGAGTCCTGTAATCTCGGCGAGGGCCTTGTCCATAGCGTCATACACGGCTTTAGCGCCTTTGACGGTAGATTCAGGCTGAAGCGGATGCAAGCCGGTGAAACCAGGCATGGCGGCCACTTCCTCGTTGATCTTAGGGTTGTATTTCATAGTGCAGCTGCCGAGCGGATAGAATCCGGTATCGACGCCGAAGTTCATCTGGGAGAGATTGGTGTAGTGGCGTACCACGTCCACTTCGCTCACCTCAGGCAAATCCGGAGCATTGCTGCGCTTGAGTTCTGCAGGCAATTCCTTGATGCAGATGCCATATTCGTTTTCAGGAAGGGTATAACCGCATCTTCCCGGCTTTGAAAGCTCGAAAATCAGTTTGTCGTAGTACTTCATCGCTATACCTCCTTTACAACAGCTACAAGGGCGTCTATCTCGGCCTTTGTACGCTTTTCGGTTACACAGAAACTAACATATCCTTCCTCGGTGGCAAGGGCTGCGAAGAAACCGGCATCGAGCAGTTTCTGCTGCAGTTTCTCTACAGGAACGAGCGGCTTCAGTACGAATTCCTTGAGGAATGGCTTGTTGAAGACTTCCTCGAACTTACCTGTCTTAAGCAGCTCATCGTGAAGATAATGCGCACCGCCATAACTCAGGCAATTGACCTTCTTGAGTCCCTTAGGTCCCATAAGCGACATGTAGATTGTCACATAGAGGGCCATGAGGCTTTCATTCGAGCAGATATTGCTGGTGGCTTTCTCGCGGCGGATATGCTGCTCGCGGGCCTGGAGAGTCAGGACGAAGCAACGTCTTCCCTCCGAATCCACTGTCTGGCCGACGATACGGCCCGGCATCTTGCGGACATAATCGGCACGGCAGGCCATGAATCCGACATAAGGACCGCCGTAGCAGATAGGAATTCCGAGAGGCTGGCCGTCGCCGACGGCAACGTCGAATCCCCATTCGCCAGGAGTCTTGATGACGGCAAGGGCAGAAGGATCGCAATACTCGATTACTATGCCCTTGGCCTCATGGACGGCATCTGCAAAGCCCTCGTAGTTCTCGATGATTCCGTAACGGTTGAGAGCCGGTACAATGATTCCGGCAACATCCCCTGCGGCGAGTTCGGCCTTGAGGCTCTCGAGGCTTGTCTGGCCGTCCTTGGCCTTGATGAAGCCGAGAGGAGTTCCATGAAAGCGCGAGTAAGTCTCTATGACCTTGATGACATTAGGCAGCAAGGTCTCGGAAAGCAGGACGCGGGTCTTTTTCTTCGTACAAGCGACCGCCATCCTGACAGCCTCTGCGGCAGCGGTAGGGCCGTCGTACATGGACGCGTTGCTGATATCCATGCCGGTCATCTCGCAGATCATGCTCTGGTACTCGAAGATATAGCGCAGAGTTCCCTGGGAGATTTCTGCCTGGTAAGGAGTATAGGCCGTAAGGAACTCCGAACGGGATGTGATATAAGGGATCACGGACGGAGTATAATGGTCATAGGCTCCGGCTCCTACGAAGACCTTGAGCCTGGTGTTCTTCGAGGCGAGGCCTTCGAAGAATTCGCGGACTTCCTGCTCGGACATGGCGTCCGGAAGGTTATAGTCCCCTTTGTGGATGAACTCGGCCGGAACGTCGCCGTACAGGTCCTCGAGGTTCTTCACCCCTATCCTGTCCAGCATCTGGCGGATATCATCCTCGGTATGTGGAAAATACGGGAAATTACCCATGATTTACTTCTCTATCAGTTTCTTATAGCCTTCTGCATCAAGAAGAGCTTCAAGTTCTGAAGGATCACTGAGCTCGACTTTGATAATCCAGTTTGCGTAAGCGTCCTCATTGATAAGTTCAGGGGCGTCGTCAATCTCGGAGTTTACCTCGATGACCTTTCCGCTTACAGGGCAATAAAGATCGCTGGCGGCCTTCACGCTTTCGAGAGCGCCGAACTCCTCTCCTGCCTCGAATTCGTCGTCAACCTCAGGGAGATCCACGTAAGTGATGTTACCCATTTCGGCCTGGGCGAAATCTGAGACACCGATAGTTGCAACGTTGCCGTCAACCTTTACCCATTCATGCGATTCGCTATAAAGCAAACCTTCAAGTACTTTACTCATTGTGATTGTTTTTTAAATGTTTATAATTACTTTTTGTACCTTGTCTGATAAAATCTCTTCTTGACTACCTTGCCCGGGAATACCTTCTTGCGGATATGGATGAAGAGAGGAGTGCCGAGGGCTGCATAAGCCTTGTCGACGAGGGCGAAGCAGATGCTCTTGTCAAGGGAGATGGAATGATAGCCGGTCGTTACGACTCCCACCTCGGTCCCGTCCTCGAGCTCGACTGGATAACCTGCGCGAGGAATCGCCTTGTCTTCAATCTCGATTCCGACGATCTTGCGGCTGATCGCTCCGGCCTTCTGGGCGACGAGGGCGTCCTTGCCTATGAATTCGTCTTTTTCGAGGGCACAGAACATTCCGAGGCCTGCCATGACCGGAGATATCTCCGCGCTAAGTTCGTCGCCGTACAGAGGCATTCCGGCCTCAAAACGGAGGGTATCGCGACAGCCGAGTCCGCAAGGGGTGACTCCGGCTTCGAGAAGCCTGTTCCAGAATTCCACGGTCATCTGCGGATCGGCGTAGATTTCAAAGCCATCCTCTCCGGTATATCCGGTACGGCTGACGATTACCCTCTTGCCGTCCACCTGGAAGTCGGTATATGTATAGAAAACAAGATCCGCAGCTTTCGCGAAACCAAGTACTTTAACTACGGTTTCCTCAGCCTGCGGTCCCTGGACAGCGATCTGTCCCCATTTTTCAGAACGGTTATCGACGCATACGTCGAAGCCTTCGATATTCTTGCAGAGCCACTCGAAATCCTTGTCGATATTGGCGGCATTGACGACCAGAAGATAATGGTCCGGAGTCGTCTCCTTATAGACGAGAAGGTCGTCCACGGTACCGCCGTCAGGATAGAGCATCATTCCGTAGAGTATCTGCCCCGGAGCCATGGGCCTTACGTCGTTTGTAAAGATATGGTTGACATATTTTTCAGCATCGGGGCCGCTGACGAAGATCTCACCCATGTGGGAGACGTCGAACATTCCGACTTTATTACGTACAGCGAGGTGCTCCTCGACTATTCCTGAATACTGGATTGGCATGTTGAAGCCGGCGAACGGGCTCATCTTGGCGCCCAGAGCGACATGGCTTCCATACAGCGGAGTGACAAGAAGATTATCTTCCATGATAGTGTTTTATTAGTGTTGAAAAATCAGTCCCCAAATTTAACAAAAAGTAGCGAATTTTTATAGAATTCGCTACAATTATAAAGTAAATCATTTATCACAGTGCAAGTCTGAAACCATATGTGCTTCCTCCGTGCCCCGGAGCCGAGTTCCCTTTATAGGCTATCTTGCAGGACTCCGACTTGGAGGCGGCGCTTCCTCCCTTAAGTGAACAGTCAGCGCACCACTCCCAGGCATTTCCGCTCATGTCGTATATCCCGAGCTCGTTTGGCGACATCGTCTTGACTTTGACCACCCTTACCTTATCTTTCGGGCTGTTGCCGTTGAACACGGCCACCGTCCAGATATATTTTCCGCCCGCATACTCATATCCGCGGGAACGGGATCCTCCCTTTGCGGCAGTCTCCCATTCTTCTACCGTAGGGAGCCTGAACTTACGGCCTGTAAGCTGATTGAGTTTCCAGATGAACAGCTGGGCATCGTACCACGTCACATTGATTACAGGCTTCTCGGAATCTTCCAGATAATTGGCAAGAGGAAGATAGCCCATCACGGCATTCCAGAGCCCTGCGGTAACCTCAGTCTGCCCTATCGAGAAATCACTGCCTTCGACTGCGACCATGGCGAACTTGACGCCTCCGACCTCGAACTTGCAGTTACCGGCACCGCTTTCCTTTTCCACGCTCTCTCCCTTCATGGCATGTACAAGGGCCTCAGGACATGGTTTCCCAGTAAGCACGGCGACCCTGAACTTGGTAGCAGGAGACTTCGTATATCCGGCCAGACTCTGTCTCTTGTCATACTTACGCACAACCTTTAAATCTCCGGCCGCAGAGCCTGCAGGATTAAGTTCCACATCGTATGGATATGAATCGGAGAAAGAATCGGAGCACCATTCAAAAGCGCTCTTGTCGACCACGATCTCTCCGGACTTGCAGGCATACTCCCACATCGCCTCTGTAGGTATGATGAAAGGCACGCCCGTTTTCTTGGAGAGTTCAGCGACAAACTTCTCGCAGTCGTTATATGAAGGCTTTTCCATGGTCTTTCCCGTAACCGCCTTCCAGAGATCCGGAGAAACAGGCATCTCGCTTATCGCAAAACCGTCCAGGAGGGCTATACGATGCATCCTGTCGCTTACGATAGAGACTCCGTCTTTTCTGGTTCCGATAGATACAGCCCCCGGTTCGAGGGTCTTCATGGTGAAGGCCACTCCGTTGACTTCATATGTATCCTGCACCTCGGCGAGAGTCCCGGTAACCGGGGAACCGCCGCAGGAAACGACAGCAAAGGCAATTGCGACATAAGTCAGAATTCTGTTCATAGCGTCGATCATTATGGGTTACAAATTTAAGTAAAAGAATTCATGCAGCATAGCGCGGAGATGCATATTCGTACGGAAATCCTCCTTGGTCCCGCCCTGGCCCGGAGGAACCCCGCCGCAGATATCGATACCGATCACGGCGCGTCTGTCCAGCAATCCCTTTAGCAGGGTCTTCATCTTGTTCCAGTCCATCTCCCCCTGCGTCCAGTCAGCATGGAAATAGAACTTGTCCATGACATCGAGGTCGATGGTCAGAAAGACCGGAAGATTGCTTTCCGAGACAGCGTCGAAGAATTCCTCGTCGTCAACATGGCCCGGAAGGACGGTAACCTTGTCCCCGCACCGGACGCACTCCGACTCGAGGTCCGGGTCGATCCCGGCGACGATTGCATGATCCAGATTCGGATTAGTCCCGAGTGCGGTATATAGCCAGCCCCCGCAATTGAGCATTTCGCTGAAGTCTGATTCATGAGTGTCGGGATGGTTGTCGAACATGACTATGTCGAACGGACGGTCTATCAGCCCTGCCCGGATCTTCGAGACATAGTGGTAGTCTCCCGCATCGATCCAGTGCACGGCATCGAACGGCAAACCGGCCAGCCTCCGGGCGATTTCCGTCTGGGCGTCGTCGTCGCAGAAGCAGTTCGTCCCCAGAATGTCCCACATCTCGACCGGACGCACCCATGGAAACAGGGAGAAGCCCTCGGAGTCAAACATTCCCGAGAAATTCAACGCAATATCCTTACTATCAGCTTTCAAAACAACTTTGTTTTAGTCTATAACATTTTTGTTATTCAGCCATTTTCCTAGTCCTGACGGACTCATCACCGAACAGATAACCCTGTCTGTAGCCGCCGGCATCGACAACAATCTTCTCGAATACGATGGCAGGATCAGAAGGCGAAACCACAAGGCTATGGACGCCATCCTCCCCTCTTCCCAGAGGCAGAGTCACTACCGATTCCACTACTCTTCCGGCGACGGTCGGATAATAGACCGTATATATGTTCTCCGGTTTTTCGTTAAGGTTGGCGTTGAAGTTGACCTCCACTGCGGCGCCTCCGTCAAGGGAGACCTTATAGACGAGACCGCCTTTGTTGAGATAGTCGAGCGTCGATTTCACTATGACATGGACATCGACGCTGTCCTTCTCCGGCGAGCTGAACCTGTATTCGAGAGAAGCGCCCTCGACCGGAACGTCATACGGCATGAGGGACATGCCGCCGAGAGTACGTCCCAGGCCTTCGATTTCCGTCCATGAAGCATCGGCAGCGTCGGTGGCTTTAAAGTAATGGGCAGCCTCCATCACGGCAGCGCCATCATCCCCCGAGAAAACATTTCCGCCATCCCCGTCTTCCAGATGGAAGATCGCAGGCATGACATCCGACGGAGCAAAATCATCGTTCCAAGTTTGATACCCGATATGTTTCTGGATCATCATTCCATCCCATTTGCCGCCGGCTATTTCCTTGTTATAAGCAGCACAGAGCTCGGCATCCCTCCGGAAAGCAGCTTCAACCTTGTCAGCCCAGAGGTTGCAGGTCGGGTCACCCTTGCGGTAAAGATCGATATTCATAGCCTGGGCATAATACATCCTGTATATGTTGCCCATAGCCTGTATCGGGAAAAGAATCAGTTCCCTGTAGCTGTCGAGGACTTCTTCAGGAAGTCTGAGATACTGATTAAGGGCATCGTTCTCAAGCTCCATATACTGAGCTACGACTTTAGGCCATTCTTCGAGACTGTATGTGCCGCTATCCAACATTTCCGCAGTGCGTCTTCCGGCGTACTTGCAGCAGAGATTCAGTATTCTGGCGGCCTCGGCGCCCTCTTTTTCTCCGAAAGCAGCGCTACAGAAAGCCCTTGTATGGTCGAGAATATCGTATGCGGTATAGCGTGCAGGGTCCCAGGCCATGTCCATGAACAGGTCTATAGGATATTCCATAGGCTTGAGGTCGCCCACGTTCAGTATCCACATCCTGTCGATTCCGTACTGCGAAGCGAGGACGAGCTGCTCCCACATGTTCTGGATCGGAGTCACGTTGAGCCATTTGGTATTTCTCGGAGCCCCCACGTAATCGACATGGTAATACAGGCCCCAGCCTCCGGGATGGTTCCTTTCCTCTTTGGACGGAACTCTTCTGACATTTCCCCAGTTATCGTCGCAAAGAAGTATCAGGACGTCGTCTGGGACAGTCATTCCTGCGTCATAGTAGTCCAGGACCTCCTTATAGAGAGCCCAGACCTGCGGAGTCTCGGAAGCAGGTTTTCCCGTCTCTTTTGCTATGATCTTGCGCTGGTTGGCGACAATCTTCTTGAGCAGCCTGGTATCGGCGTCCGCGCTCATGGCCTCGTCGCCGTCTCCGCGCATCGCTATGGTCACGACGTCCTCCGTGCCCTTCACGCGGCGGATTCCCTCACGGAAGAAGTTGTCCAGGCGTTTCTGGTTGGTGGCATAATTCCACGGGCCGTAGGTCTCGCGGTTGCGGACATATTCCTGATGGTTGCGGGCCATCGGCTCATGGTGCGACGTACCCATGATCACGCCCATCTCGTCGGCGGTGGAAGAGTTGAGCGGGTCGTCGGCATAGAAGGCCCAGCCCCACATGGCCGGCCACATGAAATTGCCCTTGAGGCGGAGGATAAGCTCGAAGACCTTTGCGTAGAACTCATGGCCGCCGTAGTCGGTACCGAAGGTGTTCTTGACCCATGTCGTCAGGCATGGCGCCTCGTCATTGAGGAAGATTCCCCTGTACTTTACTACAGGTTCGCCGTCGGTATAAACCCCTTCCCTGAGCCGGATGCCGTCAAGAGACCGATGCTGTATGGCGACGTCGGCCCACCAGTACCATGGGGATACCCCCAGCTGCCCGGAAAGTTCATAGATTCCGAAGATAGTTCCCCGCCTGTCGCTTCCGGCAATCACGGTCTTGCCGCCCCCTACAGTAATAGTATATTTCTCAAAGCATTCCTTTAATTGACTTTTGTCAATTGCCGAAGCATCAATAACTTTAGATGAGCCGACAGTGCCGATCAAGATATCGGCCTCCTGCAAGTCATCAGTCAGTTCAGGCATTACGCCGGTCACGGCGAAGATATCCTTGACAAGATTATTGACCGCTATCGAGACTCCCCTTTCGTCATTGGTGTCGTAGCATATAAGGACCTTGTCTCCTTTGGCAAGAGGCATCCCCTCTTTGTCGAAGGAAACGAAACGGTCAGTCGCTCTCAGTCCGGTAACCGCGAGCAGCATCAGAAATGCAATGGCTATTCTTTTCATGTTGTATTTGTTTGTGTGTTCTTGAAATCTATTTTTCTTCAGGCCGGATCGTCGCCACTATGTATTCGGACCTCGTCCCGATGCGGAACTTGCCGCCCCAGATGCCCAGTCCGGAGGTTACGTAGCAGAATGTCCCTCCCTTCTGCAGCGGTCCGTATGAATCCTCGAAAAGCATATCGGTGACCAGCGAAAGCGGCCAGACCTGGCCGTGATGCGTATGGCCGCTGAACTGGAAGTCGATTCCGGCATCCACGGCCTCGTCGAGATGGTTCGGCTGATGGTCGAGAAGGATGGTAAAGCCAGACGCGTCCGTCGTCATGGTCTTAAGCGGGGCACGATTTCTCTGACTGGCGTCATTCCGGCCGATTATGGTGAGGCCGAGCGTATCGGTCTTTTCGTCCATCAGCAGCCTGATTCCGGCCTCCCGGTAGAATCGGATGGCGTTTTCTCTGCCGCTGATGAATTCATGATTCCCGACGCAGGCGAAGACCGGAGCCTCGATCCGGCGGAACTCATCCGCGTAACCGCCTTCTTCGAGAGGGCGCGCGCTTATGTCGACTATATCGCCGGCGATCAGCACCAGGTCCGGATTCTCGGCGTTGATCATGTCTACCCAGCGGGCAAGTTCAGGCCTGCGGATATGGAAGCCCAGATGCATGTCGCTCAACATCACGAGCTTGACCGGGACCTCGACCTTCGGGCTCCGGAGCTCGATTTCCTGACGGAATTTATGCTTGTAGTGAATATAGCCGGCAGTAAGCAGTATGGCGACGGTCCCGAAGAGAATCGCCGAGCCTACGGCACTGTTTCGAAGAATGTCATGAGGGAGAATGCCGACGAGCTTAAGCAGCCACATGGCAATTATGGTCAGCAGTGCATAAAGGACGAAAATCAGCCAGCTTGTACCTATCTCATATATTGCAATCGCAAACGGCATCGGGGCGACATCCATGTAACGGCGCAGAAAGAACAAACAACCGAAACAGCACAGTCCCAGGGCCGTGGCAGCAATCTTTAGTCCGCGAGTCGGCAAGATGCACCATATTCTCACAAACAGAAACACTGCCGCGATAAAAATGCCCAGCAGCACCGCAAAAAAACCAAATCTCATATCACCTCTTCCCCCTGCAAAAATCCAGCCTTCCCCTCCTAAACCCCGACAACTTATCAACATAGTTATCAAATTCTCCCAACCGCCCTTTGTAAGGGACCGTTGGGAGAATTTCTGTAGTGTAAAGCCATTGTCGAGTCGCCCAGTGCCCGAGCCGGCGGAGGAATTGAGGAAAAGCGTTAAGTGAGGGAGCGGCCACCGGAGCCGTCAAGAACGGCGTGTGTCTGACGACCGTTACGACGGCTCGCCGTCGTAAAAGGGAGAAGTTAGCCGTTTAGGCTCCGGTAGCGACCGAATAGCTTTTCCGAACTTGACGGAGCCGGCCGGGCACTGGGCGGCCGGCGATCAGAATGACTAGATGTTCTGGGTGTTCCAGAGCTTGGTCTCGCGGCAGTTGATGTAGAGATACTGGTTGCCGACGGAGATACGGAAATCGCCTTTCTCCAGACGCCATTTGCCGTCAGCTCCGACAAAAGCAAGATCCTTTGCAGGAACCTCAAACTCCACGACAGCACTCTCGCCAGGCTTGAGATCAACCTTATCGAAAGCACGAAGACGACGGTTATCAGGAACTATGCTGGCAACAACATCGCTGGTATAGAGAAGCACTGCCTCCTTGCCGGCACGGTCCCCGGTGTTGGTCACGGTCACCTTGAACTTAAGCACATCCGAAGCATCGAAATCAGCCGCAATCTCAATCTCCTTAGCCTCCTCGCGCTGCTGCATCTGGCCATAAGCCTGAGCAAGCGCCTTCTTCTCCTCATCAGTAAGCTTCTCACCTTCAGAAACCTTCTTCATAAGAGCAGAAAGATCGAACGAACCGAAAGAAGCAGACTCCAGACCTGAAACCTCCTCTCCGGTACGCGGATTCACGACCTTGAGGTCGCTATACTTGAAAGTAGTATAGCTCAGACCATGGCCGAAAGCCCACTGGACATCCATCTTGGCATCGTAGTTATAAGCTCCCGACATAGTCGAAACATTCTCGGAAACCTTATAATCATACGTATGGAGAGCGTTGATATACTTAGGATATGTGATAGGCATCTTGGCACTGAAATTGGCATCGCCGGCAAGAAGCTCGGCAAGAGCATCACCACCATAATTACTTGGCAGGAAGACGTCCACAACAGCCTTTGCAAGAGGCTCGATATCCCCGATGATGCGAGGACGGCCCTCATTCAGCACGAGCACGACCGGCTTGCCAGTCTTGGCGAGGGCACGGACGAGGTTCTTCTGGTTCTCGGAAAGGTTGAGATCATTCATATTGCCCGGAGTCTCGCAATAGCTGTTCTCTCCGATACATGCGACAACGACATCGGCAGAACGGGCTGCAGCGACAGCGGCATCGATACCGGAAGCATCCTCAGCCTGCCAGTCAGCACCCGGCTTATAAGAAACGCCGGCCACATAACGCACATTCGCAGTGCCGAACTTTGCAGCAAGCGCTGCATAGATAGTATTGGCAGGAACGAACTCGCGGGTATCGCTTCCCTGCCAAGTATATGACCATCCGCCATTGAGAGTCCTCATGGAATCACCGTTAGGACCAGTGACAAGAATACGGCTTCCCTTCTTGAGAGGAAGGATGCCACCTTCATTCTTCAGAAGGACCTCCGACTCGATGGCAGCCTGGAGAGCCTGAGCCTTGAACTCAGCCTTCCCCATCTCGAACCCGCTGACATCCCATACAGGATGATCGAAGAGGTCCAGACGATATTTCAGACGCAGGACCCTGCGGACAGCGTCATCGATACGGGACATAGGAATGAGCCCCTCATTGACAGCTGTGACAAGATCATTGCAGCAATTCTTGTCATAAGGATCCATGATCATGTCTATACCGGCATTGACAGCAAGAGCGAGAGCCTCGACCTTGTTGGCAGCCACATGCTCGCGGGTATAGAGATTATTGACATCAGCCCAGTCGGTCACGATCATTCCATCCCAGTTCAGACCCTCCTTGAGCCAGCCGGTTAGAAGCTCGTAGCTAGCATGGACAGGGGTACCATTGATAGAAGACGAATTGACCATGACTGAAAGCGCGCCGGCCTTGATGCTCTCCTTGAAAGGAGCGAAGAACTTTTCGCGAAGATCGAGCGGATTGACATATGCAGGAGTCCTGTCCTTTCCGGTAGCAGGAACACCATACGCCATATAATGCTTTGCGCAGGCCGCAACCTTGTCCACAGGAATATGGTTAGGGTCTTCGCCCTGGTCGGCTATGGTGATGGCCTTGGTCATGACAGACGAAAGATACGGGTCTTCACCCCAGCTCTCCCATCCGCGGGACCAGCGGGCATCGCGGCCGAGGTCCATTACAGGAGAGAAAGTCCACGGAGTCAGGGAAGCCCTTGTCTCATAAGCAATTGCATTGCCCATGTTCGTTGCATGCTGCGGGTCGAATGTTGCGGCGATATTGATTTCCTGAGGGAAGAAAGTACCGTCAGAAAGATATGTTGCTCCATGGATCTGGTCAAGGCCGTAGATACAAGGAATTCCGAGTTTTTCCATCGAAACTTCCTGGAATCTCTTCACCACCTCGGCAGTATAGGCTGCGGAATGGGCCCTGTCATGTATGACATTAAGTATCGAACCAACCTTGTATGTTCCGATGATCTCTTCGAGCTTAGCCTCATCGACCTTCTCCATCGTCTCGTCCAGAACTGTGGAAATAGAAAGCTGGACCATCTGGCCGACCTTCTCTTCGAGAGTCATCTTCTTGAGAAGTTTCTCGACATTGGCTTCCACAGTCTTGTCGACAGGGATGGCAGGTGCCTTCTCGGCCCCATTGTCACTCTTACCGCAGCAGCCGGCCACGATAGCCGACGCAGTAATACCGTAAAGAATTGTTTGCATTAATTTGTTCATGTTCTTGAAAGCGAAAATAGGCTGGTCTAAAAGGCCAGCCTAAATATTTATAAATGAATATTTCTAGTATTCAACAACTGCAGGAAGGGCTTTAGCCTGGTCAATCATCTTCTGAAGTTCGCCGGCGGTAGGAACCCTCTTCGTGCGATGTTCCTTCTCGTTAACCTCGATCATAGTTTTCTCGAGATTGTCGGCCTTACGATGTGCAAGTTCTTTTACAGTGTCGACGCCGGCTGCCTCGAGAAGTTCAGAGAACTGAGGGCCTACGCCTTTGATTCTGATAAGGTCAGCGTGGTTGACCCAAGTAAGGATGAGCTTGCCATTAATTCCCGTCTTATCCTCAAGAGCTTTACGGCCCTTGGAAGTTTTTCCAGCTTCGAGAAGCTGATTGATAGTAGTGATGCCGGCGGCAACAAGCTTTTCAGCATAAGCCGGACCTACACCCTGGATGTCGATAATTTTGTAAGCCATAATCTAAGATTTTATTGGTTGATACTTGGTTACGTGTTACTAAGTGCATCAAATATAGCAATTATTTTTAATAATTGACATTTTATTCTGCATTTTCAAACCCGAAGTATCTATCTTTCTTCCAGACAGGCACACCATGTTTCATCCACGCTGGCATCGGAGCCCCTTTCAGATAATGGTCAAAGAACTGCTGCAACCTGATGCTCAAGTCCTTGCAATTCCTTCTCTCGACGAGATTATGGGCCTCTTTGTTATACTGGAGCAGCCATGCCGGCTTCTGGAAACGGCGCAGGTCAGAGAAGAACTCGATGCCCTGGTACCATGGAACAGCTCCGTCATTGTCGTTGGCCATGATCAGCACCGGAGTCTGGACCTTGTCCACATGGAAGATAGGAGAATTCTCGATATAGAGGTCAAGTCCGCCCTCGTCCCAGATAGACTTTCCGATACGGCTCTGTCCATGTTCATACTGCATCGCGCGCACATGGCCCGATTCCCAGCGGATTCCACCGTATGCGCTGGTCATGTTGCCCACAGGCGCGCCAGCTCCGGCAGCCTTGTAAAGATTTGTCCTGGTGATAAGGTATGCCACCTGATAACCGCCCCAGCTCTGACCCTGGATCGCCATGCGGTCGCGGTCGATGAAGCCATACCGGTCGCACATGGCCTCGGTGCCGGAAACGATGCAGTTGTATGCGCTCTCGCCAGGATGCCCCGTCTTATAGACAACGTCCGGGATGAACACAGCATAACCGTTGCTGACATACATCGGCACATTCACCACCGAACGGGACGGTGCCGGAGTGCGCGGCGAGAACATGGTCTCAGAGTTTTTCTCATAGAAATAGACCATCAGAGGGACCTTCTCCCCTTCTGCAATACCTTCAGGAATGAACATCAGTCCGTCGAGAGGCGTGCCGTCATATGCAGTCCAATGGACGAGTTCCACATCGCCCCAACGGTAATCCGACTGCTGAGGATTGATCTTCGAGAGTCTGGATGCAGAAGCTACCCGGCTCTGCAGAGTCTGCCTGCGGAGGGCTCCCGGAGATACATAGAGATTGGCAGGAGTGCGGAAATTACCCTTGGTGAAAGCTATGACGTCGGCCTTTTCAGCGACTACCGGACTTCCGAAAGAATACCCGTCGAGGAAATGATCCGTCTTTACCTTTCCGAAGAAACCGTCCACATAACCGTAACCGTTTTCTTTCGTGGTCTCACTGAATGAAGTAAGCCATATCCTGTCCTTAGCCGAATAAGGATGACCGAGACCGAGCCTCTGGTCAGCGGCAGTAAACCCATGATCGACAGGATCCCCGTGACGGAACTGAACTTTCACAGGACGACCGTCAGTCAGTTTCTGGATTGAACTGCCGTCAGGAGCGAACCGGAAAAGATCATACCTGTCGTTAATCAGCACATACTCGTCCCCTTCGGTCCATTCAGGACGATAATCATACGGCTCCGGGAACATCGGCCTGTCGTTTTCCTCATCATAGAAAGCCGTCCTGCAGTCTGCGGTAAGATTGAACTGCTCCCCGGTAGCGACCTTGTATGTATGCCACTGCCAGTCGTCACAGTCGTACCAATACAGATATTTCCCTTCAGGAGAGATCTCCGGCGTTCCGGAAACCTTGTGCAGGACTTCCCGGCGCGAACCATCCTTCAGAGAGACCAGACTGACGTCTGTATATTCATTCGAATCCCATGCAGAGGTGAGCCTGTAGGCGGTATTGTCAACGGAAAGCGCCCAGTCGCCGTCTCCGCCCTGAGTCAGGGAGATCTCGTCAAAGAAAGACCCGGCCAGACGGACGACTTTGCCGTCATCGACCACGGAGAGATAGGTCTTGTTCTTTATCTGTTTTTCCTTTATCCTCTGCTGAGGAGGAGTAAGGAAAGCATCATAGTTCCAGATGTCCACGAGAGCCGTCTCGAAGTCATACAACGTCGAATCCTTCGGCGGGATATATTCGCCAAGTCCGAGAAAGACGCGGTCGCCTGAGGTGGAAAAGAACGGATCGGCGTTCTCATTGACGACCAGACCGTCAGCGCCCTTGTATGAAGCAGGCACCAGTTCGGAGAGTGTTCCGTCGGAATAGATATTGACGGAACAATGTCTGGAGGCATCTTCGAGGGTATCGGACGACGACAGGAAAACCAGCTTGCGGCTGCTGCGGTCGAAGTTCATGGAACCGTAGAACGGCAGATCACGCGACAGGGTATCCCGACGGCCCGCAGAGAGATCGCAGAGCACAATGGCGTCGATTGAAAGACTATCCTTCTTATCTTTTTCGAGAGTGACGGCAAGGGACTTCCCGTCACGGCTGAACACATAAGACGAAGCATTTTTCAAAGTATCGACCGATCCGGACGCTGGATTCACGACAACGACGCCCTTCTTGTACTTATATGCGGCGAAAGGCATCGAATCATGGCCGGTCTTGAACGACTCGACGTCCTTATATTTCACAACCGAGAAATCTGAAAGGCGTATTACCGCAAGGGAATCCTTCGGCATATCATCCTTTTTCTTCTTATCGATCTTAGCCTTGCGGGTCGTGGCGAATTCCGGACGTATGCGGCAATAGGCCCAGTCAGAGTCCGGTGAAATAGACAGACCGTTTCCGCGGGGAATCTCAAGAGTCCTTCCGGTAGCGATATTCCGGATATAAAGGGTTCCGTCCCCTTCCTGAGGATTTACAGTCCAGGAAAGATATTTCCCGTCAGGAGTGATAACAGTTGCAGCGACACGCTGCCATCCGTCATATACGTCGTGGTCAAGCGCCTTTTTGGGAGTCTGCGCAGCGGCACCGAGAGTCAGGACGAATCCGGCCGCCACGGCAGAAATTCTTAATAAATTCATACTCGTATTAGTTTGGAGCACAAATATAACAAAAAACCGCTATCCATACCATCCTTGCCGCAACAGAGCTGTCAGCTGGCGATAGCTCTTCCAAGATTCCACATGCAAGATTTTGTGCTTTTGTACGTTATTTATAAAAAAGACGATAATGAAGACACTCAGGACATTGATGTGCGCAGCGCTGCTGGTGGCAGGGCTGGGCGGATGCGAGAAGATCGACATGAACAATTTGGAAGGGACCTGGACCGAGCAATACGATCCATCAGTCTTTGCCATGGATGGCTCCGTGACGTACACCTTCGACGGGAAAAATGGTTATCAACTTCACGTTTATGATGCACTAAGTGGCGAATCTCACGACTACAACGGCCACTATGCCATCGACCTGATCAACAAAGGTACCATTACCCTCAATCCGGAGATGTCTGACGACAGCAAAGTCACATACAAGATAGTGAAGCTGACATCGAAGGAGATGGAATGGCAGAAGGAGGGCACGACCTATTCTAAGGGAACCTGGGGCTCTGATTACCGGCATTTTGTGCGGAGAAAGTAGATCTGCTTACTTAATCCGCATAAATGTCCTCCTCCATCTCCGTTCCTTCCGGGTCTGGCTGATAGTCCAGGATGTCACCGGGAACACATTCCAGCACCTTGCAGAGTTTGTTGAGCGTAGTGAAGCGAATGGCACGGCCTTTCCCTGTTTTCAGCAGGGAAAGGTTGGTGAGAGAAATGCCGATTTTTTCGGAGAGTTCCGAGAGTTTCATGTGCCGCTCCCAGAGGATTTTGTCAAGGTTTACCGTAATCATATCGCCAGGTTGCTGTCTTTAGCGGCCAGGTAGGCCATTTTGTAAAGTCCGGCAAAGAGCAGGACGATGATCGGGACCAGGATAATGCTTGAGTCCAGCATCAATTCTGATTCCCCTTTTACCACAGCGCTGTAATTACTGTTGACAAAAGTAAGAAGGACTGATAACAGAGCCGCCCAGCGGATGACGGAAATGTTGGATTTAGGGAAGATTTCACCCTTTGCCAGCCCCCGGTTGATCCGGTGCAGAAAAATGCAGCACAGGATGAAAAGCGCCGTAAAGCCGATGAAACGAGTCGCCAGGATGAAGATCTGCCAGCCCTTGACATCCGGATTCCAAGTCAGGGGAACAATATAACTGTCCACCCACAGCTGTGCAATCATCTCCCAATAGAGATAGGCAAGCGCCAGACCACCAATGATGAGGGTCGCAATAGAAAGCCTCTTAATGCTCTTTTGTGTTGAATTCTTCATAATGTTATAAATTTTTGTTTCGCTTTCTCAATAGACAAAGATAATGCCAATTTTACGAAAAGCATAAAATATTTTAACGATTTTCATAAAATCAACATCTAGTACCAGGAATCTTTGGGTTCCACGAATGAAAAGGAACGGACAGGTTTACCAAAAAATGATTAGATTTGTGTCTGACAACTATGTTTCAAATCAAGATCCTTTGGAAGACTATATACTTAAAGAAATCGACCGCCTGGGCGAGATGATGCTGATGATAGCCCGGAAGCTGGGTCTGCTGGATGGCAATATGCCAGACTATTCCCTTACGGATGTCAAAGACGAGTTTGGCAAGGCCGGCTGCCCGATTGATCTGGACATGTTACTTCAGCAAGAGAATCCTGTACGGTATCTTGTGGAAAAGGAGAAATTGTCAAACTACGGATTAGAGACCATGATCGATATCATCTTCCATTCTGACTTGGACGAAGCCAGGAAGATGGCACTGCTAAGCGATAGCCTCGAATACCTGGACGGCAAAGGGTATTTCTCCTTCAGTCTCCACTCGCTGATTGACGACTGAAATGCGAAACTGAATTATTACTTGAACAAATCGGTCGAGCAGGACGATGAGAGGGATCAAGGTAATGCGGGTCCAGCATAAATACAGATTCCCATTTCACCACAGCACTGTAATTACTGTTGACAAAAAGTAAGAAGGGCTGAGTGTAAAACAGTGAGCTAAAGGTGTAGCCGGTCAATGACAATTTGGAGACCCGCCAGAAATTGCCCGGCATGAGCGCCATCCATCTGTGTGTGGTGAAATTGGAAAGAAATGGGAAGTTTATATCGGAAAAACTTCTTTCTGTATCTGCCCCAAATAATGAATGGATTATTGAAAATACCGCTGTTCATGCCTACAGCGCCGTCAATCTCGGTATCAATGATGGCCGACGTTCCAATAACCATGCATTCATTTGACAGATCCCTGTCTTGGCAACTCTCCGCCACCCTCGAAGTATATTCCAGGTATTGATTATTGAACTGCGCCAAATCTTCTAAGAAACGGATGTCGCATGACGACACTTCTCCATCTTTGTTCTTGACGATGGAATTGACCGCAAGAAAGTCGTATTGAATCAATTTGTCTCCCACGGGGAGCACATAAAACTCTTTAATGGAAGATGCAGCTTTTCCAATGCACCAGTCCAATAGCATATTGAACTTGTAACCCCTTTTCCGACTAATTCTTACCAACCGTGTAACATCAATCGTCTTAAAGAATGTGACCATTGGATTAGGAGCCTTCATCCACAATTCAAATGCCTGGGCGCGACTAGTTTCTTTTGGATTAATCTCACGCATAAATACTGAATTTAGTTTTAGAACTTCTTCAGCTGATACGAATAGAACGTCCATTCCGGAAAGCCGAATGTCATGGTGTTCTCGTCGAAGATATACCAAGGAGAAACGGTCTCGTCGTTGAGATTCGTCACAATATGGATGTCCTGCGCCGGCATGTAACTCTGGGCTACCATGATGGCCTTGCGTCCTTTATCGTCCATGGCCAGGTCTACGATAATCATGGCGTGGCCCGGTGTACCGCCAACGATGAAAACATCGCCAATCTTGACATCGGCCTTGGTGGTTTGTTTGAGTTCCTTGGAAAGCGATAAGGTTCCTGCATAGGAGAATACCATATTGAGGTACTTCCGGAAGGCATTGTAGCCATAGTCAGGCTCCCCGGCCTTGTACCATTCGACCTTGTTACCTTTGACACTGATCCGATAGCCTTCGGCCCATTTGGAGTAATCAGCCCTGAAGCCGTTGGTGAAATTGAAATGGATGGCGGAATACTGCTTGGAACGCCAGAGGTATTCGGCCCTGAGGCGAATACAGGCATCGGCACACTGCTGCAGGTCCGACTTGCCGATTTCCATGTCTAACACAGCGTAAGCACCGCCCTGCCAGTACTTGACAGATCCGTCGTATAGATGGACTTTACTACCCTCCGGCTTCAGCGGAAGCTTACGGAGATATGTTCCAAAGCCCGAAGCCTCAACCCTTGAGAATCCAGATGGAGCAGGAATGCTTCCGACGGTTCGCTGGGCAAAGGCATCGATACAGAGGAAAGATGCCAATGCAATTATTATGAGTGACTTGTTCTTCATTTGATAGCAGAGCGGCCAATTTTGCCAAAAATCTTTATTTACATTAATTGTACCAAAAACTGAGAATGAAAGTGAAAACAAAAAAACCCGCTCAAATTGAGCGGGTTTCAGTGGTGCTGGGAAGAATCGAACTGCCGACACATGGATTTTCAGTCCATTGCTCTACCATCTGAGCTACAGCACCGTTTTGTTTTGGGATTGCAAAGATAGGTAAAATTTGTTTCTCTGCAAATTTATTTATGAAAAAATATTAAAATTTTTCTTACCCAAAACACAGCTTCCAAAGCAACTGATTATAGGTTAACGATTATTGCCTTTCCATTATAATCGACGAGCTGGCCTTTGTGGGCCTGAGGACCGTCATACCCCACAGGATGCTCAGGATCGACGAGAATCACATTGAAACGGCGGGACTCCAGCATTCCCGGATAACCGCCGTCACGCTCTCCGATTATCAGTTCGCGCTCGGCATCGGTCCAGAAGAAAGTAATCTCGGAGCACTCTCCCCTTTCGTATCCGTATGTCAGACCATCATCCTCGTACAGAGTAAACTGACCGTCAGCGCCTGCATAGACATAAAGATCGATCAGCTCAGGCTGCTTCTCGTCACACCATTCCATATCCGGGCCCATAGGTACGATAGAACCGCCGCGCACATACAACGGCATCCTCTCGTAAGGAGCATCGGCAACGAAACGCCGGCCGCCCTCGTAATGACGTCCGTCATAGAAATCATACCAGCTCGATCCGGCAGGCAGATAGACCTCACGGCTGCGTGCGCCATACTCATAGACAGGACATGGCATGAATGCCGGACCGAACATCCACTGGTCGCTCATGTCGACGACCTCCGGATCATCCGGGAAGTCCATCGGGAGTCCCCTCATTATAGTATAGTCCATATTATAGACCCAGCCGGCCATCGAATACAGATACGGCATCATGTTATATCTCAGTCTCATGTAATACAGGATCGACTTGTAGGCCTGTCCTTCGGTCGGATCGATATTCCAGAGTTCGCGGTTCGGCCACTGGCCATGGGCCCTGAAGATCGGCACGAAAGCCCCGAACTGATGCCAGCGGGTCTGGAGCTCGCGCCACTCATCGACGTTGCCTCCATGGAAACGGTTCTCGACGGTAAAACCTCCGATATCCATACCCCAGAACGGGATTCCGCTCATCGAATAGCCGAGACCGGCGCTCATCTGCGCGCGCATGTCCAGCCAGCTCGCAGCTATGTCGCCGCTCCATGAAGCCGTAGAATAACGCTGGAGTCCGGCGAAGCCGCTTCGCGTCAGCAGGAAGACCCTCTTGTCCGGGTCGACTCCGCGCTGGCCGTTATAGATAGCGTCAGCGTTGACGAGTCCATAAGCATTGAGATATTCGGTAGAAGGGCCGAGCTCGGTAGGAGTCGTAAGCGCCTTCTGATAATCCATAGGGAGACAGTCGCGCAGGTTAGGCTCGCTGGCGTCCATCCACCATGCGTCGATCTTCTTGCCGTAACGACTGTAGAGAGTCTCGTCCATCTGCTTCCAGAACAGCTTGCGACCGCCCTCGGAATAAGCATCATAGAATGACTCTTTATATCCGAGCCAGTCGGTAAGGCCGACTTCCTCGGCATAAGGATAGACCCAGCCATTGGCCTTCAGCTCCTGATAATGGTCCGTGTTGGTATAGAACTTAGGCCATACACTTATCATGAAGCGTCCGTGGAGAGAATGGATCTTGTCAAGCATTGCCTCCGGATCCGGATAGCGGGACTTTTCGAACTCATGGCTTCCCCACTGGTCAGCCTCCCAGTACTGCCAGTCCTGGACTATGTTATCGACAGGTATATGCCTGTCTCGCAGTTCCTGCATGGCATCCACGATTTCCTTCTGGGTCGCATAGTGCTCCCGGCTCTGCCAGAATCCAAGCACCCACTTAGGCATCACAGGAGCTCTTCCGGTAAGGGTCCTGTATCCGCTGATCACTTCATCGGCGTTTTCTCCAGCGATGAAATAATAGTCCATTTCCGGACTCATTTCCGTCCATATAGAAAGCTGGCCGCGCTCTTTTGCCGTCTGAGGCTCGGCCACACGCAGTCCCATATAGGAGACATCTCCGTCCGGAAGCCATTCGACTCTGAGCGGAGTCTTCTCTCCTTTCTTGAGGTTGACGTCAAATTTATATGAATTAGGGTTCCAGGCCGCTCTCCAGCGCTGTGGAACGACTTCCTCTCCGCCGATAAAGACTTTCTGGTAACCGGCATAGTACAATATAAAGCGGTAGTCTGCCGTTTCGGGAGCCTCCAGATAGCCTTCATATACTACTTTGGCACCCATGAGGCGTATGTCAGGAAGATTCTTTATGGCCCATTCATTCTCGAAATAGAGAGAGTCTTCCTGACGGACCAGAGAATCCCCGAAGGCCGGTTTATATGTTCCGGTAAGAGAGCCTTCCTTACCGTCCTTGTCATACAGGCGGAAGATATCACCGAGCTGACGATACGGATGAGGGTTTCCCCAGCGGCTGAGGGCATAGCTGTCCCAGAGTATTCCGTAGTTTCTGCTGCTCAACACGAAAGGCACGGAAATCTTGGTATTATACTGAAAGAGTTCCTCGCTAAGTCCCTTGTGGTTGAATTCGAGGGACTGGTGCTGACCCAGTCCGTAGAAGGCTTCATCGTCAGGGCTGTCGAAAACAGCATTCCATGAATAGCCTTTCTTCCCTTCGACTTCAATCGGTTCGAAGGACTTGCCTTTCTTCGCTTCTTTCAGATACAGATTGTCCAGATCGTCACAGAAGGTTATCTTTCCTTTCCTGTCCACCTTGACTTTGAGGTCATTAGTGGTCAGGACGACAAAGCCGCCTTCTTTTCTGACACTGAATGTATCGCCGTCAGGTTTTCCGGTCACTATAAGGCTTTTCCTTTCCGGGAAGCTATCCTCCGGAGTCGCCTCGACCCTTATTATCGAGGCATCATAGACTGTGAGTCTTACGTTTGCCGGCTGACCGGGGTCCGGATTGGCTATCTTTACGGTAATGCCGTTCTGACCGGTCGTAAACTCCGGGGCGCACGCGGTAGCGGCAAGGATTGCCATACCGGCGGATAATGTGTAGGAAAGTAATTTTTTCATGTAATTCTTTAGAAGTGTCAGTTTTACAAATATAGTAATTATTTATATGCTTCTTAGGCCGATTTTATTAAATTTGCATTATGGCGGGAAGAAATTACATATCGGTGATCGTGCCGCTCAAACTGGATTGGATGCCATGCTACAGGACGGATCTTGACCTGCCCCGTGGCAGCCGGGTCTATGTTTCCTTTGCCGGCCGGCAGTATGTCGGTGTTGTCGCCGGGATGGCCGACCAGGTCGGTCAGGACGTGAGGATAAAGGAGATCGCCGGACCGACTGACCTGCCGCCGGTCTCCGAGACGGAGCTCCGGCTGTGGTCCTTCGTCGCGGACTATTACATGTGCACAATCGGAGAAGTCTATAAGATGGCCTACCCTGCCGGGAAGACGGTGACCGAAGAGACTATGGTCCGCAACCAGGCGAAACTCCAGGCCAGACTCGAGAAACTCCGGCAGAAGCTGGAACATGCCCGGACAGACGCCACACGCCGCCGGTATGAGGAAGAGATCCGGGCAGTGCAGGCGGAGATAGCCGGTCAGGCCGAGGATGACGCAAGCAGGGCCGGCCTGGACGGACCGGAACTGACGGAGGCACAGAAGAAAGCCGACGACGGAATAGTCAAAGCATTCTCCGACAAAAAGATAGCCCTGCTCCATGGAATCACGGGCTCGGGAAAGACCGAGATCTACATCCATGAGGCCCTCAAAACCCTCCGGGAAGGACGGAACGTCCTCTATCTGGTCCCGGAAATCGCGCTTAGCCGCCAGCTCGAAGAACGGTTGCGTTCGATATTCGGAGAACGCCTCCTGACCTTCCACTCCGGGAAAACGGTCGTCCAGCGCAGAAACGTGGCCACCAGCCTGCGCGAAGGTCGCTACATCGTGCTCGGGACCCGCTCAGCCCTGTTCCTGCCGCACCATGATCTCGGGCTCATAATAATCGACGAGGAACATGACTCCTCCTACAAGCAGGACACGCCGGCCCCGCGGTACAACGGCCGCGACACCGCAATCATGCTCGGAAGCATCTGCGGCAGCAACGTGATCCTCGGGTCCGCGACCCCGTCGCTCGAGTCCCTGTACAACTGCGAGGCCGGCCGATATCGGCTGGTATCCCTGGCGGAGCGCTACTACAGCGGCGGAGAGACCGATGTCGAGGTCATAGACACAATTGCCGAACGCCGCAAAAAAGGGATGGTCGGCAACTTCTCGAGAAAACTGATAGAGCACATACATACGGCCCTGGCCGACGGCGGACAGGTGATACTGCTTCGCGGACGCAGGGCTTATTCTCCTGTGGTCCAATGTGATACATGCGGAGAGATCCCTAAATGCCCGCATTGCAACGTCGCCCTCAGCTACCATAAGACAAGGGAAAGGCTGGTCTGCCATTACTGCGGATACACTGCCCGATTCGATGGGAAATGCCCGTCCTGCGGAGGCAATCTCCTGCCTCTGGGCGCCGGAACTCAGAGAATTGAAGAAGAGGCTGCAGCACTCTTCCCTGATGCCAGAATTGCCAGACTCGACAGCGATACCGGATCGGACACCTCCATAATAAAGTCCTTCGCCAAGGGAGAGACCGACATACTCATAGGCACCCAGATAGTAACCAAAGGATTTGATTTCGAGAAACTTACGCTCGTAGCGGTATTGCAGGCCGACTCGCTTCTCGGGCAACAGGACTTCAGGGCCGACGAGAAGGCCATGCAGATCCTGGAACAGTTCCGTGGTCGCTGCGCCCGTCGTGGCGGCAAGGGCCTGTTCGTCATACAAGCCGCCAAATCCTCTCATCCGGTATATGAGATCCTGAAAGGCAGCTCGGGAGAAGGCTTCATTTCGGAGCAGTTATCAGAGAGAAAAGAATTCGGATATCCGCCATATTCGAGAATCATCAATATTGTCCTGAGAGACGACAATGAGAAGAGACTTGATTTCATGGCAAGGGAATTGTACCGGGAGATAGCGCCTGAGATGGATTCCATGGGGCCTTTCTCCCCTGTCGTGGACAAGGTCTCGGACCAGTTCATCAGACAGATAAGGGTAATGCTGCCCAAGGACAAGTACCTGGCGGCGAAGAAGGACAGGCTCAGGACAATAGTCGCAAATTTCGAGAAGACAAGGACATACGCCGGGCATATCATACTCGACGTCGACCCTGTTTAACTTTTGCATAATTTTTGTTAAATTTGCAAAATCCAACCTTAGTTAAGATGGGAAAAGTAATCGCAATAGCAAACCAGAAAGGCGGAGTCGGAAAGACCACTACCGCTATCAACCTCGCAGCCTCGCTGGCTGTGCTTGAGAAAAAGGTACTGATAATTGACGCCGACCCGCAGGCAAATACGACCTCCGGACTCTTCGGGGATCCTAATTCCGAAGACAAAAGGACTCTGTACGAGGTGATCAGCGGAGAACTCGATATCCATGACGCGCTTATCCAGACTGAAATGGACAAGCTGCACATGATACCTTCCCACATCAATCTCGTCGGTGCGGAGATCGAGATGCGCGACCTGCCCGAAAGGGAGTCCGTGCTCCGCAAGGCTCTCGCTCCTGTCAGGAACGAATACGATTACATAATCATCGACTGTTCTCCATCCCTCGGACTGATTACCGTCAATGTGCTGACGGCCGCCGATTCTGTCATAATCCCCGTACAGCCTGAGTTCTTCGCGCTCGAAGGTCTCGGAAAACTGCTGCAGACAATCAGGATAGTGCAGAACGGAGTCAATCCTAGCCTGACTATCGAAGGATTCGTCGTCACGATGTTCGACGGAAGGACGAAGGTTCATACCCAGGTCGTAAACGATCTGCGCGAGCATTTCAAAGATCTGGTATTCAAGACAATCATTCAGAGAAGCATCCGGCTGAGCGAGGCTCCTGCGCACGGAAAGCCTATCATCCTTTACGATGTGATGTGCAATGGTACGTCGAATTACCTCAATCTGGCTAAGGAAGTTCTCGAAAGAAATCAGTAACAGAATATGGCAAGCAGACCACAACGCGGACCCGGAAGGGGCCTTGATGCAATACTGGGAGGTTCGATTGACGTCGATATGCTCCGCAAACCTGTAGGTTACGTCAACAAAGAAGTCGTCGGAACCAAGGAGCCTCAGGATACGGCTGATATTCTCCGTATCCCTGAAGGTATGATCGAACCGAACCCGTTCCAGCCGAGAATGTCCTTCGACAAGGAAGCTCTCGAGGAACTTGCCGAGTCCATACGCACATTCGGCCTTATCCAGCCTATTACGGTAAGGAAGAAAGCCGAAGGTAAGTACCAGATAATCAGCGGCGAGCGCCGATTCCGCGCCTGCCGTCTCGCCGGAATGGACATGATTCCGGCATATATCCGCGATGCCAACGACCAGGGAATGCTGGAGATGGCTATCGTCGAGAATATCCAGAGAGAGAACCTCGACCCTATCGAAGTGGCCATGAGCTACCAGAGACTTATCGAGGAGTGCAGCCTGACCCAGGAGCAGATGGCCGAGAGAGTAGGAAAGAAGCGCGCTTCAGTCACCAACTATCTCCGACTGTTGAAACTTCCGGCCAAGGTACAGCACGACCTCAAGGTCGGACTTCTCAGCGTGGGCCATGCCAAGGTTCTGCTTGGAGTAGAAGACCAGGCTCTTCAGGAGGAGCTCTGCGATATGGTCATTAAGACAGACATGAGCGTAAGACAGCTCGAGGACAGGATCCGCAAGATCGCCAAAGGCGAGGAACCTGAGAAACCTAAGCAGGAGCAGTCGCTCCCGGACGAGTATGTCAAGGTGCTCGAACATATGGGCCGTTACTTCGGCAATAATATCAGTCTCCGCCGTTCAGCTTCCGGAAAGGGAACGATGACCGTAAGGTTCGATTCGGACGAGGAGATGCAGAAGTTCCTGAGCGCCCTCGAAGAAAAGAATTTATGATAAGAAAGAAGCTAGTGTCGTTGATTCTGGCCGCCGCAGTTTCCGCTGTGAGCGGCTTTGAAATGATGGCACAGGAGGGAATGGGATTCAAGAGCGAGGCGTTTTCCCAGTCCTATAACGACGACGCTGATTCTACCGGAAGGGACAGCACTGACGTGATGTTCTCCTTCAGGCAGTATTTCAGGGCCATGAGACATAAAGAGGAAGGCAAGATCGGCACCATGTTCGCCGGCTCCACCATCGTCATCGGCGGCCAGCAGATATATAACAGGGATTACTGGAAACTGCCGGTGATATACGGAGGCCTTGCCGCGACAGCCGGTCTCGGATCATATTATATCCATAAGGACGGCAAGAAGGACCTCGGAAAGTATCTTCTCGCAGGCGCAGGGGCTATCTATTGGGGCTCCCTGATGGACGGAGTGGTAAGCTACGACACAAAAGGCGAGCATTCGGCCGGAAGGGCTACGCTCTATTCCCTGCTTGTCCCGGGTCTTGGCCAGATATACAACAAGGAGTACTGGAAATTGCCTCTTTACTACTCCGGGCTGATGGTTTCGGCGAGCCTTCTGATAGAGAACAGTGCCAATTACCACCGCTTCAAGAGGATCCACAACGAAATAACAGATGAGAACAGCACATATTCGGGCCACTACACCGAATCTTCCGCTTTGTATATGAGAAATACATACAGAAGATACAGGGACTATTCGGTAGTAGCTCTGGTCGGAGTATATGTACTTCAGATAATAGATGCCAACGTATTCTCGTATATGCTTGATTTCGACATCGATGACGAAATAGCTGTCGATGTCAGTCCGGCCATCATAACCCCGCAGAGCCAGTTTGCGATGGGCAGGCCGGTCGACAATGCCTACGGAATAAGCATCGGAATAAAATTCTAGAAATGAGATTAAATAAATTGATAGCGGCAACCGCATTAACGGTTGTCATGGTTTCTTCAGTTGCTCCGCTGGACTCATACGCCCAGTCGGAGAGTATATTTGACAAGATAACCCAGCCCTTCCGCAAAAACGGGCCTAAGAAAAAGAATAAGGATCTCAAGAAGGAGAATGAGAGACTGCAGGCTGAAATAAATGCGCTCAGGCAGCAGCTCAACGATTATATTGAGCAGCACGAGGCTGCGGACAGCATCGCCGCAGAGATGATCGAGATATATGAGGAAAACGAGGACCGCATCGGAGCGGGCATAGCTGCCGACGATTATACGCCGGAGGTGACCGACAGTCTTCTGAATCTCTGGTACAGCACCCGCAAATCCATGAACATGGAAAACAATTCCTATAACATGGATTCTGTCCATTTCACCTCGAACGTTCCGGACAGCGTCTATATCAAGAGGCTGCGGAAGATGAACTCCTATATTACCCTCCCCTACAACGAAACGGTAAAGAACTACATAATACTCTATTCCGAGAAAATGCCGACCCGCATGGGGCACATGCTCGGTCTGGCCCAGTATTATTTCCCTATCTTCGAAGAGACCCTGAACAAGTACAACATGCCTGAAGAGCTGAAGTACATGGCCGTGATCGAGTCTGCCCTCAATCCCACGGCGGTATCCAGGGCGAATGCAAAGGGAATGTGGCAGTTCATGTATTCTACGGCAAAGAATTACGGCCTGAAGATAAACTCCTATGTCGACGAGAGGCTTGACCCGGTCAAGGCTGCTGACGCTGCTGCCAGATACCTCAGGGATGCCTACAGTATCTTCGGTGACTGGAGTCTGGCTATTTCCGCATACAACTGCGGAGCCGGCAATGTCAACAAGGCGATCCGCCGTGCAGGAGGCAACAAGAATTTCTGGGCTATCTACGAGTATCTTCCGCGCGAGACCAGAGGTTATGTGCCTGCCTTTGTAGGAGCGATGTATGCCTTTACGTATTACAAGGAGCACGGGATAATTCCTGAGCCGATTACCATTCCGAGCCATCTGGATACTTTTGCCATCAGGAAGAACCTGCATTTTGCCCAGATCAATGGCGTGATCAACGTCCCAGTCGACATGCTCAAGGAACTTAACCCTCAGTATATGCATGAGATAGTGCCGGGCAATGAGGGTGTCAGCATTCTTACCCTTCCTTCGCAGTACACTACTGCCTTTATCGATTACGAGGATTCAATCTATAATTACCAGGCCGATAAATATCTGAGTCCGAAGACTCTGGAGGATATCAAGAAGGCCCGTACGGAAGAGTCCGGCAGGATAGTCTACAAGGTGCGCAACGGCGATTATCTGGGCCGCATCGCTGCAAGATACCATGTCACCGTAGCGCAGATCAAGAGGTGGAACAATCTCCGCAGCAACAATATCCGTGTTGGTCAGCGACTGGTGATCTACCGGAGGTAAACTACAGAGAATAACTGAGTTGGAAGTGCAGGTCAGAGGAGAGCGACCGGGTGCCGGAGCGCTCCTTGAACGTCGTTCCGGATTTCAGATAAAGACGGAGACGACGGATCTTCCATGAACCATAAAGAGAGAATGTAAATCCACTCCCGTAGCAGGCAGGAACAGAGAAATTGCCGGGAGCATCACGTTCATAAACGTAGATACGGTCATCCCAGTTATCGACTTTAAACGCAGTCCAGCGCAACCATAACGCTGACTTCTCCCTCTTATAGCCAGCCTCCGCATAGCCGGCAAACCCTATTTCCCTGCACTTCAGGGCATTCAACCGGAAATTCATGACCATACTCCCCCGAGTGATTCCGAGATCGGTCCGGACGTCAGTCCTGGTCCGTCGGTCATAATCCCGCAGCCTCTCCGTCGCACGAGTCTTAAGACTGACCGACGGCGATATTTTCCATTCATGCAGTAGCAGCAGTTTCAGTTGCCGCCGCCCGGTCCCGGGATGGACGACAGCATCAGCACTGGTCAGAATGCTCCCAAGCCTGAGAGCAGCGAAGACTCCGATCTCGTCGGTCACCTTCGTCGAACTTCTCATGGCTCCGGAATCCTTTCCGTCGAAACCTGTCGGGTAGTGCCGGAAAACGACCGCCGCCCGGCCCCTCTCCCACAACGGGAAAGCAGTCCCGACGATCCCCGCGATTACATGGTCCCGGAAGTCATACGCCGCCTCGCCGAAAAGATCCGAGCCCCGGAGAGTCAGCCGGAAATCCGCGGAAGCCTTTGAACGGGTTGCCGTCAGCCCGAGCTCTCCGTTTTTCATGAGCCAGAGAATATTTCCGCCAGGAGAGACTCTCCCGCGGGCATCCAGAAACGCCGACATCCTGAGCTTTCCGACGGCATACTCCCCTGCCAGGCCCCTGAATCCGGCATTGGAGAAGGACCATGTAGGAGCGATGCCGGAAGCGCGGCGGCCGGCAGCCTCCGGAGTCGTGACTCCGCCTATCGACATCCCGCTCCACAAGGCCAGCCCCTGCCCGAACCGGGCATTGAAACAGCCCGCAACGGCCTTCCAGCGTCTTCCGCTGACTGAGGCATACCCGTTCAGGCGATCCCTATACGATACCGCAGTCTCGATCCTGCTCCCATACTCCAGACGATACCGCCCCGCGAAAGTAGTCCGCGGGAACTTCGTCCCGGCCCGGAGTTCGATCTCATGACTCAGTCCGGCAGGTTCGTCCGCCTGTCCGGGAAGACGCGAAGACTCGAAAGAAAGATACGGTCTCATGGCCTCGGCAACTGCAGGCCCGAACCCGTCGACGGCCGCCAGTTCCGCTACCGAAAGCACATCCCCATGCAGGCTGCGATAATCCGCCAGCGACGCCGCCTGATACCTGGACATAAGCCCGGACGCGACCATCCTTGCCTCCGTCGCATAATTCACCTTAAGCGGATGCCTTTCCAGAAAGTCCAGCCTCTCCGCCGCCTCCTCGTTCAGCTCCTCCATATCCGTAACCCCAAGCAACGTCTCCGGCGGCGCCTGCGGCGACAACATCAGAGCCAGCAATAAAACTAACCTTATCATAGCCTTTGTTTTCCGCGAAGAAAAGAAAAAGGATAAGGTCAGTCAATTTGCACAAGTAAGGTTTTTATGATTTTATAAATAGTTTTTATGATTTTTTCGATGGATTGTCGGAACGGATACATTTGTATCAAAAAAAGCTGGCCCGGGAGGGTCAGCCTTATATCGAACCGGCCGGGGCCGGAAATCCATTCGCTAAGGATTAGAACTTGTCCATTGTGGCGAAAATCTTGCCGCGGACTTCGTCGATAGAACCGGTACCGTCGATCTCGGCATATTTGCCTGCCTTGCGGTAGTAACCGATAAGAGGTTCGGTCTTGTCATGATAAGTCTTGATACGGTTGGCGATCGTAGCGTCGTTGGCATCGTCAGCGCGGCCTTCGATAGAAGCACGATGCTTGATGCGGGCAGTGATCATCTCGTCAGGAATCATGATAGAGACAACCGAAGTCACCTCTTCAGAGTTCTTTGCGAGCATTGCATCGAGAGCTTCTGCCTGCGCGATAGTACGAGGGAAACCATCGAGAAGGAAGCCCTTGACGCCCTTGACAGTCTTGAACTGGTTTTCGATCATGCCTTCGACAACCTCGTCAGGAACGAGAGCGCCGGCATCGATAAGAGCCTTGGCCTTGAGACCGAGTTCGCTTCCTGCAGAGATCTCCTTGCGGAGAAGCTCGCCTGTAGAGATATGACAAAGGTTGTATTTCTCAACCATAGCTGCGGCCTGGGTGCCTTTACCGGCTCCCGGAGGGCCAAAGAGGATATAATATTTCATCTTTTCGTTAAGTTGTTCCGTTGCATCGGGATCGAGCACATAGATATCCCTGTAGTTTCTTCCGATCTCATTGTAATCCAGACCGAAGCCCACGATAAAAGCATTAGGAATCTCCATTCCGACATAATCGAGCTTCACGTCTTTCTTATAGACTTCAGGCTTGAGAAGCATGGTGCAGATCTTCACATCCGAAGCGCCCTCGCCCCTTACAATGTCCATAAGGTCAATGATCGTATTGCCAGTATCGACGATATCCTCGACGACAATCACTCTCTTGCCCTTCACACTTCCGCTCAGGCCCATGACCTGGCGCACCTTGCCTGTCGAACGGACCCCGTCATAAGAAGTCAGCTTCATGGAAACCAGCTCCACATTGAACTTGAGTCTCTTCAGAAGTTCACCAGTGAACATTATGGAGCCGTTCAAGACACACAGGATAACCGGGATATCGGTACATCCTTCAAAATCTGCATTGATCCTGGCGGCGACGCCATCGATAGCCGAAATGATCCGGTCATAAGACAGATAAGGCTTGAAAACCTTGTCGTGAAGTACGATACTATTGCTCATCTGTTACAATATTGGTTTTTAGAAGTTACAAATTTACAAAATATCCTTCATATTCCAATATCATTTCATATGACAGAAAAAGCTTATATTTGTGCAATGTTTTGACTTTATGATATCCTTTGTTTGCGACTATCTCGAGGGAGCCCATCCCGAGATCATGAAAAGACTTGCCGAGACCAACCTGGAGCAGACTCCGGGCTATGGTCAGGATAAATATACAGCTTCAGCTATTTCCAAGATCCGCGAAGCCTGCGGTTGTCCCGAGGCGCAGGTCTACTTTCTTGCCGGCGGCACCCAGACCAACTCGACAGTCATCGGGTCGCTGCTGAACGGCAACGAAGGAGTCATCTCCGCTACCAGCGGCCATATCAACGTCCATGAAGCCGGTGCGGTCGAATATACCGGGCACAAGGTGCTGACCGTTCCTGCCCATCTCGGAAAGATGGATGCGACGGATCTGGACTCATACCTTCGCGGCTTCTTTGCCGACCCGGCCTGGGACCATATGGTCATCCCGGGAATGGTCTATATCTCGCATCCGACTGAGTACGGGACCATCTATTCTCTTGCTGAACTTTCGGAGATTTCGGCTGTCGCCCATAAATATGGGCTTCAGCTGTATCTGGACGGTGCCCGCCTGGGTTACGGGCTCATGGCGACGGGAGCCGATGTTACATTGAAGGACATAGCGCGTCTCTGCGATGTATTCTATATCGGAGGCACGAAAGTCGGCGCGCTCTTCGGCGAGGCCGTAGTATTCCCGCGCGGAAATGCTCCACGCCACATGTTCAGTATGATCAAGCAGCATGGAGCTCTTCTGGCTAAGGGTCGTATCGCGGGATTGCAGTTCGATACATTGTTTACGGACGACCTTTATTTCAGGATCGGCCGTCACGCGATTGAAATGGCAGAAAAGATGAAGGCAATCTTCATCGAAAAGGGCTACGAGTTCTTCATCGACTCCCCTACCAACCAGCAATTCATTATTCTCACTTCCGAGCAGCGCGAAATGCTGTCCGCCCTTGTCGACTTTGAATTCTGGGAGGCGCTCCCTGACGGCCGCTGCGCCGTACGCTTCGCAACCAGCTGGGCCACCACCCCCGAATCCATAGAATACCTGCGAACTATCCTCTGATTTCCTGACGAGGCTATTCCATCAGTTTACGATACTTGAAACGCTTAGGTTCGACATCTCCGAGCCGCATTTTCTTGTTCTCCTCATATTCCGAGTAGTTACCGTCGAAGAAGACAACCTTTGAGTCACCCTCGAAGGCCAGGATATGGGTTGCGATACGGTCGAGGAACCAGCGGTCATGGCTGACAACGACGGCGCAGCCGGCAAACCCGTCGAGACCTTCCTCGAGGGCTCGGATCGTATTCACGTCCACATCGTTGGTAGGCTCGTCGAGAAGCAGCACGTTACCCTCGTCCTTTAGAGTCAAGGCAAGGTGCAGACGGTTTCTCTCGCCACCGGAGAGCACTCCGCAGAGCTTTTCCTGGTCGGCGCCGCTGAAATTGAACCTGGACACCCAGGAGCGGGCATTGATGTCCTTGTTGCCGAGGCGTATCCATTCCGAATTGCCGGCTATGGTCTCATATACCGTGAGGTCAGGGTCGATGCTGCGATGCTGCTGGTCCACATAGGATATCTTGACGGTCTCCCCTATCTCGATCGTGCCGGTATCCGGTTTCTCCAGTCCCATGATAAGACGGAACAACGTGGTCTTGCCGGCTCCGTTAGGACCGATGACACCGACGATGCCGGCCGGAGGCAGCACGAAATCAAGGTTCTCGAAAAGAAGCTTGTCTCCATATGACTTGCTGACATTATGGAACTCGATGACCTTGTTGCCGAGATGCGGTCCGTTCGGAATGTAAATTTCAAGATTGGACTCTTTCTCCTTGGTATCGGCAGAAGCCAGTTTCTCATAAGCCCCGAGACGGGCTTTCTGCTTGGCCTGGCGGGCCTTAGGAGCCATGCGCACCCACTCAAGCTCCCTCTCGAGAGTCTTGCGGCGCTTGCTCTCCTGCTTCTCCTCCATGGCCAGGCGCTTGGTCTTCTGGTCGAGCCATGAGCTGTAATTTCCTTTCCATGGAATACCCTCGCCGCGGTCAAGCTCAAGTATCCAGCCGGCCACGTTGTCGAGGAAGTAACGGTCGTGGGTCACGGCGATGACCGTACCCTTGTACTGCTGGAGATGGGCCTCAAGCCACTGGATACTCTCGGTATCGAGGTGGTTGGTAGGCTCGTCCAGAAGCAACACGTCAGGCTGCCTCAACAAAAGGCGGCAGAGAGCCACGCGGCGTTTCTCTCCTCCGGAGAGAGTTGCGATCTTGGCCTCTGACGGAGGGCACTGGAGCGCATCCATGGCCCTTTCGAGCTTGGAATCTATCTCCCAGCCCCCGCAATGCTCAATCTTGTCGGTAAGCTCGCCCTGACGCTCGATCAGCTTGTTCATCTCGTCATCCTCGAGAGGCTCGCAGAACTTGGCCGAGATCTCGTTATACTCGTTCAGAAGGTCCATCACTTCCTGGACGCCCTCCTGCACGACTTCGATCACAGTCTTGTCCGGATCCATCTGAGGCTCCTGCTCCAGGTAACCGACCGAATAGCCGGGAGCCCACACTACCTCGCCCTTGTAGGATTTCTCCACTCCGGCGATGATCTTCATGAGGGTTGACTTACCGGAACCGTTGAGACCGATGATGCCGATCTTAGCTCCATAGAAAAAGCTCAGGTAAATATCCTTGAGGATTACTTTATTGTTGTGGGGAAGGACTTTTCCCACCCCGTTCATGGAAAATATTATCTTTTCGTCTGCCATTAGTTCTGAAGGCGTTTTTCGAGGTTGGCGCGGATAGCCTTCAGGAAGTCAAGGGAGTTGACAGCCTTGGCTTCTACACCTTCCATAAGGTTAACAAGGTCTTTTGTAGCGATGCCGGAATTGAGGGTATCGAAGCATGAGGCCTCGAGCTGGTCTGCATAGTTGACCAGTTCCGGGAGGTTGTCCAGCTCACCTCTCTTGCGGAAGGCGCCGGACCAGGCGAATATCGTGGCCATAGGGTTTGTGGATGTCTCCTCACCCTTGAGATACTTGTAATAGTGACGTGTCACAGTTCCGTGGGCGGCCTCATATTCATATTTGCCGTCCGGGCTGACAAGCACCGAAGTCATCATGGCGAGAGAGCCGAATGCGGTCGAAACCATGTCGGACATGACGTCGCCGTCATAGTTCTTGCAGGCCCATATGAATCCGCCCTCGCTGCGCATCACGCGGGCTACGGCATCATCGATGAGGGTATAGAAATACTCTATTCCAGCGGCCTCGAACCTGTCCTTATACTCCTGGAACACTTCTTCGAAGATAGCCTTGAAGCGGCCGTCATATTTCTTGGAAATGGTATCCTTGGTAGCAAACCAGATGGTCTGTTTCACGTCCAGCGCGTATTTGAAGCAGGAATGGGCGAATGACCTGATGGACTTGTCAGTGTTGTGCATGCCCTGGATCACGCCCGGACCGTCGAACTTCTGGATCACGACCTCCTCCTTCTTGCCGCTCTCGCCCTCGAACACCAGCTTGGCTGTACCAGGCTCGTCAGTCTTGATCTCGACGCCCTTGTACACGTCGCCGTATGCATGACGGGCGATGGTGATAGGCTTCTTCCAGAACTTCACTGCAGGATGGATGGAAGGGATGGTGATCGGGCAGCGAAAAACGGTACCGTCAAGCATGGCGCGGATAGTGCCGTTAGGGCTCTTCCACATCTCATGCAGGTTGTACTCGCTCATGCGCTGTACGTTAGGAGTGATGGTGGCGCATTTCACTGCAACGCCATATTTCTTTGTGGCAAGGGCTGAATCCACAGTCACCTGGTCTGCTGTCTTGTCCCTGTTGACCAGGCCGAGGTCGTAATATTCGGACTTGAGGTCGACGAAAGGAAGGATCAGCTCATCCTTGATCATTTTCCAGAGGATCCTTGTCATCTCGTCGCCGTCCATCTCGACAAGCGGCGTAGTCATCTGTATTTTACTCATATCTTTATATCTATTATTATTTTATTTCTTTCAAATCGTCTTGTCGGCAGAGACTATGGTCTGAAAGCCGTGGCCGCCCGCGGCCATCGTGAGCGGGAGGGGCCCGGCCGTCAGGCTGGGAGGGATAGCGCCGAAGGCGCGTAGCTTTCAGGCCATAGTCTCTGCCGACATAACATACAAATATAACTATTTATGAGTCATATAATAGTTCATGAGGCAACCGTCGGCAAGAATTTCCCGCTCGACAGGAGTGAGATTGTTGAAGTAGAGATGGATGTCGGAGACACCGGAAGCGGTGATCACCTTGGCATCGATCTCCTCCTTGCCTGAAAGTATGGCTTCCCTGATGCCCGGCACAAACACGAAGTCGCCCGGCTTATAGTCAAAAGCAGTCTCAGGAGCTATGGTGAAAGGCACCAGACCCCAGTTGATACAGTTGCTGCGATATCTCTTGGTAGCATACTCATAGCAGATGTTGGCATCTCCGCCGAGCACCTTCTGGCATGAAGCAGCCTGCTCACGGGCAGAACCGTCACCCGGCCTGTTGGCGAACACGCATGAACCGAAGGAGGTGTCGGAGGCAGAAGCACCCACTTTCGCGAGGGCAGCCGCAACATTGGCAGGAACGTCACCTGCACGACGGCGGAGATCCTCACTCTGGATCCTCTTGCTAAGGCCCACATACTCAGGCACGCGGCGTGACAGGGCGAACTCACTGAGCTTCAGAGGATTCGAACGGTAGCTTGAAGTCTCGCCCGAAGGAATGAGCTCGTCGGTAGTTGTCACAGGATCATGGATCACTGCGGCAAGCTCTACGAGCATGTTCTTCTCCATAGGATAGATCTTCGGCCAGTCCTTGATATTCGGTCCATAGCGGAGTTCCTGCGAGAGATCGGCATGGCCGAATCCATTGTAGATACGGCTCTTGTAGATACGGTCGTCGAAGGCGTATGGCTTGTGAGTATCATTATATTCGATATCGGTCGCAGCAGTGATGACTCCGCCGTTGGCTGCGGTTGCGGCAATCGAGCGCGCATCCATGAGCGAAACCAGAGAAATCTGGCCCTGACCAGGCTTGGAACCTTCGCGGTTAGGGAAATTCCTGGTGGTGTGGCGGATGGAGAAGCCGTTGTTAGAAGGCACGTCTCCTGCTCCGAAGCAAGGCCCGCAGAAGGCAGGCTTGATGACCACGCCGGCCTCGAGCAGTTCCTCTGCGATATGATTCCTGGTAGTGGCCAGATATACCGGAGTGGACTGAGGATAAGCCGACATCGTGAAATAATCATTCCCGATAGACTTGCCCTTGAGTATGGTGGCAGCCTCGCTGAGATTGTCATATGTACCTCCGGAGCAGCCGGCTATGATACCCTGGTCAGCCACGACCTTTCCGTCATGGATCTTGCTGAGAAGATCGATGCTTATCTTGTCTCCGAAACGCTTGCGGGCGTCTTCCTCGACAGCGCGGAGAATCCTCTCCGGATCAGCCTGGAGTTCATGTATCGTATATGCATTCGAAGGGTGGAACGGCAGAGCGATCATGCTCTCCTGCGTGCTCAGGTCGATGCGGATCATGCTGTCGTAATATGCCACCTTGCCCGGCTCAAGTTTCTTGTAGTCGGCCGCGCGTCCGTGCATCTCGTAGTATTCCCTGACCTTCTCATCAGTTATCCAGATGGAGCTGAGACAGGTCGTCTCTGTAGTCATCACGTCGATTCCGTTGCGGAAATCGATCGGAAGGGAAGCCACGCCAGGTCCTGCGAACTCGAGCACCTTGTTCTTCACGAAACCGTTCTCGAACACAGCCTTGACCAGTGAGATTGCGACATCGTGGGGACCGATGCCGTGGCGAGGAGTTCCTTCAAGCCATACAAGCACAACCTCGGGCGCGTTGATGTCCCAGGTATTGCGGAGAAGCTGCTTCACGAGCTCGCCGCCGCCCTCGCCGACTCCCATGTTGCCGAGAGAGCCGTAGCGGGTATGGCTGTCAGAGCCCAGAATCATGTTGCCGCACTTGGCGAGCGCCTCGCGGGCATACTGATGGATGACCGCCTGGTTGGCAGGCACGTATATGCCGCCGTACTTCTTCGCCGCGGAGAGACCGAAGACATGGTCGTCCTCGTTGATCGTTCCGCCCACGGCGCAGAGGGAATTGTGGCAGTTGGTCATGGCGTAAGGAAGCGGGAACTTCTCGAGTCCGCTGGCGCGGGCAGTCTGGATGATTCCGACGTAAGTGATGTCGTGGGACACCATAGCGTCGAAACGAATCCTCATTTTCTTGCCTTTGCCTCCGTCCACGTCATGAGAGCGCAGAATTCCGTAGGTAATGGTGTTCTCGCGGGCCTCGTCCGGAGACGGAAGTCCCGGAGCGGCATCGCTTACAACACCGTCAAGCAGATAAACTCCATGGTTAATCAAATCTACCATAATCAAATCCGTTTTATATTAATAATTGTTGTATCATGACAATAGTGAATCGGCGAATACGGTCAGAGCCAGCATGTCCGCGCTTCCGCCCGGAGAAATGCCCTCAGACGTAAACCGTCCGCAAATATTTCTTACCTTATCCTCACTGAAGTTCTTCAGAGCTTCGCGCGCCATCGAGCGGACCTTCTCCGCAACGGCAGGTCCCTTACGGTAAAGCACATTCGTATCCTCAAGCTGAGAAACAATCAGCAGCAAAGTCTTCAGCAAGCCATTTTTCTCGGCCTTCACCTTCCGGTAGAAAGGCAGCCACTCCTTAAAAAGGGCAGGATAGCCGTCACGGGCATTCTGCAGCGCGCCCTTGGCCTTGAACTTAGAGCAGACCTTGGCCCCGTGGGTATCCTTCGATTTCGGCACGGCGCAGGCCAGAGCCACTATCTTCGACTTGAGAGCCTTTTCCCCGACAGTCTCCCCTTCCCAGTAGCACTGGGCAAAGGCTGTCGCCATTAATCCGAGACTGAATATCGCCCCCTTGTGGGTGTTCACTCCTCCGGTCGCCGCAAGCATCTTCTGCTCGGCCTTGATTCCCAGTTCCACCATGTCGGAAGGCACGTCGTCGTCAGGATTTATGCTGGCCATCGCATGGATGAACGGGACGATCGCGCCGATGCTCGATTCCATGAGCCTGTAATCCATGTCCTTATGTGCCCCGGAGCCGTTCTTGTCGACAAGTCCCGGCTTCGGAGTAAGGTCGAGCTCCATGCGCAGAGCCCTGGAGGCAAGAGCGCCGACAAGCATCGGCATCGACTCAGGATGAGCGATGGCATCAGCGCGACGGAACGAGCCTTCGGCGACGGCTTTCCGGACTTCGGAGGCCGATACAGGCCGTCCCTCCGATTCCAGCCGCGGCACTTCGACGACTTCGATTCCATGCTCAGGAAGTATCTTTTTCATGAGCTCGTTGTAACGGGCGGTCAGGGCATCCGACGGCTCGGTGCCGACGAAACGGACCGTCACACCCAGCGCCGGAGCTATATGACGGGCGAAAATATCGAGATCGAGAGTCATCTGGGTCTCGGCAGCATCGCTGAGATCTTTCAGGAAATAGGTCGGAAACGTCGCCTTCGACACGGCATAAGGACTGCCGCTGCATACTTCGACCTTAAGTTCCTCCAGCCAGGCGCTTGCGAGGGCCTGATAACGGTCCCTGTAGCTGAATCCCGGAGTATCTTCGACAACCGGAATCACGAAAAGGGCATCCACCGACTCGCATGCTTTTTCCACAAGATAATCGTGCCCCCAGGTCAGCGGAGCGGCATTCATGACAACGGCGCCGCAGCGGCCCGGACGGCGATGCTTCGCCAGATCGGAGCAGTATCTCTTCAGTCCGTCGCCATTCTCCATGAGTATGGCTTTCCCGGCTTTCGCGATGACGCTGAATCCCAGACTCGCGAAGATATCCTCATACTCGGGCTTAGTGAATACCTTGAGATCATGCTGACCCGCCTCTTCGCCCAGCTGCATCAGTCTGGCGACCAGTTTTCCGGTAAGTCCGCCTGAGCGGGCTTCTTCGGAGACGGCGATGCACTTGAGCACGTCCTTGCAGATTCCGCCGCCGGCAATAAGCCTTTCATCGGAGTCTTCAATGCCGACATAGCGGTCCACAGCTTCCAGACGCAGGCCGTTCTCCGCAAGGAAGGTCTCAACCTTGCTGCGGACGACTCCTGCCGAAAGCGGCAGATCAATTATCTGATACTCACCGTACATATTCGTCTACCATTTCCCTGATACGGGCCTTGAGCTGCTCCGGAGTATGGGTATGATTCCTCATACAATACCGGGCCTCATTGTCGCAGAGCAGGCATTTGCGGGGAGTCATGCCGTAACCTGTCCTGGTCACCGGCACACCGTCCTCGCCTATTACGTCAATATCGAAAAGCCTTCCGAGAGGATGAGTCTCCTCGATAAGGCTGACCACCCTCTTGGTTTCTTCCAAAGGAGCTTTCACAAGCAAGAAGGCTTCGTATCCTGTTTCGAGGTCGCGCTGCACTATCCTGTTGATTCCGCCGTCAAAGGCGTTCAGGAGAGCATCAATCCCGGCCTCCGCTATCTTTATCGTATATTCATCACGCTTGACATTCCCTGGCATCACCACGGTCATGCTTATGAGCGTAGAGCCATAGCTATGCTTGAGCAGATATTCCTGCTCTTTCTGCCTGGCCTCGCGGGAGGCTAATATCATATCAAGCGTAACTTCCATTATTTCAGCACGTTCCTTATCACATCCTGTACGGATCCGTCTCTTCCGAGGACGACGCCCACGACCTTGTCTCCGAAAGGAATCGGAGCAGGCTCCCCTATTATCTTGCGGGCACAGTCACGAAGGTACTGCATATCCACCAGCTTCATTCCGGCAGCCTTCAGCCTTTCGGCAATCTCAGGCCTGCGAGGATTGACCACGGTTCCATACTCGGTGATCACCACGTCCACGGACGCTCCCGGAGTGATCAGGGTGGTGACATGGTCCACGATACATGGGATCCTGCCCCTGAGCAGAGGGCAGACCACAATCGACAGGGCTGAATCAGCGGCAGTGTCAGGATGTCCGCCGATCGCGCCGCGGATTATGCCGTCGCTGCCGACTAGCACGTTGGCGTTGAAATTGACATCCACCTCGAGCGCCGACAGGATTACAATATCCAGATAATGCACGGCCGAACCTGGTTCCATGCCGCTTGCATATTCATACGAGGCCACTTCCTTGTGGGCCGGATCATTCTTTACGGACTCGGCAGCCACTTTGTCGAAAGACTGCACGTCGATGAGCCTTTCGATGAGTCCCTCTTCATGGAGCTTGACCATGTGGGCGGTGATGCCGCCGAGGGCATAGCTTGCCTTGATGCCTTTCTCTATCATGCTCTCGCGGATGAACTTGACGGCAGCAAGGGCTGCGCCTCCGGTTCCGGTCTGGATGGAGAATCCGTCCTTGAAGTAGCCGCTGTTTATGATTGCCTTTGCAGCAAGCCTTGCGAGAAGGATGTCGCGAGGGTTCTTTGAGTCACGGATGGCTCCGGAAGATATCTTTGAGGAATCACCTACCGAATCCACCACTACCACATAATCCACGTCATGCTCCGAGATAGAGTTCGGAGTATTCGGATAAGGTACCAGGTCATCGGTAAGGATCACGACCTTGTCAGCATAGCGCGCATCCGGCAGGGCATATCCCAGGGAGCCGCAGATTGACTTGGCGTTTTCGGAACGGCTGTATCCGCAGGCGTTTCCGAGAGGGTCGCATGAAGGTGCGCCGAGGAAGGCGACGTCTATGTGAAGCTCTCCGCTGGCCACGGCAGCGCCTCTGGTACCATGGGACCGGAATATCACCGGTTCATCCATGAGGCCGCGGGAGATCTGTTCCGCGAGTTCTCCGCGCACGCCGGAAGTCGTGATCTTCGAGATCACGCCGTTCTTGATATGGCCGACAAGCGGAGCATGTACGTCAGAGAGACTGGATGCAGCCAATGTCAGGCCCTTGATGCCCATTTCCGCGATCTTGTCGACTACCATGTTGACGATCTTGTCGCCGCCGCGGAAATGATGATGGAAAGAAATCGTCATTCCGTCCTTGAGACCGCTCTTGCGGATCGCATCCTCAAGGGAGACGACCTTGCAGCTTTCCTTCTGCAGGTCCCTGCGGAATGTAGGTATCTTCTGGCCGGGGCCCTGGTAAACCTTCTTGCCAAGCTTTGCAGCGGCCTCTCTTATAAGCTGTTCATTTGTCATAGCGCATCCTCCTCTGGTATTACCCCGGCCGCAACGGCAAGGGCGATTATTCTTTCAGCTCTTATCACTACCGGACGGTCGACCATCTTACCATTGACCGAAATCACTCCGCTACCCCTCTGACGGGCTTCCTTGATTGCGGCGATTATGGTCTGGGCCTTGGCGATCTCCTTTTCGGTCGGAGTGAAGACTTCGTTGACCACGTCGATCTGGCGAGGGTTGATGATGGATTTTCCGTCGAAGCCGAGAGTCTTGATGAACTCGACCTCCTTACGGAAGATTTCCATGTCCTCGAGATTGGAGAATACTGTATCGAAGCAAGAGATTCCGGCGGCGCGGGCGGCGACTACTATCGTCTCTCGGGCGAGCTGGAGCTCGATGCCTTCGTTGGAGCGCATAGTCTTCAGGTTGGCGGTGTAGTCCTCGGCACCGAGGGCGATACCCATCATCCTGGACGATGCGGAGGCTATCTGGTAAGCGTTGACTATACCGAGGGCGCTTTCTATTGCGGCCATTATCTGGGTCCTGCCGACGCAGCCTATTTCTTCCTCGACCTTGAGTATCTCGGCTTCGAGTTCGCGGACTTCGTCAGCCGTTTCGGTCTTTGGCATACGAATAACGTCGACTCCGGCTTTGACAACGGCTTCGACGTCTTTCTTTCCATACGGAGTGCTCAGAGGATTGATCCTGACGACTCTTTCGATATTTCCGTAGTCCACGGTCTTGAGGGCATTGTAGACAAGAAGACGGGCGGCATCCTTTTCCGCCATCGTCACAGAATCCTCAAGATCGAGCATTATGGAATCAGGGCCATAGATATAGGCGTCCTGCATCATTCCGGGATTATTGCCCGGAATGAACATCATTGTTCTTCTTAGTCTTTCCATGATTCCTTATTTCCAAACGTCCTTGCCTGAGGCGCGCACGGCGGCTGCCGTGACTCTCGCCCTTATAGTACAGTCGAGGGCGCCCTTGTCGATTGCCTTGACTTTGGCGTCACATATTCCGAGTCCTTCGAGCGTCTCGGAAATAACTTTCTTTATCTGTACGCCGAACTGGTCCGCTACCGAACTTTCAAGCTCTATCTCGAGCCCCTTCTTCTCGGCCGGATCTATCCTGATAAGGATATCTCCAGATTCGAACGTACCTGCTGATGCATTTTTTAGTTCCATGTTCTAGCAATAGTGTTATTAAACACTGCTAAATTAGCCAATTTAATTAATAAAAAGAAATCTCAGGCGCGGATTTTAAAGCAGAATATAAGCGATACGGCTTATTTCCCTATTAATCCGTAATCTCATCATCGCTTAATTCCTTAGGAATCACCGATTCCGGTCCGCTCAACCTGCTGCCGGTCTTGATCTTGGCGTTGGAGCGCTTCGGAGCGATGCCAAGCTTCTCCAGCTTTCCTATCTTCTTGATCACCGACTGGTTAGAGTCGCTGAGTTTCTTCTTTGAGTCTTCATATGCCGAAGAAGCCTTGCCCAGATAGTCCCCTATCTTGACATAAGATTCCATCCATCCCTTGAGCTGGGACATCAGTTCTTCCGCGGTCTTGTATACGTCGGAGATGTTCTTCTCCTGCTCATGCTGCTTCCAGGCCATCTGGATCATGTTCAGCACAATTATAAGAGTCATCTGGCTGACGATAAGGATGTTGTTGTCCTTCGCCACCTGCCAGAGCCTCGGGGCTTCTTCAAGCATAAGGCGGAAAGCTCCCTCGACAGGGATGAACATGATGTTGTAATCAACTTTCCTGCGGCCTTCAGGGATGTAGCCCGTGTAATCCTTTACCTTCAGTTCGTTGACATGATCCTCGATGCTGCGGACATGAGCCTTGGCCAGCCTGGTCCTGTCCTCGACCGTCGTCGCCGCCATGTACTCGCTATAGGCGGTCAGGCTGACCTTCGAGTCGATGATGACTATTGTGTCGTCCGGATAGAAAACTTTGACGTCCGGGATCATGGTCCTGCCGCTCTCGGATTTGATTTCATGGCCGGAGTTGTCGGTCATCACTGACTGAGTCTCGAAGTGCACTCCTTCGGTCAGGCCGGCGTTCTTGAGGACGTCGGTGAGGAGCATTTCGCCGAAATCTCCCTGAACCTTGGAATAGCCGGTAAGCGCGTTGGCGAGATTGCGGGCCTCGTCCCCGACGGATTTGCTGCGGGTGTCGAGATCCTTGATGCTCTGTTCTAGGCGGGAGTGCCTCTCTATGGTGTCTTTCTGGCTTTCCTTGACGGCGTCGCTGAACTCTTTGAATTTCTCCTGGACAGGCTTCATAAGTTCGGAGATTGTCTGGGCGCTCTTAGCCTTGAATGCCTCGCTTGTCTCAGTCGAGAGGTTCTTGAAGACTTCCTTCATCTGCTCGAGCTCTTTGGCATGCCTTTCAGAGGTCTCCTTCGCGGCTTCGCGCATCTGATTCTCATATTCCTCCTTAGCCTGCAGGCGGCTCTCCAGCACGGCTTTTTCGCGCTGGACATCGGCCAGTCTGTCCTGGAATCCGTCTTTGATTCTTTCGGCTCGCGCCTGGAGACGGAAAATCAGTATCGCAGCTATGACAATGACTGCGACAAGAAGAATTATCAGAATTGTTTCGGTGCTCATCCGCAATGTATTTTAATCTTCCAAATATACGAAAATCCCTCGAAGTTTCTATCTTTGTAAGAGTTAATATGGCCATAAAACGCAGAAACAGACTTATCACGGCGGCAGGAGCAACGGCGCTTCTGCTGCTCTCCGTATGCGACCTGATACTCGGAGGTTCCGGAATCGGGGCTGCCGAGGCGCTTGGAGGCCTGTTCGGAGGAGAAGGGATAGCTTCCTCTATTGTTTGGAGCATCCGTCTCCCGAGGGTACTGACGGCCATTGCAGCAGGCGCATGCCTGGCCCTCTCCGGAGCCCAGATGCAGTCAGTTTTCCGCAACCCTCTCGCCGATCCCCACATCATGGGCGTCAGCGGAGGCGCAGGCCTCGGAGCCGCAATAGCTACCCTGCTAATCTCAGGAACCGGGCTGCTTTCGGGATTCTCGTCCATGGCCGGGCTCACCGTGGCCGGAGCCGCATTCGTCGGTGCGATCCTGGCATCAGCCCTGATAGTGCTGGTCTCAAGCCGTTTCCGCAGCGGCACAACCCTGCTGGTTTTCGGCGTGATGCTCGGCTTCATATTCAGCGCCATCACCTCCATACTTGAGTATTCAGCCAGCGAAGAAAGCCTCAAGCTCTTCTATAGCTGGTCCGCCGGAAGTTTCTCCGGCTCAAGGACTTTCGAGACATTGACGATATTTGCCGCGTTGCTGGCAGGAACGGGGCTTTACACAAGCGGAGCCAAGGGTCTGGACATACTTCTTTTCGGGGAGGAATACGCAACTCTCGCAGGAGCCTCGGTGCGCCGGATACGCGGCGTCGCCATGGTCAGCAGCTGTCTGATGACGGCAGCGGCGACTGCTTTCTGCGGGCCTCTCGGCTTCGTCGGCATCGTCTCCCCTCATATCGCCCGCAGGCTGCTCCGGAGTTCCGGTCACATGTCCATACTGCCGGCCACTCTCATCACAGGCTCGGCCGTCTCGGTGCTGGCGGACATCATATCGCAGGCTCCCGGACTTCCGCTTCCGGTCGGCAGCACCATGGCCCTGATAGGCATACCGATAATACTCCTGATACTGATGAAGAAATGAGAATAAAGGACTTGAATATCGGACACAGGGGCAAGACCCTGGTTTCGGGCATCAGTTTCGAGACTGAGCCCGGAGAGTTCATTCTTCTCTGCGGTCCCAACGGCAGCGGAAAAAGCACCCTGCTGAGAGCCCTCGCCGGCAAGGACGCAATCATGGTACCGACAGGAGTCCCGAAAGTCAAGGGATTCACCCTCAGGGAGTTCATCGCCACCACCCTATACTCGGAAAGCGACTGGCGCGGCCGCATTTCTCCGGCCATGGCTTCGGACATCTCGAAGTCGCTGGAGAGCCTCGGGATATCATCTCTCGCCGACAGGGACATCAGCACCCTGAGCGACGGAGAATTCCAGAAAGGCTGCATCGCGTCGGCGCTCAGCCGCCATGCAAAGACGCTGCTGCTGGACGAGCCGACTTCATTTCTGGACGTCGACAACAAGTCGCTGATACTGCAGGCTCTCAGGGACATCGCAAGAAGCACGGGCACCACCGTGATCATGGCTTCTCACGACCTGGCGCCCGCACTCAGCTGCGCGGACCGCGTCTTCGGCATCACCGCCGACCACCGCTTCCTCGCCTCCGGCCCGGTAACTGACGACGCCGCCCTTTCAGCCTCCGACGTAATCTCCGCCTGCTTCTCCACCTATTCGTCCCGATAAGGGATTCAGCGAACTAACGGTAGATGTCAGAGAGTTTCAGCTCGACTATGCGGCCGCGTTTCCGGAGCGCGTCCATAGGCAGATTCTTCTTGTCTCCGATTATGAAATAAGAGCAAGGAGCATTGCCGATACTCTTTTCATGGTAATCCAGGACGTCTTGCTTGGTTATTCCCGGAAGGCCTCTAACTACGGAAGCGTCATCATCCTCTCCATATCCGAACAATTCCAAATTCGCGACATATTCAGGCAAAGCCCTGAACGAAGGATAGCCGTTATTGGCGCGGGAAATGATAGAGCGGACTGCTGAATCGAAGCACAGATCAGTCATCGGCATCGTACGGATGAGGGAATCCACCAGTTCAAGAGCCTGAGGGAATTTATCAGCCTGAGTACCATAGTAGGTTATGAATGCAGAAGGAGAGGATACATTCGGAAGTGGCTTCTGAAGCGTACTGGAAGAAGTATATGCAAGAGAACGGAATTCACGGACTTCCTGGAACATAATCGAAGCCATGGAACCGCCATAGCATTCCTGCATAAGGCCGAGCAGTGCGCTGTCATGGTCATTCTCCGGAGTAGCGACATTCTGGTAAGTTATCGACATCACCTGGCGCGCTCCCGGGACATTGTAAATATAGACCACAGGCTGTTCATATTCTCTGTAAGCGAAAAATGAACTCTCAGGTTTTCCGGAAGGACATTCCACATCAAGATGGCCGGAAATCTCATTGACGACTTCCTCTGGAGAAAGGCCTCCGGAATAGACTACATCGAAATCATATTCAACCAGGCTGTTGAAAAGCTCTTTCATCCCTTTCAGACCTAGAGATTTGAGATCTTTTTCTGTCGGCTGCCTCAGAAGAGGTGACTGGTTCCCTAATAGAGAATAATTAAACATACCATTGAAGATGGCAGAATTGCCACTGCTCCTGAATGCATTCCTGGACATCTTCGTATCGGAAATCACCGTATTGAGCGCACTTTTTTCCGGCTTGAAATCCTTCATAAAGTGGCGGAGCAGGTCGAGGGAAGGTCCTATACGGTCATCAAAGCCAGTCAGAACCATCTCCAAGGTATGGTTCTTATATTTAAAAGATAAGTCCGAACCCAGCTCGGCAAGACTCATTGAAAAATCATGGGCGGACAGGCTGTCGGTCCCCGAGAGGCCAAGAAGCTGTGTCAAAGGACTGATCATAGGTTCCTCGAAAATACCCTTGTTGATCCTGACGGTCAGTTCAAAGACATCATTGACCGGGTTCCCGTTATAGTAAAGCGTCACATGGTCATTAACTGCGACTTTCCGGATATCATTATTCATATCCACCAGTCTTGGAGGAAGAGTGTCATATGGCATCTCCATCAGTCTGGTGGCATAATCCGATACCGCATTGCCATTCTTCGGCGAAAGAGTCTCGTATGATGGAGCCTGCAGATTATCCTTCGGATAGGTTCCTCTGACTTTATGGAAACGTATGCGATTGTCGCCCAGATATTTATTGCTTACCCTGACTATATCCTCCGAAGTAAGCGAAGATATCGACTCCACCTGGGACAGATAAGAATCCCACGACCTGTCCTGGGACATCACGTCTATCATGATAGAGAACCTTGACTCGGACGTTTCCAGGCACCTTTTATATGATTTGACAAGATCATATTTCAACGACTCGAAATCCTTCTCCGCAAAATCGCCGGCCTTCAGTCTTTCCACTTCCTTGAAGCACCGCGCCTCCGCCTTGTTGAGAGACCCGAAAGGGATTCCAGGTATCGTTATCATGGCAATAAGCCCCATTTCGTCAAAAAAGTCCAAGACTGAGACCTCTCCAGCCAGAACCTTGCCGTTATTTATGAGGGAATCCAGACTTCCGGTACTGAAACTGTTGTTCAGGAGGCTGAGAGCGAGTTCCATTGCGGGATAATCTGCATCCTTGGCTGCAGGACCGTTGAACACGTTCAGCGACGCCTTGATCATAGGGAAATTAACTTTTATAGGATAATCTTCCCGGGACGAGAAATCCGGCACAGGTACAGGAATCCTTTCCGGCTTATCGCCACGCGGAATCCGTCCGAAGGTAGATTCCAGCAGAGGCAATATCGACGAAGCATCTATGTCTCCGGCAAGGATCAGTCCCATGTTGCAGCCCACATAATACTTGTTGAAGAACTTCTTCATCTCGGAAAGACTTGGATTCTTCAGGTTATCTGTAGTTCCGATTATAGATTTGCTGTATGGATTCTCATCCCCAAGTTTCTCCAGCATCTTCTCGAGAATCATGTCAAACTGGGAATCGGCTGCCGCGTTCTTCTCCTCATATACTGCTTCAAGTTCGCTCTGGAAAAGCCTGAAAACAGGGTTCAGCAGCCTATGGCTATTGAGTTCGGCCCACTGCGCAATAAATTGCGGAGAAAAAGAATTATGGTAGCATGTACAGTCATAAGACGTGAAGGCATTGAGCTTTGTGCCTCCGATATTGGCCGTAAGACGGTCGAATTCATTCGGAATCGCATAGTCCAGCGCCTTGATGCTAAGACGGTTGATCTCCTTCTGGAGAGAATCCCTTTTTACGCTGGAGGACGTTGCGGCGATGAGGTCGTAACAAGTCTCGATAGAATCAAGATAGACCTTCTCTGAAGCATAGTCGATGGTACCGATATCCTCCGTACCTTTGAAGAGCATATGCTCCAGATAATGGGCCATTCCGGTCCCGGCGCAATCCCGGCCTCCGGCCTTGACGACTACGGCTCCATGGACTACCGGCTGCGAATGGTCTTCGTTAAGCCAGACTTGCATTCCGTTTGACAATTCATACTGGTGGACAACTAACGGTCCGCTACTCTGCGCAGAAACAGCTATTGTCGCTGAAAGCGCACAAGACAAGATTGATAAAAAAAACTTTTCCATTGAGACTTAATGATTACGTCCCTCGTCTATCAAATAATCTGCCATAATGAAAAAAGGAGGCATCCTTTCGGAAGCCTCCTGAATTTCGATCCAAACAAACAACGTCCGGAGAGAGATGACTAGAATCTATCCTCTGAAGAAACGCTGAGTTTTTTGCGGCCATGACGACGGCGTGCAGCAAGTACACGACGGCCGTTAGGGGTTGACATACGCTCGCGGAAACCGTGCTTGTTTATACGCTTGCGCTTTGATGGTTGGAATGTTCTTTTCATCGTTATCTGTTTTTTTATTTATTCTTATCAGGCCGAAAAAACCAGTTTTCCGGAAATAGGACTGCAAAGGTAGTTATTTTATGTGGATTTGCAAATTATTTTTCTATTTCAATTACAAACTTTTCCTTAAAATATTCGTCCTTCAGCCAAGTTTCAATCGGCCAGGTCGAAACTGCTCCGGTACGGAGTCTGTTCTTCTTCATCAGTTCTGCAATTTCCGGGACTATGTCCCCTCCCTTGAGATACAGAATACTTCCGGAGAACTTGCCCTTCACCCATGGATAGAAATTGTCCAGCGAGGTCACGGCACGGGAAACGACATGATCGAAAACCTGCGGCAGCGATTCTGCCCGGGCGTTGACAGTGGTCACATTGCCCAGGGAAAGAGCCTTGGACACTTCCGATGCCACGATTATCTTCTTCCCCACGGAATCGCAGAGGGTAAAGCGCACATTCGGGAACATCACCGCGAGAGGAATCCCCGGAAAGCCGCCGCCGGTGCCCAGGTCGAGCACGGACGCGCCTTCGGTCCATGCGGAATACACCTCCGGCCTGCGTCTCTTCAGATAAGAGGCAATCGCAAGAGAATGCAGCACATGGTGCAGATAAAGGCCGCCTATGTCTTTTCGGGAAATTACGTTGATCTTGGCGTTCCACTCCTCGTACAGGGCCTCCATGGCCTCGTACTTCCCAAGCATCTCCGGAGTCAGCTCCGGAAATTCAGCGACAACTATATCTTCGAATTCTTTGAAATTCATTCTTCTTCCATATCAAGCATCATCTGGACTATCAGGCCCTTAGCCCTGCTGATGCGGGTTTTTACTGTATTGATAGGCAGCCCTGCCTTCTCCGAAATCTCCTTGTATCCGAGATTGTCCACAAAGCACATGGATGCGACCTCGCGATACAGGTCCGGAAGACCCTGGACACAACTCAGGAAGTTCTCATGGTCCTGCGAACTTATGATCTCGTCCTCCGGGCTGACATTATCCTCTGGGACGTCTATATGCTCCAGGTCGGAGTAGTCGATCGGCATCTTGTCTTTGTTGCGGCCGCGCACTTTGTCCTTGTCGAGGTGGTCGAAGGCCGTGTTGCGGGCTATAGTGAATATCCAAGTCGAGAACTTGTTGCTCGGCCTGTATGATTCCAGCTGCTTGAAGGCCTTCTCGAAGCTCTCCATACAGATATCCTCTACTTCCTCCTGTTCCTGGATGAAGCGTGAGATGTGGGCGAATACGCCCTTATGGTAACGTGCATAAATCGTGAAGAAAGCGGCCTCGGCCTCGGGGCCGCCACCTAACGCCATCTCCACAAGAGATCCGTCGTCATGATCAGTGAGCTTCAAGCCAGTTTTTGCCATAGTTACATTCTACAGTTAAAGGTATTGACAAGGTAATTACGTTCTCCATTTCCGCTACAACTATCCTGCCGAGTTCCTCGATTTCTTCCGGCACGGCATCGAAAAGAAGCTCATCATGGATCTGAAGTACCATCTTGCTCTTCAGGCCCGCCTCGCGGATGCGCTTGTCGACGCTTATCATCGCAAGCTTGATTATATCGGCTGACGTGCCCTGAATAGGAGCATTTACGGCATTCCTCTCGGCCAGAGCCCTTATGGTAGCGTTCTTCGCCGTTATGTCCGGAAGATACCTCCTGCGTCCGAAGACTGTCTCGACATACCCTTTTTCGCGGGCGTCCGCAATAGTCTTGTCGATGAAAGTCCGGATCGAAGGGAAGGCGGCGAAGTAATCGTCGATGATCTTCTTGGCTTCCGTCCTGGAGACATGCAGCCTCTGGGCGAGCCCGAAAGATGAGATCCCGTACATGATTCCGAAGTTGGCGGTCTTCGCGATGCGCCTCTGGTCGGATGTGACCTCCTCTACCGGTATGCCGAAAATCTTGGCCGCAGTGGCCTTATGGACATCCAGCCCTGCCTTGAATGAGCTTATCAGATGCTCGTCGCCGCAGAGATGGGCCATGATCCTGAGCTCGATCTGGGAGTAGTCGGCGGACATTATGATTCCGTCCGGAGTCGCCGGTATGAAGGCTTTCCTGATCTCCTTTCCCCTCTCCGTGCGGATCGGAATGTTCTGCAGGTTAGGGTTGGAGGAGCTGAGTCTTCCCGTCGCCGTCAGAGCCTGGTTGAAGGTCGTATGGACCCTTCCCGTAACCGGGGAGACGTAGGTCGGAAATGGCTCTATGTATGTAGAGAGCAGTTTCTTTACGGCTCTGAATTCAAGTATCTTGTCAATTATAGGGTGCCTGTCGGCAATGGCAGTAAGCGTCGTTTCGTCGGTGCTATAGCTACCGCTGGCCGATTTCTTCATCTTCGGGTCGAGTTTCAGCTTTTCGAAGAGCACGATGCCTATCTGCTTCGGGGAAGAAACGTTCAGCCCCGGCTCGTCGGCCAGTTTCCTGACCTGGGCTTCGAGGGCATCCATTTCGACTTTGAGTTCATCGGCAAACGTCCTGAGCTGTCCGAGGTCTATCTTCACGCCTGCCCTTTCCATGCGGGCGAGCACTGCTGCGAGAGGGGCTTCCATATCTTCATACAGGGCTCCTACGCCGGCCTCGTCCATGCCTGCGCGGACCACTTCTCCGAGTTTCAGCACTGCCGCGGCTTCGAGATTCCTGTCCGGTCCGTTTGCCGGGCTTTCTTCCGCGACGTCGAACAGGGAAACAGGAGCCTCTTCTACGGGTGCGGCTTCTTCGATATCGACGCCGAGATAGCTCTTGGCGAGGATTTCGACCTTATGGCTCTTCTCCGGATTGATGAGATAATGCATCAGCTCGATGTCATATAGCCGGCCTCCGAGCTTTATTCCGGCATTCTCCAGAAGATTCGACTGGAGCTTGAGATCATATCCGTATTTCACGGCTTCGCCCTCCAGTATCTTGCGAAAATCCTTCGCAGCGCCTGAAGCGACGACGATTCCGCCGTCTTTCTTCTCGGCGGCCACGATCACCCTGCGGATATCGGCGAATATGCCCGGTCCCTCCGGTTCGACTATCAGCGAAATCTTTTCCGGAGCCATCTTCACGAGCTCTTCCGCCCCCGTCTCGGAATAATCCAGGCGCTTGACCTCCGCCACTGCCTTGGCAGCGCGAGAGCTATGGGCTATATATTTTCTCAGCGAGTTGAATTCGTATTTTTCGAAAAGGTCGGCGATTTCAGGAGCATAATCCAGGTCCAGCCTCATCTCGTCGAGGCTTGTCTCTACCGGCACGTCGGTCTTTATTGTCACCAGGTCATGGCTCAGGCCGATATGTCCCCTGGCCTCCTCGAACTGCGTCTTCTGGCGGTCAGTAAGCTCGTCCAGATGGGCATAGATATTCTCGACGGTGCCATATTTTGCGATGAGCTTGCCGGCCCCGACTTCCCCGATGCCATGCACTCCGGGCACATTGTCGGCCGTATCTCCGCAGAGAGTCAGCATTTCGATCACCTGCTCAGGAGTCTTGATTCCGTATTTTTCACAGATTGCCTTGACATCGACGGTCTCGTCAGCCCCGCCGGCCTTTCCAGGCTTCACCTGGTACACATGCTCGGCGACCAGCTGGCCGTAATCTTTGTCCGGGGTGACCATATAGACGTCCGTCCCGGGTTTTCCGTAACTCTTCGCAACGGTTCCGATCACGTCGTCGGCCTCATATCCCGGAATCATCAAGGTCTTTATGTTCAAGGCTTTGCATATTTCCAGCAACGGTTCGAGGGCATCGATCACAAGCTGCGGAGTTTCGCTTCTGTTTGCCTTGTATTCGGGGTACATTTCGTTCCTGAAGGTGCCGCCGGGAGGATCGAACGCTATGGCCATATGGGTAGGCTTCTCTCTCTCGATGAGTTCGAGCACATATTTCGTGAAGCCATACAGGATTGACATGTCCATTCCCTTGGAATTGATCATAGGACGACGCAGGAATGCGTAGTACATCTTGAAGATTAGGTTGTGACCGTCAATCAGGTATAGTTTGTCTGCCATAGTTCTCCGGATTAAGGAACGAAATACAAATATAACATTTTTTTCAATTCCCTCCAGTCCCTCATCTTTGCCGCAGTCCTGCTGACCAGGGTTCCGGGGACGTGGCCCCCCTCGGCCACGGGAAGAGGGACGGGGCCCGCAAGATGCAAGTTATCGCGAAGCGATGACGCGGCAGATTGTGGGAGGGTACGGAGTGAGCGTCAGCGAAAGAAGTTCCCCGGGACCCTGCGTCAGCAGGACTGTAGCGGGATGTCTGCTGGCGGGAGAAGGACGGGACGGCTCCGTCAAGTTCGGAAAAGCTGCTTGGTCGCTGTCGCCGCCTAAACGGCTAACTTCTCCCTTTTACGATGGGCGAGCCATCGTAACGGTCGTCAAACACACGCCGTTCTTCACGGCGCCGACGGCCGCTCCCGCGCTCTCCGCTTTTCCTCAATTCCTCCGCCGCCTCCGCCCTTCTCCCGCCAGCAGAAAGGCCCGACTCGAATCAGCCAGACGAAAAAGGATGGCCGAAGAGGGCCATCCTTTGGAATAACAAATACCTACATGAATGAAGATGCTATCTGCGAGCAGAAAGTTTCTCTCTAATTGAAGCCATACGCGATTCCGTAAGAGGATAGAACAGCAGGCAGAGGGCACCGAGAAGGGCGCCGATTGCCGGGATATAGCTCATCAGGCCACGGATGGCAGCAAGAGTCTGAGGCGCCTGGACTGCAGCATCCTTGTCATATGCGAAGATTGCAAGAATCTGCATCAGCAAGAAAGCGCCGAGGGCCCCGCCGAACTTCTGAGCCATAGAAGAAGACGAGAAAATAAGTCCGGTAGAAGCCGAGCCGTTCTTCTCCTCCGAATAATCGGCGACATCGGCAAACATCGACCACAGCAGAGGAGACTGGACACCAAAAGCAATGCATATAAGCACCTGCAGCACCAGAAGTCCCCAGAAACCGGCAGGAGTCTCAGGCAGGAAGAATATCGCCACACTCAGCACAGAAACCGTCAGAAGCACAGAGATAAAAGTCGCCTTCTTGCCGATACGCTCCGAAAGCGGCACAGTAAACAGCACCCCGACCATCTGCGCCACCTCGCCAATGAAAAGATAGACAGCGCAAGTCAGGAACACGCTCGTGCCGAGGATATTCGAGAAATAATATGCAGCGGCTCCGCCTCGGATCGAATTGAACAGCAATATACCGATACCTGCGCCAAGAAGCAGCCACCAAGGCCTGTTACGGCCTAGAGCCTTGAGATCCTCTGCGATAGAAGAGCCTCCCTCGGAAACCGCCTTATGTTCAGTCCCCACCCGCTCCCTAGTCATAAGGAAGCAAAGCAGAAACAGCACGAAACAGCACAGAGAAACGATGCCGACGACAAGAGTCCACTGTCCGGGAGCAGCATCGCCGACTCCGCGCACCACCCTCTCGCTACCGTCCGGCATAACACGCACGGTACCGGAAATCAGCTTCTCGAACACGCCGAATATCCCCATGGCGATGAAACTGCCGATATACGCAAAGAACATCCTGTAAGACGAGAAAACCGATTTCTCACGGCTGTCCGGAGTGACGACTCCCAGCATGGCCCCGTAAGGCACGTTGATAGCCGTATAGACAGTCATCATGAGGATATACATCACATACGCATATACATGCTTCAGGCCATAGCTGGCATCAGGAGTATAGAAAGACAGAAGGCCTATAAGCGAGAACGGCAGAGCCACCCAGAGAAGATACGGACGATACTTTCCCCATCTGGATCGGGTCCTGTCGGCGATGATTCCCATGACAGGGTCCGATATTGCATCATACAGTTTTGTGATAAGAAGCAGGAAAGCCGCATGCTGAGGCTTAAGCCCGAACACATCCGAATAGAAGATCGGCAGATAATACGAAAAAATCTTCCAGAACATCGAAGACGACATGTCTCCGAAGCCATATCCGATCTTTTCCTTCAATGTCGGCTTAGCCGGTGCAGTAATGATATCCATCTGAAACCTGATTATTAGTCCTACATAGATAGCGAAAGATTCTTGTCTATAAGCGCGTTCAGACGTCGTACTGAAGCAGAAGTGGTAAACAGATCCGGCTCAGTATTCATACAGTAATCCACGAGTCTGTCGACGGTAGAAGTCGCCACATGGAGACGCGTATCGCAGGAAGCATAATATATAAAGACCTTTCCGTCCTCATCGGCAATCCATCCGTTAGAGAACAGGACGTTCATGACGTCACCCACATACTCCTCCCCTTCCGGGACCATGAAGAAACCGGCAGGTTCGGCAATCACTTTCGAAGGATCCTCCAGCGAAGTCATGTACATATAAAGCACATAACGCAGGCCGGAAGCGCAGCCCCTGACGCCATGGGCCAGATGCAGCCAGCCCCTGTCAGTCTTGATAGGAGCAGGACCTTCGCCATTCTTGGTCTCCTTGATAGTATGGTATCTCCTGCAGTTGATTATCTTCTCGGAAGTGACCACGGCATTCTCCATGCTGTCCACCAGGGCCCAGCCGATACCGCCGCCGTTTCCGGCATCTATGAATCCATCCTGAGGGCGGGTGTAAAGAGCATATTTCCCATTCACGAACTCAGGATGAAGAACGACATTGCGCTGCTGAGAATCAGAAACCAGATCCGGCAGTCTTTCCCAATTGACCAGATCCTTGGTACGGGCGATTCCCGCAGCTGCGACGGCAGACGAAAGATCGCCTTCCGGAGCATCCGGATCCTTACGCTCGACGCAGAATATACCATAGATCCACCCGTCTTCATGGGCAGTAAGTCTCATGTCATATACATTCGTGGCAGGTTCGCCATAATCAGGCATAGTCACGGGGTGGTCCCAGAACCGGAAATTGTCGATTCCGTTCGGGCTCTCGGCGATAGCGAAGAATGATTTGCGGTCAGCACCTTCGACACGGGCGCAGACGACATATTTGTCCTTCCACTTTATAGCTCCAGCATTGAATGCGGCATGGATGCCGAATCTCTCCTCCAGGAAAGGATTGGATTTCCTGTCCAGATCATATCTCCAGAACAAAGGGGCATGGTCACCGGTAAGAACAGGGTTCTCATATCTCTCAAACACACCATTGCCGTATATAGGCGAGTTTTTCTTAGCAATAAGTTCCTGGTGGCGTGCTTCCAGCCACGCCAGACGTTCTTCAAAACTCATATTCTCCATATATTGTTATTTATTGTTTTAAGCTTACATATCCCCGGTCAGGTAGGGAATGACGGACTAAGGCCGGAACGACGACAGGAGAGAGATCTCCGGCAGCGAAGCGAATTCCCCGAAGTCGCCCTCATTCCCAGGATACGGCGCATAAAAATGCGTCTCCCTGTCCCATGCATTTCTCCACGTCAGCACATAGACAATCGGAAAATCCTTTACCGCAGGATAAAGCACCGAAGTCCACCAGCTCTTGTCCGGGAGGCCCTCCATTCCGGTTTCGGAAAGAGTCATCAGCTTTCCGTGGGCCGAAGCAAGAGACTTGACGATGGAAAGGCCAAGATCCAGCTGCCCGGCATAACGCTTTCCGGCATCTTCCAGACTCTCGCCCTCCATGACAGTCTCATAATGGTCATACCCCAGGATATCGACGACATCATCACCCGGATAACGGGACATATACTGCTCCGCCGTAATCCCGGAATTCGGAGAATAACACATTATGATATTGTCCAGTCCCCTGTCATTTCTCAGATACTCGACCGTCCTCCTGAAAAGGGCGATATACTCATCCGCAGTACAAAGGGCTCCGCCCCACCAGAACCAGCTGCCGATATTCTCATGCCACGGCCTGAAAATGACCGGTATCAGATTACCCTTATCGTCACGGAGCGAGTCCATGAAATCGCCCAGCCTCTCCAGCCAGACTCCGAACATCTCCGCCTTCTCCCCTCCTTCGAGGACAGAAGTCACTGCCTTGTCGGAACTGATATCCCAGGCATCACCGCCTGTATAAGGATTGTGCGGGTGCCATGAGAACGTCACGATTCCTCCCCTTCCGGCATGCTCTACAGCAGCCCGGCGCATCAGCAGGAACGGGACTTTGTCAATGCTCCAGTCCCATCCCAGTTCCAGACCGCCGAGTTCGAATCCCACGACAGCCGGATAATCTCCGGCGACAGCCTTGACATCCGAACGGTTCAACGCATCTGTCGCTGCGGAATCAGGATCCACACACCATGAATGGCCATAAACGAGGTCATCCTGATGGCCATAAAGAATCTTGCCGGCCTTTACTGAAGCCGCCATACGATCCATCATGATCCGGGTTTCTTCGTTAAAAGCTGTTCCGGCCGCTTCTTTATTGCGTCCGCAGCCGGATACAGCAACTACTAATGATAAAATGATGCTAAGTTTAAGGATTAGATTCATAATCAATTGGTTTTCGGAGCCCTGTCATATACACTCTGGAGAGTATAGCTTTCGTCCGTGCTGAGCATTCCCTTTACGAGAAGATCCACGATCTCCTTAGAATTCCCTATATACTTGCCGGTACCATGGTCAATGTAGCCGTGGCACTCCTTTCCGGTCTGAGTACTTCCGTTATCCCACAGGATTCCCGGTAAGGAATAGGTATGCGCAGCTTTGGAGACATACTCCATATAGTATTTATAGAACATCCATGCCCGGGCATCCCCTTTGCTTCTCATCGAACAGCCGAATTCGCCAAGATATACAGGTATCCCCTTGCTGATGAATTCCGTATTAAGTCTGGAGAAGAGATCCGTTATCTCTTTCTCCCCTTCCGGGGTCTTCTTTCCTGCGGCGCCGGTATGGCCCCACTCAGGATACTGTTTGTTCCCTATAGTATATTCATACGGATCATAGCAATGCACTGCCATCATGACCTTTCCGGCAGGATCCTCCGGCAGTCTGAAATACTTCGTCCATGAAGTACCTGCGGCGTATGTAGGAACACCCAGCCAGCGGGTAGCGTTGTTGCCTCCTGTAGCACGTACGGCATCCACGAAAACCTGATTCCATTCGTTAAGCACATCACACTGCTTGGAAGGGTCAGCCTGGAAAGCAGCGCTCCAGCCCCATCCTCCGTCCTGAATCTCATTGAAGGACTCCATGATAAGGAAATCTCCCTTATCCTTGAACTTATTGGCGATATGGGTCCATACAGCCGCGATTTCCGCCTTTATCGCTTCATTGGTCCTGGCATCCTTAGATGCAGAAAGGATATCCAGCCAATGGTCGTCATTGTTGTTTTCGTCGTGATGGGTATTGATGATGACCTTAAGTCCGGCTTTCTCGGCATATCCTACCACCTCATATATACGGTTCATCCAAGTCTCGTCAATATTGTACTCAGGTCCTGGACCTATCATATTGAGCCACGTGACAGGGATTCGCACTGATGTGAATCCGGCTTTCTTCACCCCGTCGAAAGTAGCCTGGGTCGCCTTGGCATTACCCCAGACGGTCTCGTCCGGATAATTGTATTTATCTCCGGCCCATGAGCCGTTGTAGAAAGCATCGAACTGGTTACCCATATTCCAGCCGAGACCGAGAAGATCGTATGCAGGATTAGCCGACGGTCCGACCGGCTTCGCCGCGGCATCCTGGGATACGCTTATCCCGACCGGAGAAAAGCCCTGGCAAGTAAGGGTCACACTACCGCTGCGGGGCTCGTATGTCGGATTCTCGCCGACGGTCACCGTAAGTTTCACTTTATATGTATCCTGATTGTACGGACCCAGTTCGGCTTTGATCCAGTCTCCGGAGACAGAGACCGCAGGCTTGGACGGGGAGGAGATGGCGACGACGACCGACGTTCCCTCTACGGGAGCGCTGACAGACGCGACATCTACCGTTACCGCCTTAGGGGCCGGGACGGACGGTTCCTTCTTTTCGGCATCATCCTTTGAGCAGGAACATGCCGCAAGAAAAATCATAGATAATACAAAGAAACTGACGTGTGCTTTCATTATATAAAATTTGTTTACTGGCTACCGGAGGCGGTATCACCCGCCTCCGGCAATAAAAGTGTTACAATATACAAACTTTATTGATAATCATATCAGATCCCTGGATAACCATGGCGACACGACCGTCGCCCTGGAACTGGCTATTGAGACCGAAATAGTCACCGGATGTAGCAAGTATATGGTCAAGGATATCAGCAGTCAGGGTAAGGGCGATACGTGTGACGTCCTTTCCTCCGAGGTTGTCGGTGGTAATGTATGCACCGCCGATCTCAGGGAAGTTCATGTCGGCGTTGGCCCACCAGCCGTCGTTGAGCTGAACCTGGCCCCATGCGTCCGTCTGCTCGAGATAGAAGATAAGCTGAGAGCCCGGCTTTGCTGCCTCGAAGTAAGTCATGGCGAGACCGAAACGGCCGTCGTCACCCCATGTAAGGGTTGTAGGACCTTCGTAGATCGTAACCTCCTGCGGAATATCGCATACGATCTCGATCTTCGTGAAGGTAAGGCCAGAGCCCTGGATGATGATACCGCAGGCAGTCTTGTCTTCGCAGTCACCCTTGTTAGCCTGGATGTTTTCGAGGATTTCCTTTGTAAGCACGACCTCTGTGCAGCGGTCAAGGATTCCGTCAGTGAACCATCCATAGACGTCAGTCGGAACGAGGGTTCCGTTAATGACGGTACCTGCAGGATCGTCGAAGTTGATTCCGGTCCAGTTACCATAGTTGAGCTGGGCCTGATCCCACTGCTGGTCCACCTGAGTGTAGTAGAATCTGAGCTTGCTGCCTGCAGGGATACCGGTGAATGACGCTGCCGGCACGGTTACACGGCCGCCGTCATTCCAGGTGATCTGCAGAGAGCCTTCCCATACAGTCATGATGTCCTGCTCGAGGAGAACGTCGATTGTCTGAGGACATGTCTCGACATCGCCGGAGAGAAGATGGAAGTACATGCTGTATGTTCCGACCTTGTTCCAAGGCATTACGAACTGGATTTCATTATCAGAACGAAGGTTGTACTTCGATACTTTCTCTTCGCCGATATAGATGTTCTCGATCATCATGAAGTTCTCGCCCTTGAGGGTTACGATAGCTCCGATATGCTCTGCGGCAGGCATGTCGTTCACGATGATAAATGAATCATAGCTGAGGGTGATGGCATCCTCCGGCTCCACTTTCTCACCATTCGCAAGAGAAAGCACGAGCTTTCCTGAAACGGAAGTATTGGCAGTCTGTACGACGATCTTCTCAGCCTCTGCAGTGAACTCGACCGGCTTTCCGCCGAGAGTTACTCCAGTGATAAGGTCGAGGTCGGTACCGGTCACGGTAATGGTCTCGCCGGCCATGAGCTCTACAGGAGCTATAGCGGAAACTACCGGGTGCACAAGGGTGAATGCCACATTAACAGCTTCTCCGCTGGCCATATTGAGGGCGATATCACCTTCAGTAGCAGTAGCAGGAACGGTCACTGTAATGGCGTCCTCGGCAAATACGAATTCTACTCCGCTGGCGCCAGGGAAATCGACAGAAGTTACCACATCTAGATCGTTACCGGAAATCACGAGGTCGGCACCGGCCTTTACAGGCGAAGGTGCAGCTGCGACATCCGTAGGGATGACAAGTTCGATTTCGCCGGCAACGAATTCCTTTGCAGCGTGGCTGACAGCCTTTACTTCACCGGACTGTGCTCCGGCAGGGATTGCGAGGCTGAATTCGGTAGCATCCTCATTGAGAGCGAGTTCGGAAACCTCTGCACCACCTTCGAATACGACCTTGTCGATCATATCGAGATATGCTCCCTTCACAACTGCGTTCTCGCCAGGTTTAGCTACAGCTACGGTAAGAGACTTGACGGTCGGATCGCCGATCACAAGATCTTCCTCCGAGTAGAGGAGGTTAGCGATGGCTCCTTCGTCAGAAAGGATGATCTTTCCGGTAATAGCCTTTGAAGGGACCTTGAAGGAAGCCTCATGACGGCCGTTATGGTTGATTTCGGTCACGATGGCGCCGCCTTCGAAGGTAACGCTCTGCACGAGGTTCATATAATCGCCCTTGACTGTTATCACATCGCCAGGCATAGCCTCTGCAGGAGAGAAACTGTCAAATACGATAGGTTCTGTATATTCTACATCCACCTGGGTAGTAAAGACTTTTCCGTCAGATGACTTGAGAGAGATCTTTCCGACCTGTGCGCCCTCTGCAGGAAGCTGGATGCGGATTTCTGAAGGATTGCCTGAGGTAACGACCTCGATGTCGGTTATAGGATCGAGTCCCGGAACTGAAACTTCGACAATCCTGTCGAGATTACTTCCGAAGAACCGGAGTGTAGCTCCACGCATCACCGGGTTAGGGCCGAATGATGCCAGCTTCACGTCCTTGTCGGAATACTGGTCGGTATCAAGCTCTTTGGATGAACATCCGGAGAGCCCGAGCGCCAGGACACAGGCGGCAAGAATGGCTGAAATACTGAATATCTTTTTCATAATGAGCTTCATTTAATATTATTCATTAGGAACCACACGGATATTGTCGATTGCGAAGACCGGAGAGCAGGCTGTGCCGTCGATACCGCCGTTCCATACGAAGAATGTGAGACCGGTAAGGTAAGACTTGTCAAATGCGGTAGCACACTCCTTGTTTTCCTGGTTCTTGTTGAATGAGCTGAGAGGGAAACTTACGGTAACCCACTTGTCAGCGGTATCATAAGAACCTCCGTTGGTAGTCCAAGGCTGCCAGATAGCACGAGGGAAGGTTTCGTCACTGAAGTAGCTGTTCGTAGCGGTACCATAGGTAACGACAGCGTCGCTCGAGAACATGAGCTGCATACCTGAAGCAGACCAAGGGTTGGATGAAGGAACGAGTACCTCGAACTTGAGCATGAGGCCGCTTACTCCATACTTGTCGATATACTCTGCGAACTCAGGACGGAGGCTGAGGGCATCGTAATCGGTGCCGGCCTCTGGCCAGTAGTTGAAGCTGAACTGGTCCTCAGCCCATGCATCCGCACTTCCAGGACCGAGATCCGCACCTCCGAAGTAGAGGTATGAACCGTCGACTGCATTCCATGCATCAGCGCCAGGGGCGTGGATCACGCCGTTACGCCATCCGTGACCGGTAGCCAGGCCGCCGTGGCTGCCATCCCAGTCGAAGAGGATGTTTCTGGTATCCTTGTACATGAACTTGCTCTTTCCGGTACCGGAGAGTGAAGTCACGGTAACATATCCAGGCTGGGCTCCTGCAGGAACAGGGAAGCTGACTGAAGACGAACCGTTGAATACCATTGAAGCATGATCGACCTCGGCTCCTGCAAAGGCTATCTGGAGAGGCTTGTCAGCCTTGTCGATAAGGAAGTCACCGTAGATTGTGACGGTCTCCCCTTCCGCAGCCCACTCATTGGACATGGAAGTCACCTTCGGAGTCGGAGGAAGCACTGCGAAATCATAGGCGAGCGTATCCTTGCCCGAAGTAATCATATATATCTTGTCTGTCTGCACCACAGGCATATTCTTAGGTACGGATACCAGGAGAGTATTGTCTGTAATGAAGCTGGTATTGAGGGTTGCCTGCTGGTCGTTGAACCAGAGTTCCACAATACTCTTGAGATTCTTGCCGAGGAGACATACGACCTCATCCATATATGCCTGGGTGATGTTGACGTCCTTGTCTGCGTATCTGACGGAATAAACCGTCGGCTTGCCGTCAGCTACTTCATAACGGTCCGGATAGTCAACCTTGTCGCAGGAAGCGAATGACGCCATTGCGAGGATTGCCAGTGAACCGGTGATTATTCTATTTATAGATTTCATCTTTTCGTCAGATTAAAAGTTATAGCTGTATTCCTCGCGGACATCGACATGGACAGGCACGGCGTCAGATGCCATGTTGCCATTGAACACTACGTCCTCTGTAGGGAACGGAAGCTTGAAGCTTGCAGCGGTAACGTTAGGATTGTCCTCTGCGTTGTTGTACTGTACTTCTGAAGCATCCCAGGTTCCGGAATAATCAAAAGCATCTCCGATATATGATTTCCATACATCGTCGAGTCCTTCCCAGTATGATCTTCTCTGAGCTTTGAGTTCAGCGATGCATGCGTCCATATCGTAGTATGAACGGCGTACATAGTCATACCAGCGGTCGCCCTCGCCTGCAAGCTCAAGACGACGTTCTTTCCAGATATCCTCGAAAGTGACGGATGCGAGAGCATCGGCGCCTGCACGTTCACGAACCTTGTTGACATACTCGAGAGCAGGACCGTTGCTTCCGGTAAGAAGGCTGGCCTCCGCGTAGATAAGATATACGTCGGAAAGACGGAGAAGATGAGTAGGAAGCTGATAAGCCATGTTCTCAGGGGTTCCCAGACCGGCATTCTCATGATCAAAGTTATCGCCATAGAGATGCTTTACGTTGTTGGAACCTGTAGGACACTGCATGGAACCGCCAGGACCGCCTTTGCCATATTCCGTATCATAGATGAAGCGGAGATAATCGAAACCTCCCTTGTCAGTCCAGAAGTAATCATACTTGTCACCCGGGAGCATCAAGGTTGCCTTGCGGCGGCTGTCCTTCTCTCCTACACGCTCTGCAGGATTTTGGGTCGCACTTACGCCGAATGCGTCTGCAAGATCCACTGATGGACCGCCCCAGCCGCCCCAGCAGTCTCCCTGGTCGCTGAATCCTACCATTGCGAGGTCGCTCTGGAGAGTATTCTGCTGAGTCCAAGGGTTACGGCCTACGCTCCATTCCCAGGAGATAAGGCACTCGCCTGTGGCGTTGAATCCGGTAAGACGGAAGACGTCCGAATATACAGGAAGAAGGGTACGTCCGGAATTGTCGATCACATCCTTGGCATACTTGGCAGCCTGCTTGAGGTCATCCTGGTCAAGAGTACCTGAAAGACCTGCTTTTGTAAGGTAAACCTTTGCGAGAAGGGCCTCTGCAGCATAATAATCGATACGCTCGTAATTATTGAAGCCGGAAGTCTTCTTAGGAAGCAGTTCCATTGCCTTTTCGAGGGTCATGATGATGTACTCATAGACATCGGCGCGCTCCACCTTGGAGATAGAGTTGTACTCGCCGCTGGAAAGGAGATCGGAATTGCTGTGGACGATAGGAACGTCACCGAAGGTTCGTACCATGAAGAAATAGGCGAATGCCTTCCAGGTAAGAGCTTCTCCGATACACTTGTCGATCGCTGCCTTGGACGGGCCCTGCGAATTAAGAAGGTTGTAGATCACGGTATTGGCATGGCCGTTCACAGCCCAGAGAGAATAGGACATGTTGACGAGGTCCTGGTCGGTACCGTTGGTAGAGAAATCAAGGTATGGAGACGAGCCCCAGTACATGTTTCCGGACATGACCTCACCGATCTTGATGAAGCCTCTCTGGAAGTCATACCATGGAGAGTTGTACAGGTAATTCACGCCCTGTTCGCACTGCTCGTCGGTCTTGTAGAAGTTATCTACGTTATAATTATCTTCGTTAGGTCTGTTGAGGAACCCTTCGCAGGAAGTCAGAGCAAAGACTGCGGTCGCCACAGCAAAACCTTTCATCATATTAGAGATTTTCATATTCCTTCAATTTTAGAATGTAATGTTCAAACCGCAAGAATATACTGTAGGAGAAGGATAACGTCCGTTATCAACGCCATAGGTAAGACCGGTGGAATCCTGGGTGCTGGCACCTACTTCAGGATCATATCCGGTGTACTTCGTGAAAGTATAAAGGTTCTGGATGTTGACGTAGACACGTACATTATCCACCTTGAACTTGTTCAGGAAAGACTTAGGGACATTATATCCGAGAGTAATGTTCTTGATACGGATATATGAACCATCCTCCACATAACGGTCGCTGATACGGTCGTTGTCGTTAGGGTCGTTGATGCTTGCGCGAGGAGTCTTCGTGCCAGGGTTGAGGACCCTGACATTGTCGATATGGTCATACCACTTGGAACCGTCAGCATAGACTACGCTTGCGTCTATAGGAGCAAGCATTGCCCTGCCGGAGACAGCGTCATTGATCTGGTTGGTCCAGGCGCTGTTCATATGGGTAAGGGAAATGGCATTGTAGTTGAGGACTTTATTGCCATAGCTTCCGTTGATGAAGATATTGAGATCGAAGTCCTTGTAGGTAAAGGTATTGCTCCAGCCGAAGGTGAACTTAGGAAGAGGATTGCCGATATCGGTACGGTCCTTTTCATTGATCACTCCGTCCTTGCTGATATCTTCGTACTTGATATCACCTACCCACACGGTATTTCCACGGGCATACTCTCCATTAGAAGGATATTTCTCAGGTTTCGGAGAATTCTCGATATCCTCGAGAGAAGTATATACGCCGGCGACCTTGTAACCATAGAAGTTATAGAGAGGCTTGCCGATTTCAGACACACACACAACGTCAGACCACTGTCCGTAACCTATGAGAGCGGCATTAGTCGTTCCGTCAAGGCTGACAAGCTTGTTTCTGTTGAAGGAAATCTGGAAGTTGCTATCCCAGGCGAAATCCTTGATCTGGACAGGATGGGCATCGAGAGTAATTTCAAGACCCTTGTTCTCGATAGAACCGAAGTTACCTTTAGGAGCTGCAAGAGCAGAAGAACTGTTACCCTGGGTTCCCATATAGGAAGCAAGCTGCATCGACATAAGCATGTTGTCAGACTTCTTCAGGTATGCATCTACGGTAAGATTGAGTCTGTTGTCGAACATATTGAGGTCGAGACCGATGTTCTGCTGCGTCTGGCTCTCCCAGTGGATAGAAGGATTAGGGATGTTTGCAGGACGGTAACCCATGCCGAGAGCCGAAGGCATACGGCTTATGGATGCTCCCCATGCATAGCCACCGATACTTGAGTTACCTGTCTGACCCCATCCGAGGCGGAGTTTTCCGCTGTTTACTACAGGTTTGAGGAAATCCATGAATTTCTCATTGGTAAATTTCCAAGCTACAGCAAATGAATGGAAACCGGCCCAACGTTTTTCAGGACCGAAGTTAGATGATCCATCATAACGGTAGGTATAGGTAAGGAGGTAACGATCGTCAAAATTATAGGTTTCTCGGGTGAAGAATGAAGCCATCGCAGAGCTTCCGAAACCGGAAGAAATCGAAGGAGTACCTCCACCAAGGGCGACGTTGTGGACATCGTTTGAAGGGAGCTTGGTATTTGCGTCCTGTACGAAACTCCATGAAGATTCCCAGGCCTCCTGACCTATCATGGCGGTAACGCTATGCTTTCCGAAGGAGTTGGCATAAGTGAGGTAGTTCTTGATCTGCCAGAATCTGTTGCTGTTCTTCTGATAGCTCATAGAGTTGGTATCTCTTGTCCAGCCACCAAGATTGACTGTTGGTCTGAAACGGGTAGCTGAAGAGCCGCTGACATCGAAACCGAGTTCTGTTCTCCAGGTGAAATGCTTTACAGGAGTAAGTTCCGCGTAGATATTACCGTTGAGTTTCTGACGGTCCAGCAGAATCTCATCCATCATTGCAAGAGCTACAGGGTTAGGAGAAGTATAGCCTTCGCGTACTGTAGATGAGAAATTGCCATAGACATCATATACAGGGATGTCTGGGATTGTAGTAAGGGAGTATGTGATAAGACCTTCGCTACCGTCTGCAAGCTTAAGGTCATCATTGGTGTTGGCAAAGGTAAGGTTGAGACCGAGCTTGAACCATTCCTTCAACTGGGCGTCAAGGTTGGTCCTGAAGGTATAACGGCCGAATTCGGAACCCCTGATAGTACCCTCCTGATCCATGAATGATCCGGAAACATAGTACTGGACTTTGTCCGTACCGCCCTGGGCGCTGATCTGATGCTGGTGCTGGATGGCTGTGCGGAAGATTTCGTCCTGCCAGTTGGTACCCTTTCCGAGCAGGCCCGGAGTAGCATAGTAAGGATTGGCCTCACTGATTTCTCCGATTTCAACCATAGAGTTGTAGAACTCTGCGTATTCACGGAGATTCATCATATCGATACGGGTTGTCTGCCTTGAAACGGCGAACATACCGTCGTATGAGAATTTCGCATCACCTCTGGAGCCATGCTTGGTAGTAATGAGGACTACACCATTCGCACCCTGGGCACCGTAGATAGCGGTTGCGGAAGCATCCTTGAGGATTTCCATGCTTACGATATCGGCAGGGTTGATAGTGGAAAGTGGAGAAATCGTAGAGACTTTACCATTGCCGAGAGCATCTCCGAGACCGAAGTCAGCACCGGAGTTACCGCCTCCCTGCATGATTACGCCATCGATGACGTAGAGAGGTTCTGCATTGGCATTGATTGTCGCCTGACCGCGGACACGGATACTTGAGGACGAACCAGGAGCTCCGGAAGTCTGGACTGCCGTGACACCGGCAGCACGTCCCTGGAGAGACTGGTCGAGGTTGGTGATGATCGAACCCTTGAGGTCATCCTCCTTCATGGAAACGGATGATCCGGCGAGGTCGCTTCTCTTCATAGTACCGTAACCGACTACGACTATTTCGTCGAGCAGCTCGGAGTTTTCGACAAGAAGAACGTTGATGACACTCTGGGTGCCTACAACAACTTCCTGATCTTTGTAACCGATGGAAGAATATACAAGAGTGGAGCCTTGGCCGACAACAATCTCGTAGTATCCATCAAGATCTGCAACGACACCATTGTTGGTGCCTTTCACCATTACGCTGGCATTTATGACGCCCTGTCCGGAATTATCTGTAATTCTTCCGGTCACTTTGTTCTGCGCCATAAGTGACAATGCTCCAAAGAGCATCAGCATACATGTTAATAGCTGTCTTTTCATGCTACTGATTTTGAATGTGAATAATTAGTTGTGTTATTTATTTTTTGTGAAGAATTCCGTCCTTGCTGCCCACCACTCGGGAAATTGCTCCAGATGGTGGCCTGAGACAGGAACGCAAAGCCATTGTTTATCTGTAGTAATATGGTTATATCCCGAAAAATTGGTATGAGGAGGACAGACGGGATCCTGCAGGCCGAAACCCATAAGCACAGGACAACCTATCCTGTCCGTAAAGTTCTTCACGTCGAAATAAGACAGGGTCTTATAAAGTTCGTCTTCAGAAATGCCCTGAGCCTTTGCCGCCGAGAGCACTTCCCCGCCCGGCCAGTCTGCGATGGCGAAATAGTCCGGGAAATCGGAAAGGAAAGGCACGAACGGAGCGATTGCGCGGAGACGGTTGTCCAGAGATGCAGCTATCAGGGTAAATGCTCCGCCCTGACTTCCGCCTTCGGCGTAGATATGGTCCGGATCAGTCTGAGGAAGAGAAGAGACGAAATCAATGGCCCGCACACAGTCCAGATATGCGCCTCTGTAATAATACGAGTCCTTATCGGCGAGTCCTCTTGTCACCCAGCCTTGTCCCGGAGTCTTGTTGAAACCCTGGTCGCGGACGCTGAGAGTGAACTCGATCATATCCGGTTCCGCCGACGGGTCAGCGAACCAGACGTCCGAACCGTAGCCCATATACGATATCCTGGCAGCGAATTTTCCCTCTTTGTTCGGAAGATAAAGCAGACCGGCGATCTCTTTGCCACCGAAAGACTTCATATCAACCCTGTAGGCAGTCCTGTCAGCGTTTGAATGATCCTTCAACGGAGTCATCCTGGCATTCATCGGGACCATGGCAAGCTGCCTGAGGTTGTCTTCCCAGAATTCATCGAAATCAGGCTGTTTATCCTGAGGAGATACTATCTTCTCAGGATCACAGCCGACACAGAAGTTTTCATCAAGCGGGTCATTCTCGTTCAGGCTGACACACACCTTATAAAAGCCTGGGGCTAGTCCAAGATCGAAATCCAGAGTATCGGCACCTTTGCCGAGACGGGCTTTCTTTCCTGAGACCGACACTGAAACCCCTTTGTCTGTTGACACCCGCACATAAACCGGGACACTTCCCTTGAAACCATTCTGAGACTGTACAGCAACTCTGAGTGGTTTCTGGTCTCCGGTAGTGAACATCCAATCATTTTCAAGCACTGCGCTTGCATTAGCCACGGCAGAAAGTCTCGCCGTTGTATGTCTTATAATAGCAAGGGTACTGTAATCGTCGGCGAATACAGAATTGAGCCCCTGTTCTTCCTGGGCCGGATCTCCGGCGTAATCGTCTCCTTCCTGCCAATATCTGTGGGCAGGCACCGCAAGACCTCCCCAGCTCCAGAAATTGGCGCCGGCGAGTCTGCCGCCATTTTTCTGATTCTCCATGACCTTGGAGAAAACGTATCTGTAATAGCGGTCGCGGCCGCTTACGGGAGTCCCTTTGGCAAACTGCATATCATCTCTCGGGAAGCCGAATTCCTCGATCACGAGAGGCTTGCCCAGACTCTCGGCCACCTCCAGATGGGCGTCGATGTATCTCCCGGTATTCTCCTCGGCTCTTTCTATATCCTGCTGAGGGGATTCCTTTCCTACCCAGCTCCAGTTGTATGGCCATATATGGGCGGTAATATAATCAATGTCAGTACATTCATTCAGCCGGCGGAAGAGCGCCGGATTCTCTTCGCAGCCCCATATACCCTCATTGCCGGTAGAAACCATATGATTAGGGTCTATCGATTTGATTATCGAGGCAGCGCGCCATATCCATGATACGAATCCGTCCTGGACGGCAGGATCGGAGGAGAAACAGCGCGGCTCGTTGCCGATCTGCCATGAGAATATCGCCGGATCCTCGCTATAAGGCTTTCCGGTAATGCTGTTGACTCTTGAAACTACAGTGCGGAGATGATTCTCGAAGAGTTCCTGCGCCCTGGCGTTCGTCGCATACTGGGCCATCTGCTCCATAAAAGGACCATATCCTCCGACTGAAGGAATTATCGCCTTGCCGGCTCCAGCCCATTCGAGGTACATGCCATAACCGCCGGACCATTCCCAGGAATTATTGATATAGAGGACAGCCCTCATGTTCCTTTTCCCAAGTTCGGCCATAAGGTAGTCCAGACCTTCGAAGACCTTTTCGTCATAGACGCCCGGTTCCTTCTGCAGGGTCGGATAGACTCTAGTCGCCACCCCGTCGGGGCCGTCGCTGCCTACCAGTACGCGGAGGTTGTCCAGTCCGAGGGCATGCAGGGAATCAAGTTCGGCGGCAAGCCTGCTTCTGTCACCATATTCGGAGCCGAGAAGTCCTCCGTACCAGAAATTTGTACCGATATAATAATAGGGGTGACCATCAACGACAAAAGAGCCATCGTCAACTTTGACGATGTCCATTTTCATAGGCTGACACGAAAGAATCGCGAAAAGGGCGATAAACAGTGCCGGGAATAATCTTTTAATCATGCGGTTTATCGATAAATCCATACTTGTCTGAGTACGTTGCAAATTTAGCATGCAACGTTTTACCCAACAAATACAAATTTGTCAATAACCGATACTATTTTGCACGTTATACAAAAACCTTGTTCTTCTTGAACAGAGTCCTGAATTCGCGAGGCGTATAGCCTCTTTTCGACTTGAAAAGACGATTGAAATTCGACAGGTTGTTGAACCCGCAGCTATAGCAGATCTCGGAGATATTCTGGGTGGTGTCGACCAGCAGCCTTGCCGCATTCCCGAGGCGGATGTCAATGATATAGTCTATCACCGTCTTCCCGGTCCTGCTCTTGAAAAAACGGCTGAACGCCGACGGGCTCATGCCTACCATTTCCGCCAATTCTTCAAGGGTAATGTTTTCCGCGAAATGGTCTCCGACATATTGCTTGATCTTCTGCACCCGGCGGCTTTCCTTGTCGGCATCGTTATGGGCGAATGACGTGCTGGCCAGTATCCTGGAGTCACCCGCCAGGGAAAGGTCATAAAGCAGCCTCATAAAGTGCTGGAACTGATCGAATTTATCTATTTCCGACGGCAGGGCGTCAAGAAGCGAATACACTTTCATTATGGCCGCCAGCGAAAAGGTCAGCCCGTTCCTCGCCTGCTCGAACATATGCTGTATCGAAGAGAACTGGTTTCTCATCATGAGGCCGCTGGAGAATATCTCCGGATCGAACTGGATAGTGATCTCGCGTACGTCCTCGGAGGTACAGTTGCCCTGCTCCCAGGCATGTTCAAGATCCCCGCCGGCAATCAGCGTAAGCTCATATTCTCCTATCTCTTCGACACTGTCGCCTACGACTCGCCGGACGCCCTTGCCATGCTCGATGAAGTTTAGTTCGTATTCCCTGTGCCTGTGGAGAGGGAATACGAATTCGGTCTTATGTCTCTCGACTATGTAGAAGCAGTCCCTGTCCGAAAGAGGTGTTATTTCCGTTATTACCGAGGTCATATCCATCAACTTATATTATCACTAGGCAAATATATGATAAAAATGTCAAAAAAGTATCATTTCGCAAATTTTCTTAATTGTTTTATTAACTATTGGGATTGTCCAAGAATTGCTATCTTTGCTGTAATTATGGAAAAAGACGAGCTATATATGAAGGAAGCTCTGCGCGAGGCGCAGGCGGCCCTGGCCGAGGATGAAATCCCGATCGGGGCAGTAATCGTATGCAAAGGCCGGATCGTGGGAAAGGGTCACAATATGACCGAACGTTTACATGATCCTACGGCCCATGCCGAGATGATAGCCATCACCGCCGCTACGGAGGCGCTCGGAGGCAAATACCTCAACGAATGCACGCTCTACGTCACGGTCGAGCCGTGTCCGATGTGCGCCGGAGCGCTGAACTGGGCCCAGATCGGCCGGATCGTCTATGGAGCGATCGATCCGAAACGGGGGCACTCGCTTTTCACTCCTTCGCTGCTGCATCCGAAGACCGAGGTCGAGGCAGGAGTGCTCGCAGAGGAATGCGGTTCCATGGTGACGGAGTTTTTCAAGAAAAAAAGATAAAAAACGGACTACAACAATGACAGGAGACGACTACAAGATCATCAGCGACACCACCGAGAACGGTGTCAGACACATAACGGCCATCCCGAGCAGCCTGGTATGCAGCCAGCAGATCGATTTCGACATAATAGACGGCAAGATCCGCAATCTCGCATACGTGCGGGGCTGCAACGGTAATCTTCAGGCGATCGGCCGTCTCGTCGAGGGCATGGACATAAAAAAAGTAGTTGACACTCTTTCGGGCGTCAACTGCAATTTCCGCGGTACATCCTGCACGGACCAGCTTGCAAGGATTCTTTCGAGTCTCTAGCGTCGCCTGGCCATGGCAATGTAGTAGATTAATGTCGCTATCGAACCGATGGCGGCAATGACGTATGTATATGCAGCCCATTTGAGGGCATCGACAGCTTTCGCTTTTGTAGCGGGACCTGTTATCCCGGCCTTGTCGAGCCATTGCACGGCTCTGGCGCTGGCGTTGATTTCCACAGGAAGTGTCACGACGCTGAACAAGGTCGTCAAGGCAAACATGGCGATTCCGAGATACAGGAGGGTCGGAGTAATCTTGATGATCATTACGCCAATAAGAAGTACCCACTGCACGGCATTGCTGGAGAATGAGACTACCGGAACGAGGGCCGATCTCAGTTTCAGCGGAGCATATCCCGTGGCATGCTGCACTACATGGCCACATTCATGGGCTGCAACAGCCGCAGCGGCTACCGAATTGCCGTAATAGACTTCTTCGCTGAGGTTGACTGTCTTGTTGACAGGGTTGTAATGGTCTGTCAGCTTTCCTTTGATGCAGGTAATAGAGACATCGGTTATGCCATGGTCTTCCAACATTTTGGCAGCGACCTGCGCTCCGGTCAGTCCGGAATGCAATCCCACCTTCGAATATTTATTGAATTTACTGTTCAGAACCTGCTGAATCACAAAGCTCAGCACCATCACAGCAATGATAATAAACCAAATCATATCCATAAAATTTTAACAATCCTTCTGGTTGCTTCCAAATCCATGCCAACCTCTCACTTGCCGTCAGCGTCATAGTTAATGGCGGGAATCCTCTGGTCTCGGCGAGCGTGGCCACCCTCGGCCACGTTAGAGGGAGGGGCCCGATGGATACAAGTTCTGCGGAGCAGGACGAAGTAGACATTGGGAGGGATGAAGCCGACAGAGTCGGCGGAACAGAGCCGAGACCACGAGGATTCCCGCCAAAGCAGACGCTGTCGGCGGCGACAGCGGACGTACTGCAAGGGTCTTTACGGGGAAAGAAATGCGAAAAACTGTAACCTATGTCGGAGAAATTTGATAAATTTGTATTCTAAATTGATGTGGAATGAACAGGGTTGATGATTTTTCAAGGCTGGAGCTGAACCTGACAGGATGTATGGAAAACTACAGATACTTCAGGTCCAAACTGGAGCAGACGACTAAATTACTTGTACTCGTAAAGGCAAATGCTTACGGGCACGGAGCCGTCGAATTCGCAGCCATGATGCAGCGTGCAGGCGCCAACTACCTCGCAGTCGCCTACCCTGTCGAAGGCATGGAACTCCGCAAAGCCGGTATCAGCCTCCCGATCCTCGTCCTGACCGCAGGCACAGACTTCTTCAACGAAATCATCGACAACCGCCTCGAGCCGGGAATCCCGAACCTGTACGCCCTCAAGATACTCTGCGGAATACTCAAAGAACGCGGCATCAAGGATTATCCGGTCCATATCAAACTCGACACCGGAATGCACCGTCTCGGGTTCATGACGAGCGAACTCCAGGATCTCACCGACTTCCTCAAGACCTGCGAAGAAGTCAAAGTCAAGTCCGTATATTCACACCTTGCAGTATCCGAAGACCCTGAGCAGGACGAATTCACCCTCGGCCAGATCGGCATGTTCAAGACAAACGCCGACAGGATCACCTCCGAGATAGGCTACAAGCCGATGTACCATATCCTCAACTCCGCCGGAATCGAAAGATTCCCGCAATACCAGTTCGACATGGTACGCCTCGGAATCGGTATCTACGGAATCAGCGCCCTGCCAGATGTCCGCCTCGCCCACGTCGCGTCCCTCAAATGCAAGATATTGCAGATAAAGACCCTCAAACCGGAAGACGGCACGATAGGCTACGGAAGATACGGCCATATCGCCCCTGAAGGCACCGTAATCGCCACGATTCCGGTAGGATACGCCGACGGCATCGACCGCCATCTCGGACGCGGTCACGCCTCATTCTCCGTCAACGGGCACAGAGCGCCGACGATCGGGAACATCTGCATGGACATGTGCATGCTTGATGTGACAGGAATTGACGCCAAAGTCGGAGACACCGTGACTATCTTCGGAGAAGACCCTACAGTCAACGAACTCGCCGACATTCTCGGGACAATCCCTTACGAAATTCTCACTAGTGTCCCTAGACGTATAGAGAGAATTGTTGTCCGCAAATAATTTTTTCGTATATTTGCACCCCACTGAGGTATGGTGTAATGGTAGCACTAGGGATTTTGGTTCCCTCAGTAGAGGTTCGAACCCTCTTACCTCAACCAATCTAAACCACATGAGCATCATGGGAAAGGCATACATCTTCCTGGCTGACGGTTTCGAAGAGACCGAAGCCCTCGCGACACTCGACATTCTCCGCAGAGGTAAAATCGAAGCATACACAGTATCAATCACCGAAGAAGTCTATATCACCAGCTCCCACGGAGTAACGGTGGTGGCAGACATGGGCCGCTCCGACTTCAGCGAAATAGATATCGAAGAAAAAGACGCCATGATCTTCCCGGGAGGAATGCCAGGCTCGAAGAAACTCGCAGCAGACACCCCGCTCATCGGTCTGATGAACGTCCACTACGGCAACGGAGGCATTGTAGCCGCAATCTGCGCCGCCCCGGGCCTCGTCGCCACCCAGATCAAGGGAATCGAAGGCAAGAAAGCCACCTGCTTTGACGGCTTCGAAGAGTACCTCGCCGCCAGCGGAATGGAATACGTAAAAGCCCCGGCAGTTACCGACGGCCAGCTCATCACCGGCAGAGGCGCAGCCTTCGCGATAGACTTCGGACTCGCCATCCTCGAAAAGATGGGAGGCAAAGAGGCCGCAGCAAAGGTAAAAGCAGCCCTACTTATTTAAGCCCAGATACTTACGTACGACACAACCTTTATTATCCGTCTCCATTATGAACGGGAGAACGGACAGGTCGAATGCGTCCAGAAGCAGATCAGCCTCCTCCGGGTATAAGCATGTCAGCTTGTCCATATCGACCAGAACGACACGGACACCCTTCTCCGAAACGACAGAATCGGCAGCGGCAAGTTCAGCCTCGCAGAAAGCGCAGCCGGCAGTATGGAAAAGCACATAATTCCGCTTTCCCTTAAGCAACGACCGCAATTTCTTATGGACGGCGGCCGGCTTTCGTCCGGCGCGAAGGACCGTGGCATGGACACGTACATCCGGAACCCTGGCACCTAATGGAGCTAGCGAGAGCATATGTTTAAGGCTCATGGCCATGTCAACGACCGTCAACGAATCATCGGCAAAGCGCCACACATCCGGACGGGACAGGACCATCGAATCGACGACGAAGGCCTCGGCATCCTTGAACGCCTCTCCCCTCTTTCCGGCAAGATAATACAGCATGTCACCGGTCATCTGACGGAATCCTGCGGTATCGGCGCTTTCCAGAGTCGCCTCTTCAAGTTTTCCGATAAAATAGCGGATATCAGAGCCGCGCAGCTCATCCCCGAAGCTCTCCAGCACAGCGTCGAAATAGTCGGCAGACGACTTCGAACCATACCCTACGCCAAGGTCAGGAGTCGCATCCAGCAATTTCTCCAGCGCAGGAGCGTCCAGTCCGCGGCCTACGATGATCCCGTTCTTGTCGATAAGGAACATGCGGGGAGTCTGAAGCACTCCGTATTTCCGCTGGAAATCCGACTCCAGCGAAGGATCCCTGAAATGCATGACACGGACTCCGTCAAAAGAAAGGCGGTTCCTGCGGTATTGCGCCCAGGCTTCAGTATTATCGTCCGAATTGAATGCGATAAGGTCGACCGGATAGCTCTTCCTGCTGAAAAGAGAGTCCATCAGCATAGTCTGAAGACTGCATGTGGCACAGTCCGGAGAATAGATATAAAGGATCCGGTATCTGTCAGACAATCCCAGAGGGACCTCTGCCTTTCTGCCGAGACTATCCTCGGCTACCAGACCGGGAGCCTTGCATCCGAGCAGCGACTGTCTGTTGAACTCGGCGAAAATCTTCGCATTCATCAGATCTATCTCATCCGGGAAAGAAACCTTGCCGGGAATGAACCAGTTGTCGGCAAGATGGACGGCGACAGCCTCGTCCCCCATAAGCTTCGACTGCATGAAATGCGAGTAAAGACGTACGGCGACATGGTTTCGTACATCGTCAGTCGTGCACGAAGAAATTAGGAAATCGCACTCGGTCCTCTTTACATCCAGAGACTCGGTCTCCAGCGCCGCAAAATACTCCTCAAGCTTTGCATCCAGGGCGGCCATCTTGACGGAATCCGCATTCTGGGCGCACAAGGCAAAAGAAAGCAGAGGAAGAAGGATTATGAGGATTAACCTACGCATCGCGATCCGGAAGAACCACTCCCTCCGGAAGGAAGAGAGAAGTATCCCCCTTATGTTTAAGGATATCTCTGACGGCTGAAGACGAGATATGCGCGAATTCCTGTGCGGTAGGGATGATGATAGTCTCGATTTCCGGAGCAAGACGGCGGTTGGCATCTGCGATGGCCCGCTCGTTCTCGAAATCAAGCATGTTCCTGACGCCCCTTATTATATGGGCGATACCCAGCTCGCGGCAGGTATCGATAGTAAGGTTGTCGTATTTGATTATCTCGATCCCGTCCATACCGCGGACAGCCTGGCGTATGATATCCATACGCTGATCCATGCTGAAGAATCCGCGTTTGTCCTGGTTGACACCGACTGCAATGACGATTTCATCGAACATAGTCAGCGCCCTGCGGAGAATATTCAGATGGCCGGCGGTAAAAGGATCGAAAGATCCCGGGAAAAGTGCTTTACGTTTCATAATTTCCAGTCGATAGGGGTTTTGCCCTCTTTTATGAGAAGTTCGTTAGTCTTAGAAAAATGTCTGCACCCGAAGAAGGCTCCCCCGGCAAGCGGAGAAGGATGGGCGGCTTCGAGTACATAATGGCGGGACGTATCTATGAGTTCCTTCTTTCCGCGGGCGAAATTACCCCAGAGCAGGAACACGACCCCGTTGCAGCGGTCTGAGATGCACTTGATCACGGCATCCGTAAACTCCTGCCAGCCGATAGCCTTGTGCGAGCCGGCGACTCCGGCCTGAACTGTCAGCATGGCGTTCAGCAGAAGCACGCCCTGACGGGCCCAGCCTTCAAGATTCGGGCTTCCGCTCATAGTTATGCCCAGATCCGTCTGGATCTCCTTGAATATATTCTTCAGGGACGGAGGAGCCGGCACGTCCGACGGCACGGAGAACGAAAGTCCCATGGCCTGGCGGGGCCCATGATACGGATCCTGGCCTAGGATAACGACTTTCACCTCCGGCAGCGGAGTGAGTTCGAATGCCCTGAATATCAGGCCCCCGGGAGGATAGATGACCTTTCCGGCCTCTTTTTCATTATGCAGAAAACGCACCAGCGAGGCGAAGTACGGTTTTTCGAACTCGTCGCGCAGTGCGTCTTTCCAAGTCTGTTCTATCTTAACGTCCATTATTCGAAGATATATCCGATTACGTCGTCAATTGTCTTGACATACACAAAGGTAAGACCTTTTACGTAAATTTCCTTGATATCTTCAATATCTTTCCTGTTTTCTTCAGAAATGATTATGGTAGAGACTCCCGCTCTCTTTGCCGCAAGAATCTTCTCCTTGATGCCGCCTACAGGCAGGACACGTCCCCTCAGGGTCATTTCTCCGGTCATGGCGATTCCGCTGCGGACTTTCTTTCCGCGGAGGGCTGACACCATCGAGCTGACCATGGTGATTCCGGCCGAAGGACCGTCCTTAGGAACGGCTCCTTCAGGGACATGGACATGGACATCCTTCTTCGCGAATTCTTCCGAAGCAAGGCCGGCGAGCTGCGGATGAGCCTTGATATACTGATAGCCGATAGTGGCGGACTCTTTCATGACATCGCCGAGATTTCCCGTCATTGTCAGGACTCCCTTGCCATCGCTGACGGAAGTCTCTATGAACAGTATCTCGCCGCCCATGGAGGTCCATGCGAGACCGGTCACGACGCCGGGAGCCTCGTTGCCCTTCTGGCTGTCGTGGAAGGCCGTCTGCAGGCCGAGATACTCTTTGAGATGCTCTTTCTTTATGGTCTTCGGATAGTCCTCGCCGAGGGCCATCTTCTTGGCAGAGACTCTGGCGATACGGGCGATCTGCTTCTCCAGGCCGCGGACGCCTGACTCATGGGTATATTTGTCGATGATCTCTTCAAGGGCAGCCTTGTCGATCTTCAGTTCCTTCTTAGGGATTCCATGCTCCTCGAGCTGCTTAGGCACGAGGAACTTCTTGGCGATCTGGACCTTCTCCTCTGCCAGGTAACCGGTCACATTGATAAGCTCCATCCTGTCGAGCAGAGCCGGCTGGATGCCGTTTATAGTATTGGCCGTTGTTATGAACATTACGTTCGAAAGGTCGTAATCGATATCGAGATAGTTGTCGTGGAAAGCCGTGTTCTGCTCCGGGTCGAGGACCTCGAGAAGGGCGGAAGACGGATCGCCTTTGAAGTCGCTTCCGAGTTTGTCGATCTCGTCGAGAACCATTACCGGGTTGGAAGTGCCGGCCTTGTTGATGCCGTTAAGGATACGTCCCGGAAGGGCGCCTATGTATGTTTTCCTGTGGCCACGGATCTCGGCCTCGTCATGCATGCCGCCAAGGGAGATACGGACATACTTGCGTCCGAGGGCCCTGGCGATCGACTTTCCGAGGCTTGTCTTGCCGACTCCCGGAGGGCCGTAGAGGCAGAGGATCGGGGATTTCATGTTACCCTTCAGCTTGAGGACGGCGAGATACTCGATGATCCTGTCCTTGACGTTCTCGAGTCCGAAATGATCCTCGTCTAGCACCTTCTGGGCATGTTTCAGGTCGAGATTGTCGTCTGAAGTATGATACCACGGCAGGTCGATCATGAACTGCAGGAAGTTGTACTGGATACTGTATTCCGGAGTCGAAGGATTGAATCTCTCGAGCTTTGCGAGTTCCTTTTCGAAGGTCTCCCCTACGGATGCAGGCCACTCTTTCTTCTCGGCAGCCTCGCGGAAGCGGGCGATGTCGTCCATCTCATCCATGCCGAGCTCCTCCTGGATCGTACGGAGCTGATTGTTAAGGAAATACTCGCGCTGCTGCTGGTCGAGCTCGGTCTTGACCTTGGAGCTGATCTCCTGCTTGAGTCTCTGGATCTCGAGCTGACGGCTGAGCACGCCGAGAAGAGCCATGGCCCTTTCCTTGACGTCGTCATATTTCAGCAGGTCGACTTTTTCCATGAAATCGTCCATGTCGATCGTCGTAGCGATGAAATTGACGAGGAAATTGAAGTCGTCGATGTTCTTGAGGGCCTCGAGGGCCTCCTTAGGAACGAACGAAGACGAACGGATGATGCTTGACGCATTCTCCTTGAGGATATCGGCTATGACCGGAACTTTCGAGTCGTTCTGCGGCAGGATATCGTCGAGATAGCTGACTCTTGCCATGTGGTAAGGATCGGTGTCCGTCAGTTCCAGCATGCGGAGACGCTTGTAGCCCTGAAGAAGCGCCGTGACAGTGCCGTCAGGCATCTCGAAAGTCTTCAGGACCTTTACGACAGTACCGAATTCCGAGAAGTCGGCGAGAGACAGCGGGTTCTCCTCGGCGACATTCTTCTGAGGGACTGCGCCTATGAACATGCCGTTTCCCTGGGCCTTGTCGACGAGAAGCATAGACTTCTCGCGGCCGATAGTTATAGGGAAGACGACACCCGGAAAGATCACGGCGTTGCGGAGTGCCAGGATCGGAAGGGATCCCGGGAGTTCCGAGGCGTCGAAGTTGAGAGCGGGCTCTCCAGACATTACCGGTATTATATTGACCTCGTGGGACGAGGCAGGAAACATTTCTTTATTAAAATCTATCATAATTTATCAGTGTATACAATCCCCCCTGCTGACATTTTGTCAGAGAAGGATGGCGTTTTTAAGGCAGATACTATATTGTCAACCTTTATGCCAAGCACAAAGGTAACATCAAAATATGTAAGACAAAGATTTTTAACGAAATAATTTGGCCTATGCAAAAAAAAGTCTATATTTGCAGTCTTAAAATTTGCACACACATAACTTTATATAAATTACTCTATTATGACTAAGGCAGAGATCGTTAATGAAGTAGCAAAAGCTACCGGTATTGAGAAACTGGCAGTACAGTCAGTCGTTGAATCTTTTATGGAAAGTGTAGAGGCTTCACTTGCGAAGGGTGAACCGGTTTATCTTCGTGGCTTCGGCAGCTTCATTATCAAGCACCGCGCTGAGAAGGCAGCAAGGAACATCACCAAGAATACTACCCTTACCATTCCAGCTCACAATATCCCGGCTTTCAAGCCAGCAAAGGTATTCGTAAGCAAGGTTAAGTAATTACCGGTATAATATTTAATAATTTTTTAACTTTTTTTCAATTATGCCAAGCGGTAAGAAAAGAAAGAGACATAAAATGGCGACACACAAGCGCAAAAAACGCTTGCGTAAGAATAGACACAAGAAGAAATAATTCTCCTGTGTCTGCCATTTTAGCAGTCTGCTAAAAGAGAAGGGCCGACAGTGAGATCTGGACGGCCCTTTTGTTATTGTTTCACAAATTATCCAATGGATTCTGAAAAGGAACTACTCAAAGACCTGATCGTTGACGTTCAGGCCACTGAAGTTCAGATAGCCTTACAGGAAAATCACAGGCTTATCGAACTGAACAAAGAGTCCAGCTCGGGTCGCAGCTTCGCTGTAGGTGATGCCTACCTCGGAAGAGTAAAGAAAGTGATGCCTGCACTCAACGCTGCCTTTGTGGATATCGGTGACGAGAAAGAGGCTTTCATCCATTATCTGGACCTCGGACTTTATTTCGGCGCTTTCGACGAGTTCGTCAAGAAGACAAACCCTAATACCAACCCGTCGAGGCTATTCGGAAGCATTAAGCTCGGTCCTATCCTCGAAAAGGAAGGCCGGATCGAGAATGTGCTCACCCAGGGCCAGATGATAATAGTCCAGATAGTCAAGGAGCCTATCTCCACAAAGGGATCACGACTGACCGCAGAGATTTCATTGGCAGGACGAAACATAGTACTGCTTCCCTTCGCCGAGAAGGTAAGCATATCCCAGAAAATCTCCTCCAAGGAGGAGAAGAAGAGACTTGAGACACTTGTCAGGAGTATTCTTCCCAAGAATTACGGTGCAATCATCCGCACCGCGGCTGAAGGCAAGAACGCAGCTATTCTGGTTGCAGAGCTGAAGTCGCTTATCGGTAAATGGGAAGATTCCTGGGAAAATCTCTCGAAGAACAAGAGCATACAGCCTCTGTTTACAGAGTACAGCAAGACCACTACAATTCTGAGAGACCTGCTTAACGACTCTTTCTCGAACATCTATGTGAACAACGAGAAAGAATACGAAGAGATCAGAAGGTATATCTCCCTTATTTCTCCGGAACAGGAGAAGATAGTAAAGCTCTATCAGGGAAAGGAACCTATCTTCGACCACTTCGAGATCACAAGACAGATAAAGAGTTCTTTCGGAAAGGTGGTACCGCTCAAACAGGGAGCCTATCTTGTAATCGAGACGACAGAAGCCTTAAACGTTGTTGACGTCAACAGTGGCATCCGTGCCAAGACAAAGGAACAGGAAGAGAACACCTTTGAAGTCAACAAGTTTGCGGCGGAAGAGATCGCAAGACAGCTGAGACTCCGCGATATGGGAGGAATAGTGATTGTGGACTTCATCGATATGGAATCGGTAGAGCACAGGAACAACCTCTTCAAGTACATGCAGGAGCTTATGAGCAAAGACAGGGCTAAGCACAATGTGCTGCCGCTGACAAAGTTCGGTCTTATGCAGATCACCCGCCAGCGCGTACGGCCGGTAACCGAGATCAACACGACGGAAGTCTGCCCGGTATGCCACGGTACAGGAAAAATAGCATCAAGCCTGCTCATCGACGAGCAGATTGAACGAAGGCTTTCCTACTACGTAAATGACAAGGGAATCAGGAACTTCACTCTGAAGGTAAGCCCTATTTTAGGGGCATATATTACCCGAGGCCTGTTCAACTCTTATGTAGGCAAGTGGAAGAAAAAGTACAAATGCAAGATCAAAGTGGTAGAAATTACCGATTTTGCAGTTCTGCAGAATGAACTATTCAACGAAAAAGGGGACAAACTTGATTCATAAAGGGTGTCCCCCTTTTTTTATTCTTTCGGCATGTCGCCGGCATACTTGCGCCACTTCTCCAGCAGCGCGGTCATGTCCTCCGGAAGCGGAGAATCGAAGCTGACCGGCTTTCCCGTGCGAGGGTGCACGAAACCCAGAGTCTTTGCATGCAGCGCCTGACGCGGGCAAATCTCGAAACAGTTCTGGATGAACTGCTTATATTTCGCATAGATAGTCCCCTTGCGGATCTCCGCCCCGCCGTATCTGGCATCATTGAAAAGAGGATGACCTATATAGGACATGTGTACCCTGATCTGGTGGGTACGTCCGGTCTCCAGGCGGCATTCCACCACGGTAACGAATCCGAAACGCTCAAGCACCTTGTAATGAGTTACGGCATGCTTTCCCTTGTCCTCCTCCTGATATACGCGGAACTTGAGGCGGTCGTTAGGGTCCCTGCCGATATTACCGACAATCGTACCCTCGTCCTCCTTTATGTTCCCCCAGACGACGGCGACATACTTCCTCTCTATCGAATGGACAAAGAACTGCTGCGCCAGATTGAGCTGGGCCTCGTCATTCTTGGCCACGACCAGCAGGCCTGAAGTGTCCATGTCGATTCTATGGACAAGAATACCCATCCTGTCGTCCTCGGCATCCGGTCCCTGGCTGATCCCGAGATGGTAGGCCAGAGCATTGATGAGAGTGCCGTCGAAATGGCCATGGCCCGGATGGACAACCATTCCGGCCGGCTTGTTGACAATCAGGAAATCATCATCTTCATATACGATATTCAGGGGAATATTCTCCGGCAGGACCTCGAAGCCGTGGCGCTCATATGGCATCACGAAACGGATGACATCGCCCGGGCGTACGATGACATTGGCCTTTGCGACTTTGTCATTGACGCGGACATATCCGCTCTTGATGGCATTCTGCACCCTGTGTCTCGATGTATCCTCGAGATGGCAGGCCATATATTTGTCCACCCTCATCGGGGTCTGTCCGGGATCGACGTTGAGCCTGAAGTGCTCGAACATTCCGTCGTCCTGAAGATCGTCGAATTCCATATTATTTCTTCATTATTGTCTTGGCCGGATCGACCGAGAGATAAAGAGTGACATCGGAGCCCATCACAATCGGGGCCATCGAGGCCTCCGGTCCCTGACGGACTACTATGGCATCAAGCGAATCGGAATAGTTCTTGACGCTTTCGTCGAAGATAAGCCTCTTGATATTCAGCGAGTTGTCATGCACTACGTCGACAGCACGCAGATACTTGAGTCCCTTGACATCAGGGATATAAGTCTGACTATCGCTGGAGTTGAGTCCGACTACCAGATTGACGGCGGTTCCGCTCTCGATCATACGGCCCGGAGTAATCTCCATATTGCCGACGAGCTGACGGAGCACATTGTTGGTAGCGATATCGCTGACATACATGAGTTTGCCGAGGACAAGTCCCCTTGACGAGAGTTCCGCCTTGGCCTGCCTCATCGAATAGCCAACGAGGTTAGGCATCTGGACCTTCTTAGGGGTCACGGAATTGATCGTAAGGAGGATACGGCGTCCTTTCTTGACTTTGCTGCCCGGCTTAGGATTCTGGCTGTATACCAGTCCCCTGCCCATCCTGCGGATATATACAGAGTCCACGACTTCTATACGCATTCCGTCGACGGAGGCAGTATAAGTAGCTTCGGATATCTTCATATTGGTGAAGTCCGGCACGACCAGTTCCTTACCGTGACGGGTAAGCAGATTGAGGAAAAGTGCCGATACCAGCACAAGCGCGAGTAACAGACCTATCGCCAGCAACAGGTTCTTTACAATCCAGTTTTTCAGTATTTCAGGCATATCATTCGAATATTAACTTCATCAGACCGTCAGAAGCCAGCGCAATACCGATTATCATTATGATGGCGCCGGAAATCCTTCCGATCCAAAGCAGGGTACTAAGTTTGAAGTTCTTTCTTATCCTGCTGAAAATCAGCGAATAGAAGAACCAGTAAGTCATCGAGCCGCCGCTCACTGCAAGTATCACCGGAGCGACTGTCAGGTCACGGCTTTCAGGAGCAAGGCCGAAAAAGCCGAAAAGGGACATTATGATAAGTATGGCGAACGGATTGCTCAGTCCGGTCGCTACCGCCTGCAGGAAATCCTTGATCGAATATGACGGACCGCTCTGGTCCTTCATCTTGCGGAAAGGGTCCTTGAAAAGCATGTTTGCTCCAAGCAGTATTATAGCTATACCTCCGGTTATCTTGATGAATACCTCGTGTTCTGTTATGAACTGCTGGGTAATGGCAAGGGCGAAGATAGCGATCACGGAATAAAGCGTATCCGTGAAAGTCGCTCCGAGACCGGTAAAGAAACCAGCCCTGTGTCCTCCGCTCAGAGATTTCTGAAGGACAAGTATCGCCATAGGTCCGAGCGGGGCGGAGGCGCATAGTCCTACAAGAAAAGCCTTTAGTATATCCAATAACATATTTCGTAATCAAGCAATTTACAAAATTAGCTATTTTTTCGCATAATTCTATGTAAATTTGTAAAACCTAAGTTGGTGGATATGCGTAAAGAGACTGTCTCGCTCATTATTCTGATGCTGCTTTCGGCAGCACTTATGTCGATACCTTTCCTGGTACCGCACTGCGGCATCGTGGCCCTCATAGGACTCGTCCCGCTACTGTGCATGGAACGGATCGCCGAGGTCGGAAAGATAAAAAGATTCTGGATCTGGCATTATTCTACTTTCGTTCTGTGGAATGCCGCGACCACATTCTGGGTCTGCATCTCGACTGTCGGAGGCGGCCTTTTCGCAATCTTCGCCAACGCCCTCCAGATGTCCCTTATCTTCGGACTGTTCCGCTGGAGCAAGAAAACCTTCCGGGGCTCGTTGCCTTATATCTTCCTTGCATTAATGTGGATCGCATGGGAAAGATTCTACTTCAGCGCCGAGATTTCATGGCCATGGCTGACTCTGGGCAACTCCTTTGCCCGCACGACCAGCCTTGTCCAATGGTACGAATATACAGGCACGCTCGGCGGGTCGTTATGGATATGGGCATGCAACCTCGCCGTATTCGGGCTGCTCTGCCTGATTGCGGACGACGACTGGCGCCGCCTGGGATGGAAAGCCCGCCTCGCCGCGATTACCGGGACTGTCATCGTTTTCGTCGCTCCGGTCGCAGTGTCCGAAGTCATGTACAAGAACTACGAAGAGACCGGAGAGCCGCTGGATGTCCTTATCGCCCAGCCGAACATTGATCCTTACCATAAATTCGTCGCCCTCAGCCAGGACAGCCAGGATGCCATCCTCGACGGACTGATCCAGGATGCGATGAAAGACCGCGACACCGCAGACATCTCCCCTCTCCTGATCCTGGGGCCGGAAACTTTCACTTCCGGCATCGATACAGATAACATCGGCAACAGCAAGACATTCCGCCGCCTGTCAAGGATTGCGAGGGAATACCCGGGAACGAACGTCCTTTTCGGGGCTTCTACATGGACATATATCTTTAGTGACGAAAGGCCTTCCGAGACTGCGCGGAAAGTCATGGACGGGATATGGGTCGAGTGTCACAACTCCGCCATCATTACCGACGGAAGCGACGACTACGACATCTTCCATAAAAGCCGGCTTGTAGTCGGAGTCGAACTGATGCCGTACCCGAAGATATTCAGGCCGCTGGACGAGGCCCTCGGAGGGGTTATCGGCCGGGATATAGGGCAGGACGAGATTTCTCTGCTCAATGTCAGGACGCAGGACGGAGGGAAACTTCCTCTGGGCTGCGCAATATGCTACGAATCAGTCTACGGCGAGTACTGCACCGGTTACGTCAGAAAGGGAGCGAAAGCTCTGACTGTGATAACGAATGACGCCTGGTGGGCCGACACTCCCGGATACAGGCAGCATCTGAGCTATGCTTCCCTCAGGGCGATCGAAACCCGCAGGGACATCGCCCGCTGCGCCAACACCGGAATCTCGGCGATAATCGACCAGCGCGGAGACATCGTCAGCCGTACGACCTGGTGGGAGCCGGAAGTCCTTTCCGGTACCATTAATCTTACCGACGGAGAGACGTTTTTCGTCAGGAACGGAGATGTAACCGGGAAATTCTGCACCTTCCTTTTCCTGCTTCTTCTGCTGGCCCTCGTAACCCGCAGTTTCATTCCTAAGTCTCTCAGAAAATGAGCATTGCCGGCAATTCCATATTCAACAGGACCGGGCTTCTCTTCGGAGAGAAGGGCCTGGAGAAACTCTCTGCCGCCAAAGTCATAATCTTCGGCGTCGGAGGTGTCGGAAGCTGGTGCGCAGAGGGGCTGATACGCTCCGGAATATGCAACCTGACGATAGTGGATTCGGACAAAGTATGCGTCACGAACATCAACCGCCAGCTGATGGCTACCACCAGGACCATCGGCCAGATGAAGGTGGACGCCCTCAAGGAGAGACTTCTGGAGATCAATCCGGAGGCTTCGATTACCGCCATCCCGGAAATCTACGGCGAAGAAACGGCTGACAAGTTCAATCTGTCGGAATATGACTATATAATCGACGCCATCGACAGTCTCAGCAACAAGATGCTGCTGATGCTGCGCGCCTGCGAGACTTCCGCAGTATTCTTCTCCTCCATGGGGGCGGCGCTCAAGGTAGACCCTACCAGGATACGCGTAGCCGAATTCTGGGAAGTGAGAGGCTGCCCGCTCGGGGCCGCTCTCAGAAAAAAATTCAAGCGCGCAAAACTCTGTCCTGCGCGCAAGTTCCTATGTGTCTATGATGACGAAGTGCTGCCTAATGTCGGTCAGGCCGAAGATGACGGCTCATGCACTTTCGATAAAGTCGTGGCAAACGGCACGACGGCGTCCGTTACCGCCATTTTCGGATTTACCCTTTCAGGGCTGGTAGTGAAAGATATCTACTCCAAGCTTATTTGACGCGGTCCGGATTGGCGGCCACGAATTTCTCCCAACTTGAAGATCCCTTGACCGAAGCCAGCGGGTTTGTCGTCTGGTAGAAGTGGCAGAGCGCGATTGCAAGCGCATCCGTCGCATCCAGGAACTTATCATCGAGAGGGATTCCAAGGGTCTTCTGGATCATGGTGCTGACCTGCTCCTTGGAAGCTGCACCATTGCCCGTAATAGCCTCTTTAGCCTTTCTCGGGGCATATTCCGTAACTTCAATCCCCTGCTCCATCGCGGCAATCATAGCCGCTCCCTGGGCACGTCCGAGCTTAAGGATAACCTGGGCGTTCTTCCCGTAGAAAGGAGATTCCAGAGCCATTTCCGTGGCGTGGTAGGTACGGCAGACTTCTGATACGGTATCGTAAATCTGACGCAGCTTGGAATATGCGTCCTTTTCTTTGCGGAGGTCAAGGATGCCCATGTCAACATAGCTGACACTGCGGCCGACGGCACGGATAACCCCGAAACCAAGTATGTTGGTTCCGGGGTCTATGCCGACTATAATCCTTTCCTGAAGGTTCTCCGCCATGGCAGACTAGTCGATGTAATCGAAGCCGGTGTATGGTCTGAGCACCTCAGGGATGACGATTCTGTCTTCCTTCTGGTTGTCCTCGAGGAGAGCCGCAACGACGCGTGGAAGGGCGAGCGAGCTTCCGTTGAGAGTATGGGCGAGCTGGGTCTTGCCGTTCTCATCCCTGTAACGGAGATGGAGACGGTTGGCCTGGTAGCTCTCGAAGTTTGATACTGAAGAAATCTCGAGCCAGCGCTGCTGGGCTGCTGACCAGAGCTCGAAGTCATAAGTGATGGCAGAGGTGAAGCTCATGTCGCCGCCGCAGAGACGGAGAATACGGTACTTAAGACCGAGAGCATTCACGATTGACTCCACATGCGCTACCATCTCGTCGAGAGCCTTGTATGAATCTTCAGGCTTCTCTACGCGCACGATCTCGACTTTGTCGAACTGGTGCAGACGGTTGAGTCCGCGTACGTCCTTGCCATATGAACCGGCCTCGCGGCGGAAGCAAGGAGTATAGGCTGTAAGCTTCTGAGGGATCTCGCCTGCTGAGAGGATCTCATCCCTGAAGATGTTGGTCACAGGAACCTCTGCGGTAGGAACGAGGTAGAAATCGTCGAGTCCGCAGTAGTACATCTGGGCCTCCTTGTCAGGAAGCTGGCCTGTACCGAAACCTGAAGCGGCGTTTACCACTACAGGCGGCTCCACTTCCTTGTAACCTGCCTTTGTATTGTAGTCCAGGAAGAAGTTGATGAGAGCCCTCTGGAGACGGGCGCCTTTGCCTTTATATACAGGGAATCCGGCTCCGGTGATCTTCACGCCGAGGTCGAAGTCGATGATATCATATTTCTTTGCAAGCTCCCAGTGAGGAAGAGCATTCTCAGGGAGTACAGGATCATTGCCGCCCATCTTGACGACAAGATTGTCCTCAGCGCTCTTGCCTTCCGGTACGAGGTCGCACGGGATGTTAGGAAGAAGCACGAGCTGAGACTCGAGTTCCTTGTTATTCTCTTCTGCCTTGGCGAGAAGTTCGTTGGAGCGCTCCTTGAGAGCGGCCACTTCTTTCTTAGCCTCTTCAGCCTCGGCTTTCTTGCCTTCCTTCATGAGACCGCCGATTACGGCAGCTTTCTGCTTCTGCTGTGCGAGAAGGGCGTCACTCTCTGTCTGGAGGGAGCGACGGTTGGTATCGAGCTCGAGAATCTTTGCTACAATCTCCTTTGCGTCAAAATTCTTGACGGCGAGTTTCTTGATCACAAACTCCGGATCGTCACGGAGTAATTTCAGTGTAAGCATCTGTATCCTGTTTTATAATGAAAAAAGGACTGCACATCGGCTCGAAGTGCTGTCCTTTCGTTCTATTCATAAACCTCCGAGTCTTAGTTCTCTAAAGGAAGAACCGAAACGTAAGATTTGTCGTTTCTCTTCTTGGTGAATTTAACGGTACCGTCGATGAGAGCGTAAAGTGTGTGGTCCTTGCCCATTCCGACGTTCTTGTCAGGATTGTGGACTGTACCTCTCTGACGAACGATGATGTTACCGGCCTTTACGACTTCGCCACCGAATTTCTTGAGTCCGAGACGTTTGCTTTGTGACTCACGACCGTTCTTTGAACTTGATTGTCCTTTCTTATGTGCCATAATTTAATTCCTCCTCAATTTATGCGATAGCGTCTACCTTGATAAGGGAAAGTTTCTGACGATGGCCGTTGAGCTTCTGGAAGCCTTTACGACGGATCTTCTTGAACACGATCACCTTGTTACCCTTGACGTCGTCCTTAAGGACTGTTGCCTTTACTACAGCACCCTCTACATATGGAGCGCCAACCTTTACTGCACCCTCGTTATCGAGAAGGAGCACCTTGTCGAACTCTACAGCCTCATCTTTCTTTGCTGCGAGACGATTTACATAAAGCACGGAACCAGCCTCAACTTTGAACTGCTGTCCTGCGATATCTACAATTGCGTACATTGTTTAATAAACTCTTAAAGTTTAGAGCCGTAAGCGCCTGCCCTAAATGTCAGATCTTTACTTGCTCGACGGCCATTTACATTTTTGGGACCACAAAGGTAGTAAAACTTTCTGGTTTTACAACTATTTCTCTCTCAAAATCTGCATAAAACGGTCCATTCCCCGGGTGGCGACGTCCTTTATATGGATAATACGGGGGTCGCTGACCGGAACATCCTGTGGATCTATTATATAGATAGGGACGTCATGCTTCGCATAGCGGTACAGGCCGGCGGCAGGATAGACCTGCAGAGAAGTACCTACGATAAGTACCACGTCGGCAGCCTCGAAGACGTCTATAGCGGCGTCAATCTTAGGCACGGCTTCCCCGAACCATACGATATGAGGGCGGAGCTGGGCGCCGTTCGGTGCCCTGTCCCCCAGGTTGACCGCCTCGTATCCTATGTCGAAGACCTCCTTCTCGGAGAAAAGCTCGTCATAGACTCCATGCTCCGGGCGGACTTTGGTAAGTTCGCCATGGAGGTGGATGATCCTGGTGCTGCCGGCCCTCTCATGGAGATTATCGACATTCTGCGTCACCACTGTGACATCGTAATCCTTCTCGAGATTGGCGATGGCATAATGGGCCGCATTAGGCTTGGCCGCAGCAAGGTCCTTACGCAGCATGTTATAGAAATCCAGCATCAGTTTCTTGTCCCGATACCAGCCATCTATCGACGCAACCACCTGGGGATCATAGTTCTTCCACAATCCCCCGCTGTCGCGGAAAGTGCTTATCCCGCTCTCGGCGCTTACTCCGGCTCCGGTAAGGACGGCTATCTTCTTTTTCATTTCTCGAAATAATATTTGGTTACCCAGTATTCGAACAGAGGATCCATGATCAACGGCTCTTCCTTTTCATTGAAAGTAATGATCTCTTTCTTGACAAGAGCCTCCCTGACTCTCTTCACATTGGCCGAAGAGTTGAGGCCGTAATTCCGGATGACATCGGCGGCGCTGAAGCGCACATTGCCATCCACGACGGCACGGAGCATATTGACCTGGAACGACGTCAGTCCTGCCATCATCGCCATGAATCTAGGTTCATGGATGGACAGTATTATGTTCAGGGCCTCGATAAGAGTGGATTCGACGATATAGCCCTTGGAGAGGGAGTCGCAGATCGATATGAAATGGTTGATATACCACATGTTGCAACGGAAGAGCTGGCAAGTGCCGTGGAGCAGGGACCGGTCGATCTCCTTTCCGCTGAGCATGAAACCGCGGTGGATGTACTCGATGATCTCACGCTCGTCGATCTTCCGGAGGGAAAGATGCTCTACCTGACGGTAGAAATAATGCTTCTCCTCGAAGATATGCTTCATGGCATTGACCATAGAGCCGCAGAGAAGGAAGACGCAGTCAGTCTTCCCGGCCGAGCGCATCTCGGAGAAGAGCTTCTCCATGGCCTTGAGGACACGTTCGCCGTCCTCGGTATATTCGACATTCTGGAATTCGTCTATGATCATTATGATCTTGACATTCCTGTCGGACGAGAGAAGGAATGGAAGACGGAGGATAGCGGCAATGTCATTGTCATCTATATCCCAGTTGAGTGAAAGGATCTCATCATCAGCGGAGTAACGATCCTGATCGAAGACGAAATGGGTATCTTTAAGATATTCGGCAACGATAGAAACGTATTCCTCCGGAGTTGAAGCAACTGTCCTGATGGCGGTCGATCCGTAGCGTTGGAGAAAAGAAGCGATAGTCCTGACATTGATCAGATTGAACTGTCCGACGACGAACTGCATTCCGGTAACACGAATGTTAAGGAGGGTCTGCTGAATCAATGACATTTTACCCGATTTCGGGCTCTCATATATCGCCACATGTTCTCCCTGTAGTAAAAGATTGCCAAGAATCCGGCAATCGTCCTTGCGTCCGAGGAAGTTTTTCCCGGTCACATACCTGTAATAAACGAAGGGACTTTCCATGGGTGTTAATGGTTGTAAAACATTTCTGTTAGCAAAAATAATAAATTATTTCATAATATTTTATATCTATCTGTAATTTTTTTAGCGGTTTTTTTTGAAATGAAAAAAGTTTTAGTACCTTTGCACCCGCTAAAAAAGAAAAACAAGCAAAAAGGGGGTGATATAGCAAATGATCATAGTACCTGTAAAAGAAGGTGAGAACATAGAGAGAGCTCTCAAGAGATTCAAAAGGAAATTCGAGAAGACCGGCGCAATCCGTGAGCTTCGCGCAAGGAAGAACTTTGAGAAGCCATCTGTAAAGAAGAGAATTCAGATGCAGAAGGCTATCTATGTGCAGCATCTTCAGCTGATGGACGAGCAGTAATCTCCCCGATGCTATAGATACAAAGAAGAAGTCAATCACATTGGCTTCTTTTTTTTGTGCTATATACCGCCTAAATAGTTATATTTGTAAAATATATAACAATCATTAATGGCTGAATCCGAAAAAAAACGCAGATTCAGGGGACTCAAGATAGCCCTCGGAATTTTTGTGGGACTATGGGCCATAATCATAATAGCCCTGCAGATAATACTTGATACCAGATTTCTCACTAAGACGGCCAACAAGTATGCCGCCGAATTCATCGACGGAAACCTCCGTTTCGGAAGCATAAGCGCCTCCGTGTTCAAGAGTTTCCCCTACCTCAATATTTCGGTCGATGAAGCCAGCATAACCTACCCGCATGAAAAATTCGCGGCCTACGATACCGTCGGGGTCCAGGGACATCTTCGCGAAGAAGGCCGGAGCGAGCCCGAGGATACTCTCGCCACGTTCGGCAACCTGACCGTCTCCGTCAATTACATGACCCTCCTCAGAGGCAAGGTGCATGTAAGGCACCTATATCTCGATAAGCCAAGGATATTCCTGCATCAGTACGACTCGACCGCCGCCAACTGGGACATTTTCCTCTCCGAAGAGGAAGCCGCCAAGGACAGCTCCACTCTGAATCTTCCGGATATCAGGATCACCCATGCCGCCCTCACCGGCGATCCGCATATAGTCTTCACCAGCGCCACGGATGCCTACAAGCTGGACATCACCAGACTTGACATAAAGAACAAAGGCAGGGGTTACGATATCGGCATCACGGCCGACACCTTCCTCGCCATGGCAGACCTGGGACGCGTGGAGCTGCCAGTCGACCTTGACACCAGAATCGTATTTCCGCGCAAAGGATACAGCGAAATATCCCTGCGCGACCTGAAACTCAAGGCGGCGATGCTGGAAATGACCGGAGAGGCGGATGTACGCATGGGCGAAGACACGACATACGTACGGGCCGAAGCCTCCATAGACGAGATTCCCGTCAAGGAAGTCCTGGATTACTTCTCCGGGATCCTGCCCGCCGAAGTCGGCAAACTCAACACCAATGCAAAAGTCTCCGTCACCGCCCTGTGCGACGGCAACTATATCCAGTCCGACGGAAGCCTGCCGGAACTCATAGCCCAGATACTTATCCCGAAATCGTCGGTTTCATACTCCGGATTCGACCATGAGGGGCGTCTGGGCATGGACATAAATGCGCAGACCGACCGGTACGGCAATCTCGGAATCAATATCGATGACCTCGACATCGATGTCGCCGGAGTCACGCTCAGCGGATCCGCGGCAGTAGAGGACGCCCTCTGCGAAGACCCCCTGATCGAGATGTCGCTGAAAGCTGATGCCAATCTCGACGAGCTGGAATCATTCATGCCGGAAGGCATCAGGGTTTCCGGAAAGCTCGATGCCGCCGTCGAGGGCTTCATCATGCTCTCCGACCTCAGCCCGTACAACTTCTCCCGCGCCGACCTCGAGGGTTATGTCCGCAGCAAAGGCATCAGCATCGACGACCCGTCCGACAGCCTGCATGCCAAAATACTCGACGCCGACGTCAAGATCGCGAAATTCAAGAGCGACGACATGAAACTCGGATCGAAGGTCCTCGGACTGAAAGGCTCTATCGACAGCATCAACGCGACCTACGGTCTGGGGACATATATCCGCGGCTCGGAAATCCGCTTCACGGCCCAGAATGCGGCAAAAGCGATCAGCGAAGAATTCGGCCATGAGGTCCATCCGATCGTCGGGACGGTCTATGCCCGCATTCTCGCGATGTCCGGTGCCGATTCCCTCACAATCGGCCTCAACGGTTCGAACAACTATTTCAAATACAGCAACATGCGTCAGAAGAACGCGACCGCTCCAGTCCTCTCGCTTTCGAGCAACAACGGCGCAATCTTCATGCATCAGGGCGTAAGCAGAATCGGACTTCACGACGCCTCATTCTCAGCTTCTGCCGTAATGAACGGAGTCAAGGAATCGCAGCGTCGCAAGCACTTCCTGGACTCTCTCCAGAAGGTTTATCCGGACGTCCAGAGAGACTCGCTGTTTTCGTTCATCATGGCGCGCCACCGCAGCAGCCTGCCTGACTACCTGAAGGAGGCCGACTTCCGCAAGAAAGACATCGACATCCGACTCGACAAGTCGATGGCCGAATATGTCCGTAAATGGACGCTCAACGGCAAGTTGGAAATAAAGGACGGTTACATAATCTCGCCTCGGTTCCCTCTCCGCAACACTATCGAGGCTGTCAGCGGAACATTCAATAATGACGAAGTCAAGCTCGGCAATCTGACGATCCGTTCAGGCCGGTCCGACATCTCCGCAAATGCCCGTCTGTATGGACTCCGCAGAGCACTGACCAGGGGCGGAATCATAAACCTTGACGCCAATGTCACCTCGCAAAGGCTTCATGCCAACGAACTGCTCTGGGCCTTCGACGCCGGAAGCAAATACGCGCCCGGCAACAGCGCCCCGAAAGCTTTAGTCAGCGACGAGGAGTACATGGCCAGCTTCGAGAGCGACTCGCTCTCTACCGCCAACAGCGCGCTGCTGGTACTGCCGTCGAACGTCAACGCGAACATTCGGCTGGAGGGTAACAACATAATCTATTCAGACCTTAACATCAACTGGTTCGTTTCGGAAATCACGATGAAGAAGCGCTGCCTGCAGATCATGAATACTGTAGCAGAGTCCAACATGGGCGATATCTACTTCGAGGGCTTCTACGCCACCAAGACGAAGAAGGATCTCACCGCAGGCTTCGACCTTAACATGGTGGACATCACCGCAGACAAAGTGATCACGCTCGTGCCGGCCGCCGACAGCCTCATCCCTATGCTCAAGACGTTCAAGGGCATGCTGGACTGCGAGCTTGCCGCGACTACGGCTCTCGATACCAACATGAACTTCATTACTCCGACTATCAACGGAGTGCTGAAGATCAAGGGAAAGGACCTTTCAGTCGAGCAGGACGGAGCGATCAGGAAGATCACCAAGCTGCTGATGTTCAAGAACAAGAAGACCGGTTATATCGACAAGATGTCAGTCCAGGGCATCATCAGCAACAATACGCTGGAGGTATTCCCGTTCATTCTCGGCATCGACAGGTATACCCTTGCGATGAGCGGTACCCAAAGCTTCGACCAGAGCTTCAAGTACCATGTCTCCGTACTGAAGTCGCCTCTGCCGTTCCGTTTCGGAATCAACCTGTGGGGTAATTTCGACGACTGGAAATACAGGCTGGGCAAGGCCAAATACAAGAACGAGAACGTTCCAGTCTTCACTACGGAAATCAACAATATGCACCTCAACCTTATCAACTCCATCCATAACATCTTTACCAAGGGTGTCGAACTGGCTTTGCAGCAGAACATGTCGGCAAAGAACGATATCGATGCCCGAAAGGATGAACTGGGGTATGATTCGACGGCCCAGACGGAAAGCCTGAGCAGCGAAGAGGCAGCCGAGATGGAGGCAGCACGCGAAGAGATGGAAGCCGAAGAGAAGCGCGAGGAGGAAGAGGCAGCCGCTGAAGAGCAGACAGAGGAAAACGGATCAGAGAATGAACAGTAACGATTACATAGAGGTTTCTCTGTTCTTCGAGCCATTCTCGGAAGGACGGGCGGAAATCGTGGAAGCCGAACTCTCGGGACTTCCATATGATTCTTTCATGATATCGGAAGAAGAGGGCCTTCAGCCATGCCTCAAGGCCTATATCCAGCAGGAAAGATATGACGCCCGCGCCCTGAAACTGGCCCTTTCAGGTCTGGATTTCGAAGTATCCTTCAAGGCAGACCTTATGCCGGCCAAGAACTGGAATGCCGACTGGGAGAGCCGGTTCTCCCCTATAGTGATCGGCAGGGACGTGACGGTCAAGGCTCCGCATCACACGGGGCTTCGCAGGACCAGGTTCAACATCACGATCGACCCGCAGATGGCATTCGGGACAGGCCACCACCAGACCACATGGATGATGATGTCCGCCATGGTCGAGAATATCGGGGCCATCCGCGGAAAGGTTGTAATGGACATGGGATGCGGCACCGGCGTGCTGGGCATCCTCGCCGCCAAGATGGGCGCGGAACATGTTTACGGCATTGACATCGACGCCGTCGCCGCCGAATCGGCATTCTGGAATGCCCATACCAACCGTGTCGCCAGAAAATTCGAGACATATTGCGGAGACGCTTCCCTGCTCCAGATGGGCAGGTATGACGTGCTTCTTGCAAACATCCACAGGAATATAATAATCATGGATCTGCGTACGTACGCGCGTTCTCTTCGTGCAGGCGGACTTCTTTTCACAAGCGGATTCTATGTTTCTGACTGCCCGGCAATCGAAGAGGAAGCAGCCCGACAGGGACTGTCTCTCATAAAGAGTTGCAGCCGAGAAGAATGGGCATGTTTGTTATTTAAGAAAAACTAATTATCTTTGCATCCCTTTCCGGACTCAGATTGCGGCAGCTTCCCAAGGCCGCTCTCGGCGACGGGCATTTGTTACTGCCTTCCGGATAGGTTTTGCGGGCGTGTTGAAATTGGTAGACAAGCCAGACTTAGGATCTGGTGCGCAAGCGTATGGGTTCGAGTCCCTTCGCCCGCACGCGATTTTGCCCGGCCTTTGACGGCCGGGCTTTCGCGTGCTTGGGCGTAGGGACCTATTCATTTCGAGAAACGGGGAATTTATGCATCTTTCTTCCTTGCCGCTACTTTGTAACTGAGGATGGCACAGTAAAGCGAAATGGAAACCAACGGAATATGGACGAACCCCAGCCAGACCGTATGCGGATTGAAGAAATTGAACATGTTATAGATGCCGATGACAAAACCGATGATGGCTGTAATCCTGTACGTCACAATGTTTACCTTTGGCAGATTCAGCGTCAGGATGGTCAGGAAAGCCGGTGTTGTCAGGCAGAATGCCGTGGCCGTATTATTGGTGAAGAAATGTAACGGATTCAAGTCCGGCTGGCCCTGATGCGTGAACGGGCACCAATAGGCAAATAGCGCAAGGACAATCATCCAGGCATGTTTCCACTTGAAGCCGCTGAAATTATAGTTGTTTTCCGGATGCAAAGTCTCCCGAATCCAGACATACGCCACAAACAGGAACATCACCAGATTCACAGTCACTACGCTGAATCCATACTGCTCTGTCACCGCCATATTCTGGATGAAAGCGAATGTCAGATAAGACACAGACACATAAGCATTGAACAGTGTTCGCACCCTGTTCTTGAAAACAAAGAGCAGGATGAACATAAGCAGTGAAAGCGATTGAAACACAATGTTGAGATTTCCCAGATGACCCTGAGGCGCATTCCCCAGAGTGACAATCACCATCCGGTCTATGTCCTGCGGTTCAAAGTTGCGACTCACAATGGGCATCAGCACAGATTGAGCCAACAACAGGGCGAAGAACCACCATTTTTTTGTGTATCCTTTCAGTTTTTCCATTAAATTCCGATTTATCTGAACAAACATACATATTTTATGACACATTATCAAACCAGGAGCTATTGACGTATACAAGCAGATTCGCGAGGGTGATGGCTATAGGATACATATCGGGAAGAATGATTATCTTTGTATTATACCAGACATTCATGATATGGCACATAAAGGGACGAAGAAAGGATGGAAATCCTATATGAAATGGCTGCTGGGGATAGTCCTGGCGTTGCTTGGATTCATTCTCTACTGCAACATCAGGATTGACAGGTATGCCGGGGAAAGGCTGTACGATAAAGTAGCCGACGTTCCCCACTACCACACGGCATTAGTACTGGGTACATCTCCAATAGGCAGGAACGGAATGCCTAACGTTTATTTCATCTCACGGATAGAAGCAACCGCCAGATTATATAAGGCAGGAAAGATAGACCGCATAATAGTGAGCGGAGACAACAGGAAGAAGGATTACAATGAACCAGAAGAAATGAAGCAGGCTCTTGTCGCCAAAGGCATCCCGGTGGAGATTATTTTCCCGGATTATGCCGGATTCAGGACTTTCGATTCAGTAGTAAGGGCCAAGGAAGTATTCGGACAGACGGAATTCATCGTCGTCAGCCAGCGATTCCATAACGAAAGAGCCATATTTATTGCCGGAAAGAAAGGAATTGACGCCGTCGGATACAACGCCTCCGACGTAAGCGCTTACTACGGTTTTCTCACTAAAATAAGAGAATACGGAGCAAGGTGCAAAGTCTTCCTTGACATGATGTTCAGAAAGAAACCTCATTTCCTTGGCGATCCCATAGATATAGAAAATGTAAAATAAACTTGACATATTGGAAAATTATCTTTACATTCGCATCGAAAAAGCATAATTAATAAACCAATATGTGATATGAAACCTAAGAATTACCTCCTCCCCTATTCCTGCAAGAAAGTCGGAATGTGGATGTTTCTTCCTTTTGCAACAATATGTATCTGTGCGTTGCTAGGCGTCAAATTACCGGAAATAGAAATCCCTTGGATAGGTATCGGCGACAATTTCTTTTACCACGGAAAGGCCGACCTCGTAGCTGAGATAAGCATGTCAGGTTTTCTGGTCTCGCTCAGCTTGATAGCACTGTCACGGGAGAAAGACGAGGACGAGATGACCGGACATATAAGGATGCAATCCTTCGTATGGAGCCTGTGGTTCACATCCTTCGTACTTGCCTTCGGTATCCTGTTCATCATGGGCCTGCTCTTCCTTGATTTCGCATTGGCTGCAATCTATCTTTTCTACATCGTCTACATCCTCAAGTTCAACCTTACAATGAGAAGAGTAAGGAGGCAACTGAAATGAAAAACACTATCAAAATAGAACGCGCGGTCAAGGACATCACCCAGCAGGACCTTGCAGCCGCCGTGGGCGTCAGCCGCCAGACAATCAATTCCATAGAAGCCGGAAGATATGTTCCGTCCGCCGTGCTCGCGATGAAGATTGCCAGATACTTCGGAAAACCTACAGAATCCATCTTCGAACTTGAAGAAAACGACTAAAATAACTATCTTTACTTTCAAAAAAATGAAACGCTTATTCTTTTGCATCGGCGTGTTGCTCATGATACTCTCATGCGGGCAACCTAAGGAAGACCTTTCCGGGAAGGTCCTCGAATTGTGTCAGTTCATCCCGGACCACGGTCTGAGAGCCGGGGCCGCGGAATATCTCACCCCTGAATTCTATAACGCATACGCAGAAGCATTCGATGCTCCGGTTGCCGATTATGGCGAGATCGGAGAGAACGAATGGCTATGGTACTTCGTCGGCGGAAACGGCGACTATGAGCTGGCGTATAAAGTCCAGTCCGTAAAGAGGATTTCCAAAGACCTGGCTTCAGCCATCGTATCCACCCATGAGAATGCACCCGAAGGCGAAGGCCATGTGGTCATGATAAAGAAAGTCGACGGCAAATGGCTGCTCGACGACATCGACGGAAAGAAAGACGAATGTATCAGCTACATCAAGAAAATGAGGGGAAAATACCAGACAGGAGAAATCGTCGAATATCTCCAGTCCGATGAATACCTTAAAGAATTCGTGCCGGATTTCAACAAGAGAGTGAAGGAATTCTACGAGAAATACGGAACCGAATAAACATATTCCATGAAACAATAACCAAAATAATTTGAGATGAAACATCTATTCAAGAGATCCCTTTCTCTAGCCGTCATCGCTCTCGGCACCCTTCTTCCGTCTGTATCTTCTCATGCACAGATGCCTTCAGATTCACTGGTTCAACTGGTAGCATATTGGGAACTAGGAGACAAGTTCAGCTACAATACATCTACCACGAAGTCTCAGATAGTGGGAAAAGACACGACTGTCGTAGAACATGAAACGGACATTACGACATATGAAGTCGTAGCGGCTGACGACAAGATGTACAGGCTGAGATATACCACGTCAAACGAGAGCAACAACAATCCTATAGTCTCGCTGGTCAATGACGTCATCCATAAGCTGACAGCCACGTCGCCTATAGAGTTTGAAACCGACGAATTGGGCTCGTTTCAGCGTATGCTGCCTATAGAATGGGACAAGATGGCCGATGCCATTATCGAAGAGGTCATTAACGAGACATTCGAAAAGAATGAATCCTTGAAAGAAGGAAAAGAAGAATTATCAGACATAATCCGTTCTCTCATCCAGCCAGGCACGATACAGATGTCGTATCAGAGCGCCTTTGAAGGGATGTTGATGTTCCATGGCTTAGAATACAAGATCGGCGAAGACTATTCCTATCAGTATGAATCTCCAAATCTCTTTGTTCCGGACGGAAACACTATCACGATGAACTGTGTATATTGGATTGACGAGGATGACACAGATGAAGATTTTCTGACGATAAGATCATATCAGGAAGCAGACCAGGATGATTTCAAGGAGACAGTAAAAACTATGCTCCAAAACGTGATCGGCTCTATCGGAGAGGATTTTACGGAAAATATGAGAACAGAACTTGAGAATGCGCTGGATTCGATGGACGTAAGTATCACCACGAACGGAGTGTTCCGGTTTCATCTGGGAAGTGGATGGCCCGTATATAGCTACCAGATTAAGGAAGTGCTCATCAATCTGAATGGTGCCGAATACAGACACGAGCTTACAGAAAATGAGAGCGAGATAATCCTGGATTAATCTACATTATCACGTCAGGCGTGTTTATACCTGATCCAATAATATAGTCCGGAAAGCCTAAAAGGTCGATTGTTTATTTTTGAAAAAGCACGCAATGTATCGGCATTTTATGCTATCTTTGAACTATGAAAACATTGCAAGCCTTTTCTCTAGTGGCCGTTGTACTTTGCGCATCCTGTTCGAAGGATGCCTGCGGCCCGACTCCCAGCCACGAACAACTTGAGTGGCAACAAATGGAATACAACATGTTCGTACACTTCGGACCCAACACTTTCAGCGGTCTGGAATGGGGACAAGGTACTGAAACGGAAGACCTCTTCAACCCAACCGGCCTGGATTGCAGGCAGTGGGCTGCAACCGCCAAAGCGGCCGGCATGAAGGGAATCATCTTCACAGCCAAACACCATGACGGATTCTGCCTCTGGCCAAGCAAAACCACCACTCATACCGTCGCGCAGAGCAGCTGGCGCGATGGCAAGGGGGATGTACTTGCAGAGATTTCGGAGGCCTGCCGGGAGTACGGCCTGAAGTTCGGAGTTTACATATCTCCCTGGGACCGAAACCACCCAGCCTACGGCACACCTGAATATAACAATGTATATGTGCAGGCTCTCGAAGAGGTTCACTCGAACTATGGCCCGATGTTCGAGCATTGGTTCGACGGGGCCTGCGGCGAGGGGCCGAACGGAAAGAAACAGGTATATGACTGGGATACTTTCCGAGCCACCGTGCGCAGGCTGAGCCCTGAGGCCGTGATGTTCAGCGACATCGGCCCTGGCTGCCGATGGGTTGGCAACGAGCGCGGACAGGCCTGCGAGACCAACTGGAGCACCCTGGACACCGAGGGCTTCACTCCCGGTGCCGGCGCACCCCCGATAGACACCCTCCAGCAGGGCAACGTTTATGGCGCGCACTGGGTACCTGCCGAAGTCGACGTCTCCATCCGCCCAGGCTGGTTCTGGAGGGAATCCGAGAACGACAAGGTAAAGAGCGTAGAAGCGCTGATGAAGATTTGGGTCGAGAGCGTGGGGCGCAATTCGCTGCTGCTGCTAAACGTGCCGCCGGACACCAACGGACGCATCTGCAAGGTGGATTCGCTGCGATTGATGGAGTTCCGGGATGCCCGCGAAGCTGTTTTCGGGACGGACCTTGCCGCCGGAGCCAAAATACGCAAGCGCCATGGAGGGAAGGTTTGGGAGATAACACTCCCGGAGTATCGCAGTTTCGATTATGTACAGCTGCAGGAGGACATACGCTTCGGGCAGAGAGTCAGCAGTTTCCGGGTTGATATCCAGGATTTTGATGTCGCTGTCGAAAATGGAGGATGGCTGACAATCGCCGAAGGCACTACCATAGGCTACAAGCGCATTATCCCCACAAAACCATGCACGACAAAACGGTTGCGCGTGGTGATCACCGGCTCCCACGACCGCCCTATACTAGAGAGCATCTCGCTTTTTAGTCATAAATAGAATAAACCATTTATTTTCTACCAAGCATTTAACGAAGCGCTTCCTCCGGGAGCGCTTTTGTCATATCCGGTACAGTCCTGGATTAATCTCAGTTCCTACAAATTCGGATAGATGTAGTCCCAGACGCCCTTGAAGACCTCCGGAGTATTGGTAGAATGCTCAAGGATCACCACGACAGCATTCTTCTCAGGGATTATTATGGCATACTGGCCCCAGGCACCGTCCAGACGGTAAGCCCCGTGGGTACAGCACCACATCTGGTAGCCATAACCCTGGTTTCCTTCTCCGGAGCCTTTCTTCTCCTTGTTCTTATACTGCATTATCTGAGGAGACATCGCCTCGTCGAACCATGCGGCATCGAGAAGGCGTTCTCCGTTCCACACGCCCCTCTGGAGCATGAACTGTCCCATCTTGGCGAGCGACTCGGCGGAGATGAACAGGCCCCATCCTCCCGCGGCATAATCCTGAGGGGAAATCTCCCACCACCAGTCGCTGATGCCCAGAGGCTCGAAGAGCTTATGCTCAAGATATTTGTCCAGCCTCTCTCCCGTCACCCTCGAGACGATGACGGACAGGAGATATGACTCCATGCTGTTGTACTGGAAATAGTCCCCCGGCCTGAAATGCATCGGGGCTGCAAGAATCTCACGGGCCCAGTCCTTCAGCTTACCGCGCCTGCAGTGCTGGCTGGAATTCTCCCCGGCGATGCCGGCGCTCATGGTCAGGAGATGCCACACAGTAATCTCATCCATCCATTCAGGCCTGTCCTGCGGGCACAAGTCGCCGATTATGTCGACCATCCTGTCGGTAGTCCTGAGCAAGCCGTCCTGCACGGCAAAGCCGACCGCTGTAGCGGTGAAAGTCTTCGAAGCAGACCACAGCACATGCTTCTCGTCAATGGTATGCGCCGGATCGGTCTCCTCATAGATGACTTTCCCGTCCTTGAGCACCATCAGGGCATGGAGTTCATCTGTCCCATGGCCCCAGACCAGAGGAAACATCTTATGGAATTCAGCCTTCTGAGCCTCAGTAGCCTCTGCCCTCGGCAGCTTGCCGGTCTCCTGGGCGATGGCGACGTCCAATGCCATCACGACGGCCATGACTGCAAAAATAAGTCGTCTCATAATCATAACTCTTTACGGCAAATATATGTTTATTGAACGAAAAACACGTATCTTTGACAACAAATCATACCACATTCCACAAAAAGTATAATTCTTATATGATCGAAAAGAATCCTAATCGCGAAATCTGGATTGACTGGCTTCGCGTCACCGCATGTTTCATGGTCATGATGACCCACGCCAGCGAACCATTCTACCTTGGAGGAGAGGGCTCCCTTATACTTACCAAGACCGATGCCCTTTGGGTTTCCCTGCTGGACGTGCTTCCACGTGCCTGCGTCGCCCTCTTCATCATGGCATCCAGCTATCTCCAGTTCCCGCTGCACTACACCACAAAAGAGTTTTTCCGCAGAAGAGCGGGACGCATTCTGATTCCATTCGCGTTCTGGACGATAGTCTATGCCCTTGTATGGGGCGAGCCCGTGCAGAACTTCAAGGACCTTCTGCTCAACTTCAACTACGCCGCCGGGCACCTGTGGTATGTATATATGATGATAGGAATATATCTCCTGATGCCTCTTCTCTCCCCTTGGGCGGAGAAAGTCGGCAAGAGGGAGCTTCAAGTATATCTCGGAATCTGGCTGTTCACAACGCTCATCCCGCTGATACGCCAATGGGCCGGAGGCTCTGCGCCAGTGATATATGGGCCTTCAGGCATTCCTAACGCCGCAAAATACCCGCTCTGGGGAGAAGCCAGCTGGAACACCTACGGACTGTTCTATTACTTCAGCGGCTTCATCGGCTACCTGCTCCTGGGCCTGTATTTCCGCAAGTTCGTAGGCAGCCTGTCATGGAAAAAGACCCTCGGGATCTCGGTCCCTGTATTCCTTGCCGGTCTCTCAATCTGCACCCTCGGCTTCCTCTCAAGGGTATGGAACGACTGTGGCGGAGCTTTCCCGATCGAAGGTCCGGTAGGCCTTGCCGCCCTATGGGAAGGTCCATGGCTCAACGACACTGTCGGCGTGGCCCTGATGAGCATCGGCTGGGTACTGCTGTTCCGCAAGATCACTTCCGGAGGATGTTTCTACGAGAAAGTGCTGCTTCCGGTATCGAAAGCCAGCTATGGAATGTACCTCTGCCACATGCTGCTGCTCGGAATCATCTCCGCTTGGCTTCGCAGCCAGCTCGGGCTCGGCGAAGCCGGAATTCTGGGCATCTGGACGACTCCGGTACAGATTCTCCTTACCGCCGCCCTCTCATTCGCGGGCGTCGCCCTGTTCTGCGTACTCGTGCAGAGAATCCCGAAAATCGGGAAATGGATCATCGGCTAAATCTCTGTCTTTTAGATTTTTTTAGATTTTTTTTTGGAGAATCGCAAAAATGTTATACCTTTGTAGTGTATTATTGAACTATTACAGTAATAAAGGTAACATTTGCAATATGAAAAGATTTCTAGCAATTCTCGCAGGATGCCTTTTGTTTTGCGCATCCATGTCTGCCGCCAGACAAAACAACGTTACGCTCCGGGGCACTGTTGAAGAAGTCTCCGGTACGCCGGCAGCATTTGCCACAGCGTTCTTGAGCAAAGACGATGGTACTGTCGTTTCCGGAGTATCCGTCAAGGAAGACGGCACATTCGAACTCTCCGCCCCCGCAGGAGATTACATCCTTACAGTTTCTCTCGTAGGTTTTAAGGAAGTCACCCGCAACATTTCCCTCAAGGGGACCCAGATGACTCTTCCTGTCATTGTATTGAGTGAAGATTCCGAACTTATTGGAGAAGCAGTAGTCCAGGCCGTAATGCCAAAGACAAAACTGACCGGCGAAGGCCTTCAGACCTCAGTCCGCGGTTCCGTGCTGGAGAATATCGGTACTGCAAACGATGTTCTTGCAAGAGTTCCGGGCATCATCAAAAGCGACAAGGGACTGGAGGTGATCGGCAAAGGAGCTCCTCTTATATATATTAACGGTAAGAAAGTGACTGATTCCAGCGAACTTTACCGCCTTCAAAGCCATGAAATCCAGAGTGTAGAAGTAATCAGCAATCCGGGAGCACAGTACGATGCCACGGTACGCTCTGTAGTACGTATCCGCACTATCCGCCGCAAGGGCGAAGGCTTCGGCTTCGATGCCGGCATTACCGACTCTCAATCAACGCGAAAGAAAGACAACAACGACATAAGCTCATACCTGAAGACAAACTACCGCAAAGGAGGAGTGGATATCTTCGCAGGAGCAGACTACTCCGAGGTCAGCGGATTACAGGAAAGTGACCTCTGGCGCGAGACCTTCGGCTCCCCTGTCCTGAGACAGGATGGAACTGTCGATGCCGATTATGAAACGAAGGACCTTACTCTCAATACCGGATTCAACTGGCAGATTGCCAACAACCACTTCACCGGAGTCAAGATAGACTGGAAATCAAGTCTCGATCTCGACCAGAAAAGCATTCTCGATGACGACATAAAGATGGACGGAGTACTCAAGGAGCATCTGCACTCAGTGACAAACGACTTCTATACCGGCAAAAAACCTTATCAGACAAACGTGAATGCCTATTATAACGGCTCGTTCGGCAAGCTCAGCATCGACGTCAACCTCGATTATTTCGCATCGGGCAACACCCGCGGCTCCCACAGCAACGAGACCAGCACGACAAACGACGACGCAGTCATAAATGCCGCCTCAAAAGCAAAATCAAGGCTCTACGCCGGCAAAGTAGTACTGTCTTATCCGATGGGCCCGGGAATGCTCCAGTTCGGTACTGAAGAGACATTCTCCCGCAGTTCGAATGATTATACGCTCTCCGGCGCCGCCATTCCAGCATCTTCTTCAGAAGTAAAGGAGGACAACATCGCAGGATTCGCCAGCTATGGCTTTGTATTGGGCGGAAGAGCCCAGGTAAACGCAGGACTCCGTTACGAGCACGTCGAGTACAGATTCGACGACCTTCTCGGGAAAAACGACCTGACCCGCAAATATGACAGTTTCTTCCCGTCTCTTTCTATCGCCGGAGTTCTGGGAAAGGTTCAAGGTTCCCTCAGCTATAGCGTAAGGACGTCACGCCCGAGCTTCTCACAGCTTGACGATGCCATCCGCTACAACGACAGATTCACTCTCCAGGGCGGCAACGCCAGACTCCAGCCGCAGATAATGCACTCCATTTCGGCTGCCGCCATGTATGGATTTTTCGCTCTCCAGGCGAACTACAGCCATACCGACGACGCAATCTCGACCTGGTCAAGGCCATACAACTCCGAGGGAGTCATAATCTCATTGCCAACGAACCTTGACAAGCCGTTAAGAGAGTATTCAGCCTACGTCACCGCAACTCCTACCATAGGAGCATGGCACTTGACAGGTCTTGTCGGCCTGCAGGGACAGTGGCTCAAACTGGATGTCGAAGACCCTTCCCAGGCAAGCAAAAAAAGGACTATCTCTTATGGAGGTGATCCTATCTGGTTCGCCCAGCTCAACAATACCTTCACCTTCAAGAAAGGATGGCAGCTGGAACTGGGTGGATCGTTCCGTTCGAAAGGCCGCGCAAGTATCGTTTCCCTCTGCGACAACTCCTTACAGACTTCCGCAGCTATCCAGAAGACTCTTCTGAAAGACGGCTCGCTGGTGATCCGCCTTTCCGGAAGTGACTTCTTCAGACTTGAGAACAACAATATCACTGCCGACTTCGGCGCTTACCAGATCTACCAGTCCAATGTATTTGATACCCAGAGAGTTGTATTGTCGGTACGCTACCGCTTCAACTCAGTCAAGAGCAAATACAAAGGCACCGGCGCCGGAAATGATGCCCGAGACAGAATGAAATAGAAGACTAGGCGAGAAGCCTGCGCATCTCGTCTAGTTTGGAAAGTGCCGACCGGAAGAGGGCCAACTGGTTGCGGGTACGCACCAGGTTATGCTCCGGATACTTTATCTTATAATACACATCGCCGTTTATATAATCAGCGAAGAAACGGACAGCCTGCATATACGGGAACAGCAATGCACCGTATGGCAGGTTTTCCTTTTCTACCGCGGTAAGGAAGCACGATGCGGATTCGAGATAACCCTTCGAAAAAGCCTCGAAGATATCCATACGGAAATCCACTTTCTCCACTGCAGGATCATCCTCGGCGACGGTATTCGCCGCAGTGCGCAGGAAATCCCCGAAATCAGAGAACACGAAGCTCGGCATCACCGTGTCCAGATCGATGACGCAAAGCACATTGCCATCCTTATCGAACATCATATTGTTGACCTTGGTATCGCAATGGCAGATCCTCTTCGGAAGGACGCCCTCACGATACATACGCTCAGCCTTGCACATCTCGAAATCATGCTCGGCAATCTCCGCAGCGATAGCCTGGACCTCAGGATCAGCCATCCTGCCGACAGGATCGGCGGCGATGGCTTCCTTAAGCTGGCGCGAGCGCAGCTCCATGTTATGGAAATCCGGGATAGTCTCCCCAAGCTTCACAGGGATGTCCGCAAGCATGGCCTCGAAATTACCGAAAGCCTTACCGGCATAGTATGAATACTCCGGATTGACGGTCTCGAAAGTCTGGGCGTCATTGATGAACACGGAGACTCTCCAGTACTTCTCCCCGTCGAAGAAATATGTCTTAGGGCTGTCCTTGAGAGGCACGAAACGGAGGACCTTGCGGTCGATATCCTTCTCCCCTGCCGCCTCAAGCTTGGCGCGGATATGCGAAGTAACGGCCTCGATATTGGACTGGAGCAGATCCACATCCTTGAATATCGAATGGTTGATGCACTGCAGCACATAATCAGGGCCGGGACCTTCGGTCACGACCTTATATGTATCATTGATGAGACCGTTCCCGAGCGGACGTATCTCCTTGATCTCGCCTTCGATTGCGAATTTGAGAACGCGTTCCTTGACGGCTTCCATGATTACTTGCCGGCAAGATGTTTCTCCCATGCCCAGGCGGCGGCAAGAGTCTCCTCGATAGGACGCTCAGCCTTCCAGCCCATCTCAGTATTCGCAAGAGTAGGATCGGCCCAGATAGCCATGACATCTCCCGGCCTGCGCGGCACGAACTTATAGTTCAGCTTCAGGCCGTTAGCCTTCTCGAAAGCATTCACAAGCTCCATCACTGAAAGAGGACGGCCGGTGCCGATATTGAAGACCTCGCAGTCCTGCTTCATCTTGCCGTCGATCATCCTTGAGACAGCGCACACATGAGCCTTGGCAAGGTCGACGATGTCGATGAAGTCACGCTGGCATGTACCGTCAGGAGTAGGATAATCATTGCCGAAGATGCTCAGGCACTCCCTCCTGCCGATGGCAGTCTGGGTGATGAACGGCACGAGATTGTTAGGCACGCCGCGCGGAAGCTCTCCGATGAGAGCTGACGGATGGGCGCCGATAGGGTTGAAATATCTGAGAAGGATACCCTTGAGCTCACACTCGGAGCCCTTGGAAGCACGGATAGTATCCTGGAGTATATCCTCGCAAATCTGCTTGGTGTTTCCGTAAGGAGAAGTTGCCGGCTTGCGCGGAGACTTCTCGGTTACAGGAACCTTGTCCGGCTCGCCATAGACGGTAGCCGAAGAAGAGAAAAGAATATTGTGGCAGCCGTGATGTCCGGCAGCCTCAAGCACGTTCAGGAACGAATCGAGGTTGTTCCTGTAATACATCACAGGCTTCTCGACTGACTCACCTACGGCCTTGAACGCCGCGAAATGGATTACCGCGTCAATCTTGTAATCAGTGAAAAGCTTCTCCACGGCCGGAAGGTCGCAGAAATCGACTTTCTCAAAAGGGAGATCCTCACGTCCGGTGATCTTCTTAACTCCCTCATAGCCGGACATGTCGCAATTGGAGAGATTGTCCGCTACTACTACATCATAGCCGGCCTCAATGAGTTCTACGCTCACATGAGAACCGATAAATCCGGCGCCGCCGGATACCAAAACTGTCTTCTTCATTTATTCGTGTAAGTGTTATTGTTCAAATTCAATGGCATCAAAGAACTGCGGGCAATGGAACATCGGCTTCGGAAGGTCGATCGGAGCCCACGAAAGGAAATGCGGATGAGGCAGCAAATCGCCACACTTATAGAAATTTCCCTTCATCGAAAGGCCGTCCAAAGACTTTATATCATGCCGGAACAGCGCTGAGGCAGGGATTATCTCGACGAGGTCCCACTCGCGGACTTCCTCATGAGCCTCAAAAGCCCCGGTCCCCAGCGAACTCCATCTTCTTACGGAATCATAGACTCGCGCAGGAGCAGACGGGCGCTCTCCCCCGGCGGGACCGCCATGAAGCAGCAACGTCCCTATGCAATTGCATTCGAAATTATAATAGAAATCATTTCCGTCCGGCGACACGAAGAATTCGACGCAGGAATCTTCCCAGACTCGGCCGTCATCCGCAGTCTCGACTGCGCGCAGCTCGTTGTCGGATACATGGAAATGCAATATGATGTTCTCTGAATCATGGGCGATGCGGACTTTCACCTCAGGATTGCGGTCCGACCAGTTCCAGTTGTCGCACGCGACCGGGACGAACCCGACTCCGGCGGCATCAAGCAAGGCCGGGACTCCGGCAAGGCTGCAGTCTTCAGAAACAGTTATCTTCTTAATAATCATAGAAAATGTGGTTTTCCGTCAAGTTAAATCTTACAAATATACATTTAATTACTGATTAATCCAACGAGGGGTAATCAGCCATTTTTCTTATATTTGTAATGATAAACAGAAACCATATGAAATATACTCGTTTAATATATTCTATAGCTTTCTCTGCAGCCTTGCTCTCATGCTCCGGGCAGAGCATCACTGACCGCATGGACAAAGCAGAAAAGATCATGCACGAATGTCCGGACAGCGCTCTATCGATTCTCAGTGACATAGACAGGAATTCCATTCCCGGCAAACGCCTCAAGGCGAGATATGCCCTCCTATATAGCATGGTGCTGGACAAGAACTACATCGATACGACCGATGTCTCCGTAATAATGCCGGCCGTAGAATACTACTCGAAGCGGAACAACCGGGAATACAGGTCCAAATCAAGATATTATCTCGGCAGGATATATGCCAACCGCAACGAAATAGACAATGCGATGGTGCACTACATGGAAGCGCTGGAAGACACCGCCGGGGTTTCCGACATCCGGTATAAAGAGCTTCTCAATTCGGCGGTTTCAGACATATTCTCCATGAGCCAGAACAGTCTCCAGGAGTATAAGTACGCCCACGATGCCCTCCGCTACGGCAAGCAATGCGGAGACAAGCGCGGGATATGGGCCCTCACCGGCCACCTTGCCACATGCAGCGCCAACATTCTGAAATGGAAAGAATCCGACAGCCTGTTCACGGAATTCTTCTCCATGCCTGTGATAGATACGGCATCTTACATCAACAGGGCGGTCTCATACTCCAAGATCAATCTGCTGAAGCCGGAGCCGGAGCCGCAGAAGAGCATAGACATGATCGTAGAGCTCCAGCGCAGATTCAGGAAGCCGCTCAGCATGGAGACATATTGCATATACGCTTATGCGGAAGAAATCATGGGCAGGCCAGCCAGGGCGGACGCCATCATGGACCAGCTCCGGGCGACCGGAATCAGTCCGGATATACTGGAACGCTGGAACTACCGTATATATAAGCATCAGGGAAAGAATGACAAGGCCATCAAACTTCTCGAGAAATCCATAGAAGTCCAGGATTCGACGATACTGACCCTGCTGGACCAGTCTTTGGTCTCCACGCAGAGGAATTATTACTCCTCGCAGGCGGAATTGCTCAAGAAGGAGCATACGATGCAGGTCCAGAGACTCATGCTCATAAGCGCCGTCCTGATAATCTGCCTGCTGGTAATGCTGTTCCTGTTCTTCTCTGTCAGGATGAGGCTGACCAGAAAGATCGAGGAGATCTCAACCCTCCATCTCGAGGTCAAGAAGATGCTGGATTCCCAGAAGCAGGAGAACTCCAAGGTCAGGAAGCAGTTCATGGATACCTACAAGAACCAGTTCCATCTGCTCAACGATCTGTGCGCAGCATACTGGAGCCCGGTCAAAAAGGACAAGAGGGACTATATCTACGAGCAGGTGATGGACATTCTCCGGGTAATAGACACCGACGTGGAAAGCCAGAGCAAATTCGAGAATGACATAAACAACAGTCTCGACAACATAATGGTAAAACTGCGCGCCGACCTGCCTAACCACAAGGAGGCGGACTTCCGTTTCATCCAGTATATAATAGCCGGATTCGAGGCGAAAACCATTGCGAACATAATGGGTTATTCGGTCGCTTCAGTCTACACAAAAAAGAACAGAATCAAGAGCGAAATCAGCAAAATCGAGTCGCCGAATAAGATTCTGTATGAGACGTTCATATCCTAAAGCATTATAAATCAACCAATTAAGTAGATACTAACCGAAAGGATATTTATAACACATTGATTTCCAATACTTTACAAGCCTTGTTTAGATTAAATCCAGGAATATTTAGTCTAACTCGTTGATTTTCAACACGTTTCATATAAGACGCGTTTAGACCGCGTTTTATGTATTTCTCAGTATTTAGCAGTAACTTGCAACATATAAAAATTAGCGACATGAAGTACTTATCTCTATTAATTGCTCTTTTATTGATACCTCTCAGCGTGGCAAGAGCCGACGGAGACAACGGAAACGGTAACGGTAACGGTAAAAACGACGACCATCCTGTCGTATTTGTTTTGCTGGACGCCACCTTCTTGCCATGTGACCTTCGCGCTCCAAGAATGGAGTCCAAGGTCGAAGCCCGCTACTTAGACGATATGCACGAACTTGCTTTCGATGTATATGGTGACCTAGGCTTTGCAACTATAACTACAATCAATCTATGGAACGGCCGGAAAAGAAGTTATGATGTCATCGCCAACGGCAGTTTCTCTATTCCTTTTAGAGAAAAAAGAGGCGATTACCTCATTTTCATCTATCCGGAAGACGGTTCGGTCTACTCCGGACAGCTGACGTTAATGTAACAAACGAATTGCAACTACAGTTACAATACCATAAGCAATACGTAGGTATCCTTTTTAGGATACACGATCAATGTATCAAACACTACCGTCAATTCTGACATAAAACTTAACGCGTAGTTCAGAATTAATTTTCATGACTGATGTTCTACGATCTCTTTTCACGTGAATACCGGGACGGCGTGACGCTGTCCCGGTATTCTTTTTAATTCTCCCTAAACGAAATGACAGTAAGAAATTATAGCGGATAATCTTCAAATGCGTAGAGCACGGTGGACAGATATCGCTCTCCGGTATCAGGGAGAAGGGCTACTATGGTTTTTCCTTGGTTTTCGTCTTTTCTGGCTAGAGAAATGGCAGCGGATATCGCTGCGCCGGATGAAATTCCGACGAGGAGTCCTAGCTTCGCAGCTACATCCCTGCTCGCCTTTATGGCATCATTATCTTCGACGGTCAACACCTGGTCCACTATCGAGGCGTTGTATGTCTGCGGTACGAATCCGGCGCCGATACCCTGGATCTTATGCTTTCCTGGAACTCCAGTTGAGATCACAGCCGAAGATGCCGGTTCTACGGCGAATACCTTGACGGCTGGATTATGTTTCTTAAGAGTCTTGCCGGTGCCGCTGACGGTTCCGCCGGTACCGACTCCGGCCACGAAGATATCGACCTTGCCTTCGGTATCTCTCCAGATTTCCTCTCCTGTAGTACGTTCATGGGCGAGAGGGTTGGCCGGGTTGACGAACTGGCCGAGAATCACCGATCCCGGGATTTCGTTCCTGAGGGCCTCCGCCTTGGCGATAGCGCCTTTCATTCCGTCTGCGCCCGGTGTAAGCTCGAGTCTGGCTCCGAGAGCCTTGAGCAGGCTGCGGCGCTCCTGGCTCATGGTCTCAGGCATCGTAAGTATGGCCTTATATCCTTTGCTGGCTGCGACCCATGCGAGTCCCACGCCGGTGTTGCCGCTGGTAGGCTCGATAATCGTTGCTCCAGGTTTGAGTATGCCCTTGGCCTCGGCATCCTCGACCATTGCGAGGGCGATCCTGTCTTTGACGCTGCCCCCCGGGTTGAAGTATTCTATTTTCAGTATGACATCAGCCTTAAGTCCATCGAATCCTGACAGACGGAGAAGCGGCGTATTGCCGACAAGCTGGGTAAGATTTGAGTAAATCATGGTTCTTGTACTTTTTCTGTTAAACATACTCTAAAGCCTGCGAAAGATCTTCTATAAGGTCTTCGACGTTCTCTGTACCGATGGAGAGCCGGATGGTGCTCTGGTATATGCCCTGGTCGCTGAGCTCCGCATCGGTAAGCTGAGAGTGCGTCGTAGATGCAGGGTGGATGACGAGCGACTTGACATCTGCTACATTGGCAAGGAGCGAGAAGATCTTGAGATTATCAATAAAACGGAAAGCCTCTGCTTTTCCACCCTTAATTTCAAACGTGAATATGGAACCACCTCCATTAGGGAAGTATTTATTGTACAGTTCGTGGTCAGGATGGGTCGGGAGCGAAGGATGGTTGACCTTGTTGACCTTCGGGTGCTCCGAGAGCCATTTTACGATCTTCAGGGCGTTTGACACATGTCTCTCGACGCGGAGCGAGAGAGTCTCGAGTCCCTGGAGGAAGATGAATGCGCTGATCGGGCTGAGGGTAGAACCGGTATCCCTGAGGAGGATAGCCCTGGCGCGGGTGATATAGGCTGCAGGACCGACGGCGTCAGCGAATACAATGCCGTGGTAGCTCTGCTCCGGCTCGGTCAGCTGAGGGAACTTGCCCGAAGCCTTCCAGTCGAATTTGCCGGAATCGATGATGACTCCTCCGATTGTCGTACCATGTCCTCCGATGAACTTGGTGGCAGAATGAACGACAATGTCTGCTCCATGTTCGATCGGACGGATCAGGTACGGCGTACCGAAGGTATTGTCGATGATCAGAGGAATACCGTGACGGTGCGCAATCGCTGCGACTCCGTCGATATCTGTGACATTGCTGTTGGGATTTCCAAAGGTCTCGATGAAGAGAGCTTTTGTGGATGGAGTGATGGCCTTTTCAAAATTGGCAATGTCCCCCGGATCGACAAAGGTGGTGGTAATGCCGTAAGGCACAAGAGTATGCTGAAGGAGGTCGAACGTTCCTCCGTAGATAGTCTTGGCTGCGACGACATTATCCCCGGCCCGTGTTATATTAAGAATTGAGTAAGTGATGGCTGCTGCTCCGGACGCTGTCGCAAGTGCACCGACGCCACCTTCAAGAGCTGCGATTCTCTTCTCGAATACGTCCTGGGTGGTGTTGGTAAGACGTCCGTAGATATTTCCGGCATCGGTCAGTCCAAAACGGGCTGCGGCATGCTCGGAATTGTGGAAAACATATGAAGTCGTCTGGTAAATCGGAACGGCTCTTGAATCGGTAACCGGATCCGCCTGCTCCTGGCCGGCGTGGATCTGTAATGTCTCAAAATGCAACTTGCTCATGTCTTTTTTGTTTTTGTTCACTGGCAAAGTTATGTAAAGCAGATTTTTCACCCAAATAATCGCAATAATTAAGAATTTTTTACTACATTAGCCGAAAATCAATCGCAGATTTTCTAAAACGGAATTCATTAAAATATTTTAAAAAGAAAAATCCACTGCCATGACCTCGAAACTTGATGAAACTGACGTCAAAATCCTCCGCATTCTGAGGAAAAACGCACGTATCACGACTAAAGAGATAGCCGCCAGAGTCAATCTTTCTACCACTCCTGTTTTCGAGAGGATAAAACGGCTGGAATCCGAAGGCTACATAGAAAGATATACTGCCATCCTCAATCCTGAGAAACTGGACATGGGCTTCATTGTCTTCTGCTGCGTAAAACTCAAGAGGATGAGCCGGGATATCGCGGTGGAGTTCGTCGAAAAGGTCAAGACAATCCCGGAGGTCTCCGAGTGCTATAACATATCGGGCGAATTTGACTATCTCCTGAAGATAAACGCGCCTGACATGAAGTACTACAACAAGTTCCTGCTGGACGTACTTGGCTCTATCGAAAGTCTCGGTTCCGTCCAGAGTATTTTTGCCATGAAAGAGATAAAGCAGAATTACGGAATCAGCCTCTGATTCTCAGGTATTTTTACTATATTAGCATCCCGTAAGTTTTAAGACACTGTATAGTAATAACTAAATATTTTTCTGCTTTATGAGAAAACAATTTTCTGACGTCGCATCGGCGCCTTATGAGGCTCCTTTGTGCGAAATTTTTGACGTCCATTCCGAAGGCGTCATATGTGGAAGCGGTTATGGCGACCCGGGCGCTCCGGCACAGCCGCTCAACCCTCTTGATTTCGGTACTTTCTAAACCATCAGTCATCATGAAAAAGTTTTTTTACATTCTTGCAGCTGCGGCCGCAGTTTCTACGGTTTCCTGCCAGAAGGCAGAGACCGAAGTGTCCGAAGTGACTGAAATGGTGCACATGGAAGTCATTTCTCCAAGTACCAAGACTCACCTCGATACCGACGGAGCTACTTCTCTCTGGGATGCCACCGGAGAAAAAATCATGGTTCTCCAGACGGCCGGGACAAGAACTACCTATACCGAATCAGCAGAAGGAACCACCGGCGACGGAGGACATACCATGTCTTTCGGCGTAGATCTCGAAGCATCCGACGCCACCTCCTTCAGCTACTATTCGATCTATCCTTCAGCCAACTATGTCATCGGTTCTAATCTGAACGTAGAAGCTCTCAAGGTCATTACACCTACAGCCCAGAAGCCTTCGGCAACCTGCTTCGACCCTAAAGCCGACCTTCTCATCTCATCTAAGGTCGAGTCGGCGACCCAGCCTGCTACCCTTTCTATGAGTTATGCAAGAAAGGTCGCTCTCGGAGTAATGAAGATCTCGAACCTCAACACTACCGAGAATGTTGTTTCTGTCAAATTCGAGTCTGAAGGCAAGTCTGTCACCGGACGCAGCAGAATCAATCTCAACAACGGTCATGTCGATGAATACGGATATTCCGGAAGCAGCTTCGACAACGTGACCATGGATTACTCCGGACAGACAATCGCCGCCAACGGCATGACTGCGTACTTCTTCTGCATGCCTTTCAGTCTTGCTGAAGGAGACTCCTTCAAGGTTACCGTCAGGACAGAATCGCTGCAGTTCACCAGGGTTGTCACCCTTGCCGGTGCCCAGCAGCTTCAGTTCAAGGCTGGAGACAAGTCTTCTTTCAACGTCGATTTCTCAGGCATCGAAGGCGTAGTCGTAGCCCACGATATCCGCTATGCCGTTCTTTCCGCAAGCGAGGTAAGCAGCCTTTCATACTCCTACACAAGCGCCGGCGACTATGTTCAGCCGAATGGCGCCAACTGGAGTATCGCCGCAACGAAGAACTCCTCGAACATCCAGCTCGGAGACGCCACTTCAAATAAGAATGCAGGCAAAAGCTACATCAAGCTTCCTGATTTCGTGAAGGATATCAGGAAAGTTATCGTTACTCTGGAGGGTCCTGTCAGCGACAAGACTCTCGCCCTTGTTCCGGACAAAGAGACCAAGCCGGCCGATGACGAGAAGATCGCTTCCATAACGACGGACAACACTCTTACCCAGACCATCGATCTCGAGTCCCAGGACATAACAGGAATCAAGACCGCATATCTGCGTGGCGATGCAACCTTCAGAATCACCAAGATCGAGGTTTACGCCGGTCCGGACAACAGGACAGCCCTTGCCGCTCCGTCAAACGTCCAGGCAACCGTAGATGCAAGCACGCCTAACAAGATCAATGTCAGCTGGGAAGCAGTCACAGGAGCCGAAAGCTATGTAGTTACCGCCACCCCTGCTTCCGGCGAGCCTGTTGAAGAGAATGTAACTACGACGAGCGTATCGTTCTCCGGTCTCCAGTATAGCACCCAATACGCCGTAACGGTTCTCGCCAAGGCCGCAGATATTTCTGTCAATATCGACTCCCCTGCTTCTGCAGCTGTCAACGTCACAACCGGTTCTGCCGCCACCTCCAAGATTTCCTATAATCTGGTATCAGATGTAGCAAATCTTACGGCCGGCAAGTATCTTATCGCTACAAACAACAAGAGCGCACTCTATAACGGTCGTGTAAGCAGCGGCCATCTTCAGACTGTAGAAACAGGTTCAGCCCTCGGAAGCACCGTACTTCCAGCCGATGTACCTGCGACTGCCCGGGAAGTGGATTTCACCGCTGTAACAGGCGTTGAAAATGCTTATTATCTGTCAGTTGACGGCAAGTATATCTATCTTTCAGCTACAGGTTCCGGCAAATTCAAGATTGACGGGACTGAGGCTTTCCAGTGGAACTTCTCCAATGTTTCAGGAGCAGGTCTTGACGCTGTCGGCGCGACAATCGCTTCCCATATCTGCTCTTATAACAACGGTTCGTTCAGATCATACGGTTCCATGGGCAACGGACAGTCAATCTATCTCTACAAGCTTGTAGACAACAGGGATGCTCTTGCCGCTCCTACCGGAATGACTGCTACTCTCGACGATACTGACAACACCAAGATCAATGTTACCTGGAATGCTGTCGCCAATGCTGGCGGATATGTCCTCAAAGCAACTCCGGCAGAGGGCCAGACAGTAGTCGATACCGTCAAGGTTGGCTCGGCGACTTCCGGAAGCCTTACCGGACTCGCATACGAGAAGGCTTACACAGTATCTATGTACGCCATCCCGTCCGACGTTAACAACTACAAGAATTCCGCAGTCGTAACATATCCTACCGCTGTAACTACAGGAGCAAACACAAGCAACGTAGTAGTCCTCGACCAGGCCGCAATCACCGCTGCTCATACATCGAACTGGACATACACAAGCGGCGACAAGGCTATCACGGCCGCTGACGGTTCCGTATGGCATGCATACAACACCTTCGGTAACGCCAACCAGACAACCCTGCAGATGAACAGGGGCAAGAGCGCTTACCTGCTTTCTCCGGTTGTCAGCGGATCAATCAGAAGAATTACCGTGGTGCAGGCTTCCAGCAACGCAGGAAACAATACCAACGGTACAAGAGTGATGGATGTACTGACTCCGGACGGCACAGGTACAATCGTATCCTCAAGTACTCTCAATGGCGTTTCAATCTCCGGCACTCACAATCAGGTCAGGATAATCGCCAACGAGACTTCCGGCGGAGCTACCTATATTGTATCTGTCACTATTGAATATGAGTGAAGGGATTCCGGAGACGGTATCACAGTAACTACAGGCGCAGCAACGGATATCCAGCCGTCAAGGGCAACCATGACGGCTCAATATTCGGGCGTGACGGGGACGATATACGACGCCTACTTCCAATACGGTACTTCGAGAGGGAACCTGGATCAGACGGCTTACCTGTCCAGCAACATGCCTACAGGCGCTTCCGGTTCGTTCTCATGTACCGCCTATAGCCTGCAGCCTAACACGACCTACTACTATAGGGCCGTGATGCAGGTCGATGACGAAGATATCATGGGTGAGATCCGCTCGTTCACGACAGGATCGACGACACCGACCCCGGGATCCGGGCCTCGCTACCTCGAGATGCCTCTTCCGGTTTCAGGAAGCGACTATTTCTCCGAGACGCTGAAAATAAGCGGCGAGAGAAACTATAGCTACCTCTACGACCTGACAAAGTATGCCGCCCTCTGGGTCGCATACCCTCTTACTGCGACGCATATAAGCGGCAGTGCAAGCTCCAGCTGGAGTTTCAACCCGAATATTTCCCAGCAGTATCAGGTCCATATAACCGGCAGCAGCTATCCGAGCAACTACAACAATGCGACGAAGTACGCCAGGGGTCACCAGATTCCGAACGCTGACAGGAAGTGCAGCAGCGAGATGAACAGGCAGACCTACTACGCGACCAACCAGACTCCACAGCTTCAGGACAAGTTCAACGGCTCGATCTGGGAGAATCTGGAGAGCGCAGTAAGAGGTCTTACCAGCTCGACCGATACCGTCTACGTCGTCACGGGAGCATGCTTCCAGACAGTAGGCGGTTCTGAGACGATCCACTACCTCTCAAGCAAAGGCAGTGCAACGCCTCAGCAGGTACCGATCCCGAACTACTACTGGAAGGTTCTGCTCAAGGTCCGTCGCTCTGGAAGCACCATCACGGCCGCCTCCACCGTCGGAATCTGGATGGAACACAAGGAGTACGACAACCAGGACTGGTCCGGCTGCGTGGTCAGTGTCGACGAAATCGAGACCCTCACCGGCTTCGACTTCTTCCACAACCTCCCGTCCTCCATCGGCGCCTCAGCGGAAACCAACTCCAACTGGAACACCTTCCGCAACTTCTGACGCACCTTCCCGTCATCCCCGGCCTGACCGCGGATGACCGGCCATCCTAAATCGCCAGACACCGACGGCAGCGCCAAGACACCAACGTAACGGCCGACCCGATCGGCCACCCTTATAGAAAAACCGGCAGGGCAATCCCCGCCGGTTTTTCCTTTATCCCCGTCCCAGCATTTTTCTCCATCCCCTGCCGTTTTTCTCCATCCCGGCCCGATCGGGGGATCATATAATCTGCTGAGGGGGCAAGCATATGCCGCAGAACACGCTGCAAGGCACTTCCCTGCACCCTCAACCACTGTTTTCGCACGCTGAGGGGGCAAGCACATGCCGCAGAACACGCTGCAAGCCACTTCCCTGCACCCTCAACCACCATTTTCGCCAGCTGAGGGGGCAAGCACATGCCACAGAACACGCTGCAAGCCACTTCCCTGCACCCTCAACCACCATTTTCGCCTGCTGAGGGGGCAAGCACATGCCGCAGAACACACTGCAAGCCACTTCCCTGCACCCTCAACCCTGTATTTCGGCCGTGAGGGGGCAAGAACATGCCACAGAACACACTGCAGACCACACTCCTGCACCCTCAACCACTGTATTTTCCTGCTGAGGGGGCAAGCATATGCCGCAGAACACGCTGCAGGCCACACTCCTGCACCCTCAACCACTGTTTTCGCCAGCTGAGGGGGCAAGAACATGCCGCAGAACACGCTGCAAGCCACTTTCCTGCACCCTCAACCCAGTATTTCGGCCGGAAGGAGGACGGGCGGTCCGAGCCAAAACGGGAGGACGGGCGATTCGGGATAAAGACAGAGGCCCCCGGAAAAAGACGGGAACGTCAGAGTGAAGACGCGAGTTTCGGAGTGAGAACAGACGGTTCGGAGTGAGCGGTAGATAGTTCAGAAATAATTACTTATATTTGTAGCAAACTTAAAATTATGATACTTGAAGAAACCACTCGACTAAACAACGGAGTCATGATTCCGAGACTCGGTTTCGGCACATGGCTGATTGATGACAGCATTGCAGAAAAGGCGGTGCGCACGGCACTGGACGCCGGATACAGACATATCGACACGGCCCAGGCGTATGGCAACGAAGAGGGCGTCGGCAAAGGACTCAGGGCGTCAGGACTGAGACGAAGCGAAGTGTTCCTTACGACGAAAGTAGCCGCCGAAATCAAAGATTACCATAAGGCCAGGAAATCGATCGACGAATCCCTTCGCCGGCTTAACATGGAACATGCCGACCTGATACTGATCCACTGCCCGCAGCCGTGGACAGAATATCGCAGCGCCAAACGCTATCTGGAAGAGAATCTCGAAGTATGGCGCGCCCTGGAAGAAGCCTACAAAGAAGGCAAGACCAGAAGTATCGGCATCTCAAACTTCATCGAAATCGACATACTGAACATCCTGGAAGGCTGCTCCATCCGCCCGATGGTCAACCAGATCGAAATCCATATCGGAGAGACCCCGACGGCCCTGATCGAATACTGCCGCAAAGAGGACATCGCCATAGAGGCCTACTCGCCGATCGCCCATGGACGAGCTCTGCGCAGCCCCGAAATCGTCGCGATGGCGGAATCATACGGAGTCACCCCGGCTCAGCTCTGCATCCGCTACACCCTCCAGCTCGGCACGATCGCCCTGCCGAAATCCGCCGACCCGCAACACATCGCCGACAATACGAAACTGGACTTCCACATCTCCGACAGAGACATGAAAGTCCTTGAAACCCTCGAATTCTGAGACATCCTATATAACAAAAAAGAGAAACAACCGGAAGATTGTTTCTCTTTTTGTGCTCCCTCAGGGGCTCGAACCCTGGACCCCGGCATTAAGAGTGCTGTGCTCTACCAACTGAGCTAAGGAAGCATTATTTTTTTGTGACCCGTTCGGGGCTCGAACCCGAGACCCCCACATTAAAAGTGTGATGCTCTACCAACTGAGCTAACGAGTCTTACCATCATTTCCCGTCCGGATCTCCAAATCGGGATTGCAAAGGTAGCCACTTTTTCTGAACTTGCAAACATTTTTTTACTTTTTTTTGCAATATTTCCGTAACTTCGCCCCGGTTAGAAAAAATAGACCTAAAAACACCATGTGGCTATATCTGGCATTCACTTCAGCCGCGTTGCTCGGACTATACGACACAGCTAAAAAGAAGTCCCTGAAAGACAACGCCGTAATCCCCGTCTTGCTCATCAATACGGCGATCTGCTCCCTCATATTCCTCCCCTTCATCATACTATCCTCCACCGGAACAATGGTCCGGGGAGACTTCTTCTATGTCCCGTCGGGAAGCTGGAGCGAGCACCGCGCAGTCATCATAAAGAGCGCCCTTGTGCTGTCATCATGGATATGCGGCTACTTCGGGATTAAACGGCTGCCGCTGACAATCGTCGGCCCGATCAACGCCACCAGACCGGTACTCGTACTGCTCGGAGCGATGCTGATTTTCGGAGAAAGGCTCAATTTATGGCAATGGGGAGGCGTACTGCTCGCAGTGCTGTCCTTCTTCATGCTCAGTCTCAGCGGCCGCAAAGAAGGCATAGATTTCAAGGCCAACCGCTGGATCCATCTCATAATACTCGCAGCGCTCTTCGGCGCAGCCAGCGGCCTCTACGACCGCTACATCCTCTCCCCTACAGGACTCGGACTCGACAGAATGTTCGTACAGAGCTGGTACAACATCTACCAATGCGCGATAATGTCAATCATCCTGGTGACCCTATGGTATCCGAACCATAAGCACACGACCCCATTCCACTGGGACTGGGCCATCATCCTGATCAGCATCTTCCTCTCCTCCGCCGACTTCGTCTACTACTACGCACTGACGGACGAGGACGCAATGATCTCGATCGTATCCATGATACGTCGCGGAAGCGTCATCATCTCCTTCCTTGCAGGCGCAGTCTTCTTCCGGGAAAAGAATCTCCGTTCGAAAGCACTCGACCTGCTTCTCGTTCTGATTGGAATGGTTTTCCTCTATATAGGATCCCGCTAGATAAGGCAGATATTGGCCTCAAGACACTTCTGTCGCATCTCGTCAGGCCAGATACAGCTCTGGATCTCCCCGACATGAGCCTTACGCAGAAGGAACATGCAGAGTCGCGACTGGCCGATACCTCCGCCGATAGTATAAGGCAGCTCAGAAGCAAGCAGCCTCTTATGGAAATACAAGTCCTTCTTCCACTCCTGGCCGCGCTCGGCAAGCTGGCGGAGCATAGCCTCCTCGTCCACGCGGATACCCATGCTGGATACCTCGAAAGCGCAACCCAGAATCCTGTTCCAGAGAAGAATGTCTCCATTCAGGCCGAAATAGCCGTCAGAGTTAGGAGTACTCCAGTCATCATAGTCCGCGGCCCTGCCGTCATGGATGCTGCCGTCGGACAGCTTGCCGCCGATGCCCATTACAAAGACAGCCCCATATTTCTCGGCGATGGCATTCTCCCTCTCTTTCGGAGTCAAGTCCGGATACATCTTCAGAAGCTCCTCGGAATGGACAAAAAATATATCCTCGGGAAGCTCAGGAACAAGCTGCGGAAACTCCACATATAGTTTGTTCTCTGTAACCTTTATGGCCTCATAGATGCGGCGGACAGTCTTTTTAAGAAAATCCAGGTTACGGTCCTCCTTACGGATGACCTTCTCCCAGTCCCACTGGTCCACATATATCGAATGGAGATTGTCGAGTTCCTCGTCCGGACGAAGCGCATTCATGTCGGTATAAAGTCCCCTGCCCGGCTCGATTCCGAGCTCGGCGAGCTTCAGCCTCTTCCACTTTGCAAGAGAATGCACGACCTCCGCAGGACGGTCATCCATGTCCTTTATGGGGAAACGGACAGGACGCTCTACTCCGTTGAGATCATCATTGATACCGGTACCCGTCAGCACGACCATGGGGGCGGTCACGCGCAGAAGCGCGAGCTGGGCGGAAAGGTTGATCTGGAACATGTCCTTTACGGACTTGATAGCCTTTTCGGTGTTCTCTACAGAACCAAGGAGGTTCTTGTAGTTCTCGGGAAGAAAAAGTGACATATCTGTTAAATGTTAAGTTCGCAAAAACAGCAGACACCTTTTACTGATGCCTGCTGCTTTGTAGCCCGACGTGGAATCGAACCACGATTTAAGGTTTAGGAAACCTCCGTTCTATCCGTTGAACTATCGGGCCGTCCTCCGGACAAATGCCCGGTAATTCATTGAGGGACTATTCCTCGCCCTTTACAATGATCTGACGTCCACGGTAATAACCGCACTCAGGGCATACTCTGTGGTAGATTACTGTTGCACCACAGTTAGGGCAGGTTGCGAGTGTAGGAACTGCAGCGTGATCGTGAGTTCTCCTCTTATCCCTTCTCTGCTTTGAAAGTTTATGTTTCGGATGTGCCATTATTAATAAATTTTAAATTATTATCTAATTATCAAACAACCCCTTAAGTGCTGCGAAAGGGTTGTTGTCAGTCCCATGCTCCTGCGACTCTCCAGATTCCTGCGACAAATACTTCATCGCCTCGGGATTACAACTGCCGTCCTCATGGACATGGTGCATCGGGACGGCAAGACAAGCATAGTCATATACTGTCTGACTAAGGTCTATGCTTTCCGGCTCCCCCTGAAGATAGATTATCTCGCGGCCGTTCTCCGAGGACTCGGCCCCGTCCGGCTCATCTCCGAACTTCACCGTAAGCGGCACAAGCTCATCGACTTCTATCTCAAGGTCTTCCAGGCATCTGTCGCACTGTACCGTAACGCTGCCTCCGAGTCTCAAGTCAACTCCGAGATACGTTCCGGACTTCTCGACGATAGCTTCTACTGAAAGGTCGGCATCCAGAATATCTGAATTGTCAAATTCTGCAAAGAACTCTTTCCCCGCCTGCCAGGAAAAACGGGTTTTTCCGGCCGGCAATCCATTTAAGGGGATGATCATCATAGCGTTCATGACCTATAAACAGATTAAAAGGGTTGCAAAGGTAAGAAAAATTTTTGTATTTTCAATCCTTCTGAAGAAATTATGCGTCCTCGCTATCGCTTTTTTTCTTTCTATCAAGAGGATCGAGCAGTATTTTGCGGATTCTCATGAAGTGAGGAGTAATCTCGACCATTTCATCCTCCTGGATATATTCAAGAGCTTCCTCGAGAGAGAACTTGATAGCCGGAGGAAGAATAATCTTCTCGTCGCTACCTGCAGCGCGGACGTTGGTCAGCTTCTTGGTCTTGCAGATATTGACATTGAGGTCGCGCTCCCTGGTATGCTCTCCGACAACCATTCCGCCATAGATCTCCTCGCCCGGCTCTACAAAGAACTTACCCCTGTCGAGGAGCTTGTTCATAGAATAAGCGACAGCCTCGCCGGTCTCGAGAGAAACGAGGGAACCATTGTTCCTGCGCTCGATCTCGCCCTTGTACGGCTGATACTCCTTGAAACGGTGCGCAATCACAGCCTCGCCCTGAGTGGCGGTAAGCATGTTACTACGCAGTCCCATCATACCGCGGGTCGGGATGTCGAACTCGAGAAGCGTCCTGTCGCCGCGCGGCTCCATGCGCAGAAGCGCGCCCTTGCGGCGGGTCGCGATCTCGATCGCAGTGCCCACGAACGCCTCCGGAACCTCGATCGAGAGCTCCTCGATAGGCTCGCAGCGCTGGCCGTTGATAGTCTTGTCAAGGACCTTAGGCTGGCCGACCTGAAGCTCGAAGCCCTCGCGGCGCATTGTCTCGATGAGCACCGAGAGATGCAGCACGCCACGGCCATAGACGATGAACGAATCGGCATTCTGGCCCGGCTTGACGCGGAGAGCAAGGTTCTTCTCAAGCTCCTTGTCGAGACGGTCCTTTATATGTCTTGAAGTAACGAACTTTCCATCTCTTCCGAAGAACGGAGAGTTATTGATGGTAAAGAGCATGCTCATCGTAGGCTCGTCGATGGAGATTGGCGGAAGAGCCTCCGGATTCTCGAAATCAGCGATTGTATCACCGATCTCGAAACCCTCGACGCCGACTACGGCGCAGATATCTCCATTCTTGACCTCGTCGACATTCTTCTTTCCGAGACCGTCGAACACCATGAGCTGCTTGATCTTCTGCTTCTCCACAACATCATACCTCTTGCAGAGGCTGATGCTCATGCCAGTCTTGAGGGTACCCCTGGTCACGCGGCCGACAGCGATACGGCCGACATAAGGAGAATACTCCAGAGAAGAGATAAGCATCTGAGGAGTACCGTCGTTCTCTGCCGGAGCAGGGATTACTTCAAGAATAGCATCGAGAAGGGCGGTGATATCGGTGGTAGGCTTCTTCCAGTCCTCGCTCATCCAGCCCTGCTTTGCACTTCCGTAGATCGTCTTGAAATCGAGCTGGTCCTCGGTAGCGTTAAGGGCGAACATGAGGTCGAACACCTCCTCCTGAACCTCGTCAGGACGGCAGTTCGGCTTGTCCACCTTATTGACTACGACGATAGGTTTCTTGCCCATCTCGATAGCTTTGTTGAGCACGAACCTGGTCTGAGGCATGCAGCCCTCGAATGCATCCACAAGGAGAAGCACACCGTCGGCCATATTGAGCACACGCTCGACCTCGCCTCCGAAGTCGCTATGCCCCGGAGTATCTATAATATTGATTTTTACACCTTTATATTCAACTGACACATTCTTTGCCAGGATGGTAATACCTCTTTCCCTTTCGAGGTCATTGTTGTCAAGGATGAGTTCGCCAAGGTTCTCCGGCTTACGCACCAGATTGGCCTGATATATCATCCTGTCCACGAGCGTCGTCTTGCCGTGGTCAACATGCGCGATGATCGCAATGTTCCTTACTTCCATACTACATTTTCTAAAATATCTGGCAAAATTACAGAATTCTCAAGATATTATGAACTTTTTGTTGTATTTTTGCGTCTCAAACCAAATAATATGACAGAAAGAATTCTCATTCTTGATTCCGGTTCGCAGGTAACTCAGCTAATCGGCCGAAGGCTCAGAGAGCTCGGTGTCTACTGCGAAATCTACCCTTACAACAAGATCCCGTCTATTGACGGAACGGTCAAAGGAGTCATTCTCTCCGGCAGTCCATGTTCAGTCCGCGACGCAAACGCCCCGCAGCTGGAGCTCAGCGGCATCAAAGGCAAACTCCCGATCCTCGGCATCTGCTACGGCGCCCAGTATCTGGCCCATAAATTCGGCGGCCGCGTAGAAGGATCCATCGCCAGGGAATACGGCCGCGCAATGCTCGACGTCGTCAAGCCGGACTCCCCTCTCCTCAAAGGAGTAGCCCTGCACTCGCAGGTATGGATGTCCCACGGCGACACGATCTCAGCCCTTCCTGACGGAGGCGAGGTCATCGCATCCACCGCCGACGTAGTCAACGCAGCCTTCCACATCGCAGGCGAGCAGACCTACGCAGTGCAGTTCCACCCGGAAGTCTTCCATACAGTCGAAGGCTCAAAGATTCTCGAGAACTTCTCGATCGGCATCTGCGGCTGCAAGGCCGACTGGACCCCGGCATCATTCATCGAGACCACGGTAGCAAGCCTTCGCGACCAGCTCGGAGACGACAAGGTCATCCTCGGACTCAGCGGCGGAGTCGATTCGACCGTCGCAGCAGTTCTGCTCAACAAGGCCATCGGCCACAACCTGACCTGTATCTTCGTCAACAACGGACTACTCAGAAAGAATGAATTCGAGGACGTCATGGCCTCATACCAGGACATGGGTCTGAATGTCATCGGAGCCGACGCATCGGCCGAGTTCTTGAAAGAGCTCGCAGGAGTGACTGAGCCGGAGGCAAAGAGAAAGATCATAGGACGTCTCTTCGTGGAGACATTCGACAAATACGCAAAGACCATCGAAAACGCCCGCTGGCTTGCCCAGGGCACCATATATCCGGATGTCATCGAGTCCGCCGGCATCGCAGGCATCGCCTCCAAGATCAAGTCCCACCACAACGTGGGCGGTCTGCCGGAGAAGATGAACCTCAAGATCGTCGAGCCGCTCAAGATGCTCTTCAAGGACGAAGTCCGCAGAGTCGGCCGCGCCCTCGGCATCAAGGAAGAGCTCGTCGGCCGCCACCCGTTCCCGGGACCGTCACTCGCCATCAGGATCATCGGAGACATCACCGAAGAGAAGCTCCGCATACTCCGCGAGGCTGACGACATCTACATCAAAGGCCTGCGCAACTACGACTGCAGCGCCCTCGATTTCCCTTCGGCATCCGATCCGAGAGTCAAGGCTACCAACCTCTACGATGCCATCTGGCAGGCAGGAGTCATACTTCTTCCGGTCAAGAGCGTAGGAGTCATGGGAGACGAAAGGACATATGAGAACCCTGTAGCCCTGCGCGCCGTCGTATCGACCGACGCGATGACCGCAGACTGGTTCCACTTCCCTTACGACTTCCTCGAAAAGGTAAGCAACGATATCATCAACAAGGTACGCGGCGTCAACAGAGTAGTCTACGACATCAGCTCCAAACCGCCTGCAACAATCGAGTGGGAGTAATTCCTACCAGCCTTTGGAGATGTTGGCGGCGATGCCTTCCACAACACGGGCACGGGCCTCGGCGCTTCCCCAGCCGATATGCGGAGTAAAACGCAATCTCTCGGGATGCGAGACATGGAGATAAGGATGATCCTCCGGAAGAGGTTCCGTCACAAAGACATCGATAGCCGCACCAGCAATAGAGCCTTCGTCAACTGCATTGGCGAGGGCTTTTTCGTCCACGATACCCCCGCGGCCCATGTTCACCAGGAACGCCGTCGGCTTCATCTCCGCCAGCTCCGCCTTTCCGATCAACCCGGCAGTCTTCTCTGTCATGGGCGCATGGATGCTGACCACGTCGGAACGGCGCAGCAGCTCCTCCAATGATACAGGTTCATATTTACCCGCAGCCTTGCGGCCGGTAGTGGAATAATACAGCACCTTCATCTTGAAGGCCTCGGCAAGCTCGGCCACGCGGCCTCCGATCGCGCCCATCCCGATGATGCCGATGGTCTTTCCGGCCATCTCGATAAACGGAGTGAACACATCCGTAAGCACCTTGCTGCGCGAATACGCCCCGGACTTGACGGCAGCATCGAAATATGGTGCATTCCCCATCAGGGAAAGAATATGCATGAACGTAGTCTGGGCGACGCTGTCGGTAGAATAGCCCACCACGTTGCGGACCTTGATGCCGCGTTCTTCGCAGGCCTTGATGTCGATATTGTTCATGCCGGTCCCGGACTCGCAGACCAGCTTAAGGTTCGGAGCAACATCCAGGAGGGATGCCGGCACCTTCGTCTTGTTGACTATCAGGACGTCGCAGTCGCCGACTCTTTCGAGAGCTTCCTGCGGGGTCGAGTCACCATATGCGACAAATTCTCCGAGAGCCTCGATCGGGGCGAATGAACCTGCGCCTATGGTCAGCGCATCCAGAAATACTATTTTCATAATCCTTTGGCGATATTATCGGCTATCATGTCCGCAAGTCTCTGGCGGGCCTCGATGCTGGCCCACGCAGTATGAGGAGTGAACCTGAGTTTCTCAGGATGGGCGGTATGCAGCAGCGGGCTGTCTGCCGGCAGCGGCTCCTTGACGAACACGTCCAGCGCAGCGCCGCCGATGGCATCCCGGTCGATCGCATCAGCCAGGTCGGCCTCATTCACTATGCCGCCGCGTCCCATGTTTATGATGACTGCAGTCTTTTTCATTCTGCTCAGCTCGGCGGCCCCGATCAGACCGTCGGTCCTCTCGTTGAGAGGCGCATGGACGCTGATCACGTCGGAGATGCTCATGAGCTCATCCAGCGGCAGCGAAGGATAGTCCTTGCAGTGGGATGTCCCCGAAGTGGAATAATAGACGACCTTCATGCCGAAGGCCTCGGCGATGCGGGCGACCTTTGTGCCTATGTTGCCCATGCCTACGATGCCGATGGTCTTGCCGGCGATCTCGGCGAAATGGTCGGAAGGGTCGGTGAAGATCGGGAAAGCGGAATAGGCCCCAGACTTGACTACGTTGTCATAGTACGGGCCGCCGCCGAGGAGCGAAAGCATGTGCATGAATGTAATCTGGACGACGCTGTCGGTGGAATATCCGGCGACATTCCTCACGGGGATTCCGCGCTCTTCGCAGGCTTTCAGGTCAATGTTGTTGACGCCCGTGGCCGCCTCGCAGACGAGCTTCAGCTTCGGCGCCGCCTCGATCAGTTCGCGGGTCACCTTTATCTTGTTGATGATCAGGACGTCGCAGTCTCCTACTCTTTCAAGGGCTTCCTCCGGGGTCGAGGTCGGGTAGCAGACCAATTCGCCCTGCCTTCTTATCTTTTCAAGGCTCACATTGCCCATCGTAGATGCATCCAGAAATACTATCTTCATATTCTATCGGTTTAACCTCCGCTAAAATACACATTTTTTCCGACATACCCCGGGGCCGGCCTTTCCGGTTTTCCGGCTGCCGTCCCCGGCCCGGCCCCTTGCTGAGGGGGCAGCACAATGCCCTGCACGCATCTCTGTGGCACTTCCCTGCACCCTCAGCAGCCGAAATACTGGGTTGAGGGGGCGGCACAATGCGCTGCACGCACTTCTGTGGCACTTCCCTGCACCCTCAGCGGCCGAAACACAGGGTTGAGGGGGCAACACATTGCCCTGCACGTACTTCTGTGGCACTTCCCTGCACCCTCAGCTGCCCAAATACCGGGTTGAGGGGGCAGCACAATGCTCTGCACGCATCTCTGTGGCACACTCCTGTACCCTCAGCACACCCACTCTCTTGCTTCCACAGCGGCCTAAATACTGGGTTGAGGGGGCAGCACAATGCCCTGCACGCATCTCTGTGGCACTTCTCTGCACCCTCAGCTGCCGAAAAACCGGGTTGAGGGGGCGGCACAATGCCCTGCACGCATCTCTGTGGCACTTCCCTGCACCCTCAGCTGCCGAAACACTGGGTTGAGGGGGCAGCACAATGCCCTGCACGCACCTCTGTGGCACTTCTCTGCACCCTCAGCTGCCGAAATCCCAGGTTGAGGGGGCAACACATTGCCCTGCACGCATCTCTGCGGCACATCCCTGCACCATCAGCGGCCGAAAAACCGGGTTGAGGGGGCGGCACATAGCCCTGCACGCACCTCTGTGGCATTTCCCTGCACCCTCAGCGGCCGAAATACCAGGTTGAGGGGGCAGCACTATGCCATGCACGCATCTCTGCGGCACTTATCTGCACCATCAGCTGCCGAAATACTGGGTTGAGGGGGCAACACATTGCCCTGCACGCACCTCTGCGGCACTTCCCTGCACCCTCAGATCGCCCACTCTCTTGCTTCCACAGCTGCCGAAATACAGGGTTGAGGGGGCAGCACATTGCCCTGCACGCACCTCTGTGGCACACTCCTGCACCCTCAGCGGCCGAAATACTGGGTCGAGGGGGCAGCAACATGCCCTGCACGCACCTCTGTGGCACTTCCCTGCACCCTCAGCTGCCGAAATACAGGGTTGAGGGGGCAGCAACATGCCCTGCACGCACTTCTGTGGCACACTCCTGCACCCTCAGCTGCCCAAACACTGGGTTGAGGGGGCAGCAACATGCCCTGCACGTACTTCTGTGGCACACTCCTGCACCCTCAACCGTCGGAATAACGGATTATTGGGGAAGAAATAGGCGGAGGACGGAGGAGGAGGTATGAGGAAATGGAGGGGCAGGAATCGGGACAGGAATATGGGCAGGAAAGAGATAGCGAAGGAAATAAGAGAAATAGAAGGAGGTAGTAGGAGGAGTGGGAAAGGGAAAGGGAAAGGGAAAGGGAAAGGGAAAGGGAAAGGGAAAGGGAAAGGGAAAGGGAAAGAGATAGAGATAGAGAGGAACAGGAATAGGAGGAGGAAAGAAAAGTAGAGGGAAAGAGAAAGAGAGGGCTGAGGAAAGAAAAAAGAGGCGCACCGTTTGGGGTGCGTCTCTGAAAATCCTAGGTGCCGACTGACCGGCTCACCGACCGGCTGACTGACTGGCTAACCGGATGACCGGATACCCGATCGGGCCGGGTAGGTCGGGCAAAAAATCCTTACTGAATATCGATGAGGCGGGTGTTGCGGGCGATCTCATCCTGGGTCAGTTTCGGGATGTTGATGTTCAAGACACCATTCTCGACTTTGGCAGTGATGTGCTCGGCGTCCGCATTTTCAGGCAAGGCAAGCATCTGCTGGAACTTCTCGTATGAGAATTCGCGGCGGAGGAAGCGCTCATGCTTCTTCTCATCTTTGGTCTCATGCTTCTTTTCCATAGTGATCACGAGGTTGCCATCCGGATCGAGGCTGACCTTGAAATCGTCCTTGGTCAGGCCAGGAGCTGCGAGTTCAACATCGTATTCTTTTTCATTTTCCTTTACATTGATGGCCGGAGCGGTAGAATTTGCTCTTTCCATCCAGCTGTTGTCGAAGAAATCATTGAAGATTTCCGGCAGCCAGCTCGCACTATTTCTTCTTACAGGTACCATGATTAAATCTCCTATGTTTAGTATTTCTTCCGGTCTTCCGGGGGCCGTTCCCGGTATCTCCTTCCGAGGTACGACTAAAAATGGGCAAAGGATGTACCAATGCGGAAAGAGTGCCAAAAAGGCACCCGTTTAAGCCAAAAAGGCATAGTAATCAGCCATTTAGGCAGGGAAGGCTGCCAATTTATCAGGCTTTGAGAAAGTCCATGAAGGCGTCGCGGTTCTGGACGGGGGTTGTGGTAGGGCGGCCGAGGTCGGGGCGGTTGCCTTTTCGGACGATGACCTCCAGGAAGGCCGGCCCGGCAACAGAACCGGCAGAAGAACCGGCGCTCGCAGCGGCAGAAGAACCAGCGCCAGAGCCGGCAACAGAATCGGCAGCACCCTCGGCAACGGAGCCAGCGCCAGATCCAGCAGGAGAGCCAGCCCCAGAAAGGAGTCCCGGGAGGGCGGAGCGGAGTTCGGCGGCGGTGCTGACGCGGAGGGCAGAGCGATAGCCGACGGCGCGGGCGACAGCGCAGAGATCGACGGCAAGACCGACAGTCGGCTGGCCGCCGACGGAGTCATGAACCCCATTGTTGAAGACTATATGGACATAATTCGACGCGCCGGACTGGCCGACGATGGCCATCGAGCCCATGTGCATGAGGACGGCGCCGTCTCCGTCGAAGCAGCAGACGCGCCGGTCGGGACGCTCGAGAGCAATCCCCAGAGCGATCTGGGATGCATGGCCCATGGACCCGACAGTCAGGAAATCATGGCCATGGCCCATGCCGGCAGAAGCCCTGTATTCGAAGAGCTCGCGGCTGATCATGCCGGTCGTCGAGACGACGATATCCTGCGGGCCGAGAGCGGCGGCGACAGCCTGGATGGCCGATTCCCGGGAAAGCTCCGGGACGTTCACGGCAGCGGAAGGCTGCGCGGCAGCAGAAGGATCGGCAGCAGGATCGGCCTCGGGAGCCGAGAAAGTGCCCTTGCGGACGACGAGGGCATAAACGCCCCCTGCATTAATGACGGCGAGGGCATCGGCGATCTGGTCGGAAGCGACGGACTCATCGTCAGAAAGCACCGAATAAGGGATGCCGAGACAATCCAGAAGACTCAAAGTAATCTTGCCCTGCTTAGCATGCTGAGGCTCATCCTTCACCCCGGGCTCCCCTCTCCAGCCGATGACCAGCAAAGCCGGAAGCCCATACACATCCCCATCCATAAGAGAAGCAAGCGGATTGACCGCATTCCCCTCCCCGGAATTCTGCATATATACGCACGCCGGCCGCCCCGTAGCAAGATAATGCCCGGCAGCAAGGCCAATGGCGCCACCCTCATTGGCAGCGATAATATTATGCCTGCTATCCAGACGGGCAGACAAGACAGCGCAGAAATTCTTGAGAAGACTATCAGGGACACCGGCAAAAAAGTCGATGCCATAGCTTCCCAGCGTATCTATGAAAAATACAGGACGAATCATATCACAAAGATACGACTTTTAAGAAGAAACCTAACGCTTGTCGATAGGAATATAAGCATTACGGTCAGACACGACGCGGTAGGCCGGACGGATGATCCTCTTGCCGTCGAAATTCAGCTCCTCGTTACGATGCGCGCACCAACCCACTATACGGGACATAGCGAAAAGCGGAGTATAGATCTCCTTCGGCAGCCCCAGCATCTGATACACGAACCCCGAATAGAAGTCCACATTGGCGCAGAGAATCTTCCCGCGCCCTTTGGCCTCATAGACAGCCTCGATAGCAAGGCGCTCCAGACGGGTCATGAACTCATACTCGCGCATCCTGTCCTTCTCCGCAGCGAGTTTGCAGGCCATCTCCTTGAGAAGCACGGCACGCGGATCCGAGAGAGTATAGACAGCATGGCCGATACCATAGATAAGGCCCGTGCGGTCATAGGCCTCCTTGCGGAGTATCTTGCGGAGATAATCCATGATCTCCTGCTCATCTTCCCAGTTCTTGACGTTGTCGCGGATATGACCGACCATATCGGCGACCTGGATATTCGCGCCGCCATGCTTCGGACCCTTGAGGGAGCCGATGCCCGCAGCGATCGATGAATATGTATCCGTACCGGTCGACGAGGTCACGCGGACAGTGAAGGTCGAGTTGTTACCTCCTCCGTGCTCTGCATGCAGAATCATCATGACATCGAGGGTCTGCGCCTCCAGCTTCGTGAATCCCGGGCCCTTAAGCATGTACAGGAAATTCTCGGCGAGGGAGTAGTTGTCCTGCGGGTTGCGGAGATGGAACGTACGGCCGAGATCCTGGTGCCGGAGCATATTGTATGCATACGCGATGATCGTCGGGAACTTGGAGATCAGCTCGACGCTCTGGCGCATCAGGTTCTCCGGCGACAGGTCGTCCGGATTCTCGTCGAATGTGTACATCTCCAGCACGCTGCGGGCGAGAATGTTCATGATATCGTTGCCGCCCATCTCGATGATGTGCAGAATCGTCCTCTGCTCCAGGAACATGTTGTCCATCAGAGTGCGGCGGAACGACTCCAGCTCGTCCGCCTTCGGGAGACGGCCGGACAGGAGAAGGAAACACGCCTCCTCGTAGCCGAATCGGCCCTCGGCGACGGCTGCATGGATAATATCCCGGACATCATACTCCCGGAAGAAGAGCCGGCCTTCGGCAGGGACGATCCCCTCCGGGCGCTGGTCATAGCCGACGACGTTACCGACACGGGTAAGCCCCACAAGGACACCTGTGCCGTCTTCGTTTCGCAGACCGCGCTTTACATTGTACTTCTTGAAGAGATCGATATCAATCCTGGCACACTGTACCAGGTCCTTCGAAAGACTTCTGATAAGTTCGTTTCCGCTAACCATTGTTGTATAATTTTTTTGCAGAAGCCTCATGGGGACTCGGCCACCGCCATCACACTACGGAAACAAAGATAACAAATTAAATCATCGAAAGAAATTTTTTGCGGATAAAATCAAGACAGAAGTTTCATTCTGACCTCAATACAAGCCGATAACAGTTCGTCTCGCGGCGCTCGAATCCCAGCGACTGATAGAGCTGGTTGGCGGCGACACGCTGCGGCCGCGAAGTCAGATGGAGATCGACATTCCGCAACTCTGCCCGCGCATAACCAATGACCGCCTCCAGCAGGCGCCGGCCCAGATGCCGTCCGCGATAAGCCTCCCCGACGACGACATCCTCGACACTCCCCTTCTGGCCTGTCGGGCTCATGAAAACGCAAAGCGACGCGCAGCCGACGACGCGGTCCCCATCTTCCACCGCCGCGAAAAACCGCGTTCCCGGCGCCTCAACCGTGGCCCGGACCATCTCCCCCGACACCTCAATCCCGGCATTAAGCTCATGCATAAGCCCCCGGACCTCCTCGACCTGCCGCTCCGAAAGCGACTCAAGCAAAACAATCTCTATCATTGACTTATAAATATTCGACAACACCTAATTCAGCGACGACCAGAGATAAACGATCGTGCAGACGACATCCGCCAGAAGCAGCGCTGACTCGATCCAATAGATCCGCCGCACCTTCAGGTTCTTCTTGTCAAAATCGCTCTGCAGCGCCTTACGGTCGAACGGAATCTTCAGGCTCACGAGATCGTTGATCTTATTCATCAGCGCCTCGCAATTCCGGACCGTCAGCCTCTGCGACATGAAATTGATCAGGATCACGACAACATAGACGAGCATGATCATGCAGCCGCGCCAGTCCAGCGAAAATCCCTTATCCATCCCCGCCAGAAACGTAAACGCCGCCATACACAACGACAACGCCCCCGCCGCGATCTGATACACCCTTTCCTCCCAACGCTGATCCGAGCTCCGGAAAACATCCCTCAACGATTCAACCGCACCCTGATAATTCGAAATATCATCCTTCGACAGTTCCTCCACCGGAGGAATATACTCGTACTGTTCCATAACTAAACTTTTTAAATGATTATTAGTTTGCCGTAAAGTTAAACAAAAACCATTACATTTCCACCCAAGTCGAAGAGCTCAAAACTTGCCGATATCGGCAAAAATAGCTATATTTGTATGCAAAATAAGCACGAATTTGCCGATAGCGCAAACGAACACGCCTATAAATATGGAGTATATTTCAGTCACAGAATTCGCCGAAAGACACGACCTTTCCGAACGCACCATACGAAACTGGTGCGCTGCCGGGAAGATTGAAGGGGCATTCCTCACCGGAAAGACTTGGAGCCTCCCCGCAGATGCCCAGATACCAGCACATGGCGGCAGTAAAAAGAAGCCCTCTCCCCTGCTGAAAAGACTACGCGAGGAGAAAGAGGGCAAAATCAGCGGCGGCATATACCATCGCACTCAAATAGACCTTACCTACAATTCGAACCACATCGAAGGCAGCCGACTGACTCATGAGCAGACCAGGCACATCTATGAGACCAACACTATCGGACTCTCTGAAGGCAAGCACAATACCATCAAAATAGACGACATCGTTGAAACCGCAAATCACTTCCGCTGCATCGACTACATCATCGACCACGCAGAAGACAAACTGACGGAAGCAATGATCAAGGAAATCCATCGCATTCTCAAAACTGGGACCTCCGACAGCCAGAAAGATTGGTTCAATGTTGGCGATTACAAAAGCCTCCCAAACGAAGTGGGGGGCCACTCCACATGCCCGCCAGAGCAGGTACACACAAGAATGAAAGCCTTACTCAAGGCTTACAACGATAAAACAGCTAAAACACTTGAAGACATCATCAATCTCCACAGTCAATTCGAGCGCATCCACCCCTTCCAAGACGGTAATGGCCGAGTCGGCCGCCTGGTGATGTTTAAGGAATGCCTGGCTGCACACATTGTCCCGTTCATCATCACCGATGAGCTGAAACTATTCTACTACCGAGGCCTAAACGAATGGGGACATGTCAATGGCTACCTCACTGATACTTGCTTAACCGGCCAGGACCAATACAAGGCACTGCTGGACTACTTCAAGATCAAATACTGAGCAACGACATGAGGCCAAGGAGAAACAAAAATACCATCATCGACGGGGATGATGGTTTGTAAATCTATTTGAAAGGCTCAGTGCTGTACGCACGTTTTCGAAGATCCGGTTTTTTCTTGTCCGTCTTTCCAGAAGAATCGTATTCAAACACATTGACTCGCCGGCCGGTGTACACATCCTCGTTGGTAACAGGAGTATCCACCCACTTGACACAGACATCAGTCAGAACCTGTTGCATGAAAAGATACTCATACAGATGAGTAGGATAAGCCTCGACAGTCGGCCTCGCCTTGTCCTTCGGTTTAGAGAACTCACGTTCGACCCATTCCCCTTCTTTCAGATCCTTTACCTTAAAACACCGGATCAAAGCAGATGCCCTATATGCCGGATCCGCCACATTCGAGTTATCCTCGAAAGTGATATCAATCCCGGACTGATGGGCATTCAACGTCCCGATCTTAAATGCCGGCTTCGGGTCTCTGCTATTGCGATTCCTATGGTAAACTATACAATCCTTGAATTCATCGACAGTCTCCTTCTCCTCATGGTAGTAAAACTCAATCGTGTGCAGATAAACCCTATACGGTTCCATACCAGTGCCCGACACCAGAAAATACCCGCCAAGCAGCATATGCTTGGCAATTTCCACAAATTGTTCTTCCAGATGGCACACATCTCCCTTTGCGCCGTCGAAGGATTTCAAAACGTCAATCAACGACATAGTACTTTGATCATTCATATTTGAGATTTATATTAATCACAATCATCATTTTAACTAATTGCATAGATAAATGCCTCTTCATCAAAAGACCACGAGACATCAAGGATGTATTCTCCTCATCGATAGCATAATAAAAAAGTCAAATCTCTCTGGATCTTAATCGTCAGGAAAATCTTTTCCTTTTTCCTCTATATAATCATGTGTTGTCCACATACCCCACATCATCCCGAACAATACAGAGAAAGAGAAGGCGGTCCCAACACGTTTCTTCTTCATATTGGAGAAGGCAATAAAAACCAGGAATGACTCCAACACGGCTAAATCCCACCCATTGCCAAATAAAGGCACTCCGTCTATCTGAAGTCGGTGAGTAGTTGAAACTACTAAGTACATGAAATACAGCAGGTGAATAACGAACTGTATATTTGATGGCTGGTACACATACTCAACTATATCCTGAAAATACTTTTCATATCTATGTCCATTCGACGTCAGAATACGGGATAGCCAGCTGAAAAGGGGCTTAGAATAGTATGCCGAAATGATGGCACCAGCAGATAACGAGAAGAATAAAATGGTTTGAGGATTAATAACTGTCAATGCACATATAGCCCTCAGCGCAATAAAGACCATAGCAAATGGGAACATTATGATGAACATGAATCCCACTAACAGTAGCAAAGCCGGAAAAATCAATTGCACCAATAGCCACGACATCCCCAAAACCCAGGATGCCACTAAAAAGACTGTACCGAAGAAAGATTTCTTCCCTTCAAAAGAGCTCAACGCCAACGAAAGCACTAATGATAGAACGAAGACTGCGGCCACAGCCCAGCCGACGCTCCTCATCCACGCCATTGTTTCACTCAACCAGATAATAAGCCCGATGAATAACATCCCAAATACCAGAACACAAGCCGCAGCTATACTAAATTTCCTCTTCACCTTAGCTGCGCTATCTTCTTTTGTGAGCTTGCTCGTGTGTTTCTTAACCAGTTCAAGTTCTTGCTTATCCTCACATAAGGACGCATTCATATTCAGGACAAATCCGTTTTTCTCCGCCGACTCAACTTCATATCTATACACCTTTCCATTAGACAAGACTACTAGCATAAAACGTTTGGTCTTAAGATATGCTTCATTAGGGGTTATGATGAAGTACTCGTCAGCAACCACCTTGGCTTCCTCATCGCCAGGAATCAATCCCGACAGTTGCGCCGCCACGATACTGGATTCAACAAACTTATCTTTATCTTCCTTATGCTTAAGTATTCGATACAGACAAAACAATATCAGCGGTATCGTTAAAACCTGCAAATAAAAAGTATGGTTAAGTAAGAGTTCTGCTACTAGTGTCACTATCTCTACGATAAACATAATAGTTAGGGGCCATTTAGATCGCAAATAGGGTGCACGTTTGTAATTGAAGTACACCTTGTCTGACTCCAAGTTCTGGACAAACCATTTGGGCTGCAAAACCTCTTTACTGAAAATCTTTTTCCCACTCATACTGGCAAAAAACTAAAGACTATACCCCATTTCATTCAGCCACATTTCATACTGAACATACCGATCATCCGACAGGTTAGCTTTTATAACCTGATTTATCTTGTTAGCAATCTCACCTGTGAAATAGCCGGACGTAGTATAGCAAGACTCTGCAAAAGAATGTGGCACGAATTTATGATAGCAAGCCGAATCTGGATCAACAACCCTATCAAGAATCTGCTTTACTTTCGCACTATTCATGGATAGTCGATGCCCCAAAACGATATACTTTATACATCCATCAATACTCAGTTTTCCGTCATACCCCATGATGAAAAGCCTATGCTCATCCTCATTTTCCCAATCTCTGTGTTTAAGAAAGAATAGCGATTTCCAGTTGTCCTTGATGAATTCTTGCACAGTATTAGCTTTGTAGTCTATCTTGCTCTCATTTGGCGTGTTAAATACGCTATACTCAACGTCCTCAAATTTATAAAAAAATGAGTCCAAGATCTCCCTATTTTTCTTTATAAATACTTCTTTATCAATAACTATGCAGATTCCTTCGGCATTATCCGCATAGTATCCCCACATAGCAGGATGATTAGTCCCCTCCTGGCACACACCTTGTAAATCGTAGTTCTGCGAGAAACTAAGTATATGGCATTTTTCTTTAATGTACTCCTCTGCTTCACACATAACCATGAAGTTTTCATTCAGATTCATGTTATTCACATTTCCCTCATTTAAATCATTCAACTTCTCGAATGAAGAAGGCAGCAAAGTCAAGTCTTCCAGTATGGTTAGGAAACTGCTAAATTTTGTATAATGAAACAAAGCGCCATCACCACGGTGGGGTTCTTCCTCGTTATGATACAAGTAAATCGGCAATTCTGTCAGCAGCATGGACGTCTTATCAATTAAAATTCGTAAAGAACCTTTCCGATTTATTTAACTCAATCCAGTACTTGATGCCTTTTGAATCATACCCCTTAAGAGAAAGAGCCTTTGCAATCTTAGACATATCTCTCGTGGTCATAATGAGTTCCATATTGCATTCCTGAGCGACATCTTTTGTAAACCTGTCTAATATCTGAACAAGTCCATCCAAGATATCCTCATCTTCCTTGCTAATTAGGCCCTCATTAAGATATAAACGCAGATAGGCGACACATGTATCCAGGCCATCGCTGTTTTTCATAAGGACGCGATTTATAACCGTATTGATATAGCGCACTAGGCCTCTATGAGTGATCGAATCTCTATTATTGAAGATAAATCTAAGAGCCATTTTCATGTCGTCTTCAAACGGAGAGTGCAATCCATCTTGAACGGTAAAAATGCCACTAATTTCTTGATAATAAGCTTTGACCTTATTACGGACCTCCAAAAAGTCCTCTTTACCCAAAAGCCTTTTCTCATAGTAATTCAAGAAAGAAAGCATCTCAGACAATAATCCATCGATATCACCTAGCGCAGGTTTTGATTTATGCGTATCATAAAACGCAACCAGTTCATCGAGGCTGTCCTTCATCTTATTGTATAACCTAAGTAATGAATCTTTATCAAAGTATATCCTGCGGACAAAGTTTGTAATGCTCAGGTACTCGAAAGGACGGTGAGCACGATTACTATCTATCACACCATTTTCCCACAATAAAGGACTATTACATACGGCTTCCACAAATACCCGCTTTCCCTCAACACTGCCTTTCATAAAGAACTGTGCGCTACGGAATACAACTTCATCTACATTCTGCCCCATGTGTGCATTTAGAATTTCAATACATTTAGAAGAAACCATCTCTATTTGATTTGGGGTCATAATATAATAAATGTTGCCAGCAATAGTAATCTCTTCTGGCATGCTCAGTTGGGATATGAAGTTATCAATCGCCCTTGACAATCTATCATCACCATTACGATCCTTCCTCACAACGTTAAGATAATACAAGCAATTAATAACAAAAGATGTATTTTTCTTAGAGTTCGTCAGCACATCACATATGATCCTTTGCCGCATGAGTTTGTTCCTTAAGCTATTCAACCCTTTGTTTATAAAAATATCCAGAACGTCGTTTCTTCGAGCATCAGTTTGATTGAAACGCGATGACAACACCTCTTTCTCCCAAACTTTCATATAAAGCGACTCCCATATAGATGACGGAACTGCAACAAACATCTCTTTGGATATTTGAAGGATCCCTTCTTTTAAATACAACGGAGTGTCATCAGAAATAAATGCTTGGAGGAGGCTCACCAAAATATCACCTAAACAAGAATCCGCCAGTTCATCTGAATAGGCATAATCCTGCCCTATTCTTGCTCGTACATTGTTATCAGAGCATTGAATACTATAAAACAAGGATGCTTTCGGATACGACTTGAAAAGATTCTTATGAATCGGATACCAGTTTTCCGGATTAATGAGAATAAAAAAATTACGGAAACTAACAAAGTACGGAGCTTCAATCAAGAAGTTAAGGACAGCCATAGCCTCTTCCGTATTGTTCGGTTCGTATCCCACATAAGTAAATCTTTTATTCCGTCCCTCACCGTAACGTCCAATTTTATCTTTCACTTCCTCTTCTTTTACTCTTTTTATATAGTTGGATATGACTTTATTATAGTCCTGCACGTTAGCATTTTCGAAACGGGCTAAAGATAGGTCGGTGGGGATGGTCCCTTCTACCAGATTCAAGAGCCTTGTGGCATAGTACCGTTCTTTCGCACTTGTCTCACTATCCAAGAAATCTACAATCAATTCTTTACCTCCATCATCCATAAAGAATGATAATAGCATTGCTTTCTTCAAGACATCTACTCCTTCTGCAGACCACTCTTTTAGCAATCGTTTTGACTCAGAGAAATCCAGAGAAAAGAGATGCCTGATTATCCCTTCATATGGCTCAACTGCCAGTTCATCACGCCGCCAAGATTGAGACAACGTTTCAGTTCTGTTAATGAGCTTCTTATACTGTATTAAGTCTTCGCCTCCAATTCCGGATTCAGGAATCAGCTTTGCCATTTTCTGACTTACCGTAATACCGGAATCTCTCAAGGCAAGTATTGCTAATTGTGCTTCTGGAACAGTCAGTTTGTCCTGGCGTTCGATGATTCCAAGATAAGTCTTCTGCTGGTCAGAATAGTTTACAAAACGATTCCATATCTTTATTTGACGAAGCCTTGCCAACTCATCTTCATCCACCTCAATCGTCCGAACAAGTTGCGGTAGTTCCCCGCTTATTTTGGATTTATACACGCGATTCCAGAGATGCAGATATTCCGTTCTATCTTCATACCCATTTTCCTGAGGCTCCGCGCTCCTTTGTTTATTATTAACGGGTGCTTCACACCCATTTTCCTGAGGCTCCGCGCTCCTTTGTTTATTATTAACGTGTGATTTTTCATGGGGAGATTCTGGATCCTCGAGATGGTCCATTTCTTTTCCGTCACCGGCAGGAGCCACCTCTCGTTCTTCTTCCGGCTTAAGATAATCGAACAAATGGACAAATAACTCTCGTGGCGAATCCTCGGCTTTAGCCTTTATTAGTGATATAATCTCATCGTTCATGAGTGGAATATAGACAATCTTGTGATTGTCATAAAAGAGCTGCTTGTCTAACGGAGGCAGATCTTTAGAAAGAGCTATAAGAAATATCTTCTTATCATACTGTTCTTCGCGATTCTTATCAGCCTTTACCAGAACATCCCGCACCCATTCTATCCAATTCACGAAGTTAGGGTCATCGCCTGAAAATCCAATCAGGCAGAAGTACCCTTGTAACAATGAAATTCTCATCAATTGAGTGAATGCTTCGTGATCTTTTGGATAGTTTTTGTAGTCTTCTTCCGAAATAATATATTGTTGATGACTATTCCCGTCAAAGCTAAAATCTCTTGGTGAATCACCCAGAGGGTTATACAAGTCTCCATGCAACTTGATGATTGTCGGGTCTTTGCAATCGACGGATAGGTCATGAGCCGCGGTTATGGTTTTTATTCTTATTGCGGGATCACTCGCATCCGCAGCATATTCCAACAGTTTGTCATAGTTTGTCGTATATATCCTTTCCCAGCCTTCACCTTTTAAAAGACCCACATGAGCCAAAAAAGAGTCGGGCTGGATACTAATAACCTTTTTTTCGTTCTTTCCAGAGAATCTAAACTGATTGTTTTCAGCATCAATGTATGGTACACGCTCTTCAATATAATGTTCTATCGATTCTCGAAATCCTTTTCTTTCGATATAGTCCGAAACCACTCTCAAATATCCCTTTCGAGATAATAACCTTTCGACCTCCTCTTTCTGAAACTTATGGAATTCAGTAGAGATAGGAGGTGTCGACGGATTACAATTCAGATAGCGAAGCCAAGCTGTCTCTATTTCGTCTGGATACAGTTCCACTACCATATCATATAGGAGTTCATTCCAAGATGGATACTCCGAGCAGGCGTTCTTGGAAAAGCCGGCACCAACCAGAACAGACACTCGTTTATTCCGGTATAAGTCTTTAAGCTTAGATAAATGTTTTGATAATTCTTCCATCTATTCTAGTTAATACAAATTCTGGACACAATTTTACTTAGCAGAGAAGATGTGGTACTTCCCAACGGCTACGACAATAAAGTTAGACACAATTAGTTAAATAAAAAAGATTCGCCGCCCGAAATTTGAGCAGCGAATCGATATTTCTCTAAACGTCCGACAAAAGGGACGAAAACGAAGGCCTAAACCAGGAAATCAAAAAAACAAAACTCCCCCTACCGATAAAGACTCCGGCGGATGGTTTCTTCCTCGATGATGCGGGCATGACGCTGAGCATCAGTCTCCCCGAGCAAAGCGACGAGAAGCGCGGCAATGAGCGGAGAAAAGAAAAACGCGAAAAGGAACCAGCCGAGCGAGCTGCGTCCTCGTTTCGAAGCCAGGTGCCCCACAAGCACGCAAAGCAAGACATAGCCTCCCATGAAGATGAGAAAGAAAACCAAAGTAATAGCAAAATATTCCATAACGTCAAATGATCATTACCCCTTAATCCTCTCACTGAGCTTGGGAAGGGAGCCGAGCGAGAGAAGGACGACGCCGACAATCTGCACCTTAAGAGAATCGCCCATCAGGCCGAGCAGAAACGCCAGCAGCCCTAAGACAAGAAAGAAAACACGAACACCTTTTTTCATATTAATAGTAGTTTAACGACATCGCAAAATAAAACGCCATCAACCTACCAGGCCAATTCGTGTCGGAAATATCAGAAAGACTCAGCCAGTGCCTCCAACTCAACAGCCACCAATTCTTTGCAATATAAGAATTTAAATCGTCAAATGCAAACGCCATCCCCGGCACCCCACTTCATCAGAATGATCATCCATGAGAGCGACCAGAATAATGACTCGCCTCGCCTACAAAGCCGCGAATCTTTCCAAGATCTCCCCAATGAGAACACCAGTCAAAGTACAAACCGGTATCATAAGATAAATGAAAAAGATATGGATCTTTCTGTTGCATGGAGAATTCCGAAATCGAGACAGGATTTTATCCTTCCGTTTTCTATAACTGAGATACGACCACAAACAAACTATCACGCAAAGAATAACCGTAGTCCGTTCGCTAAAGTCTCCCCAAAAACGTCTATGTACAACAAGATACGCCGGTGTCAAAAGGCATCCCAGGCAAGTGGCGACAAAAAAAGAAGGGCCAAAGACTGAGAAAAACTCATCCTCACCCTTCTTCTTATAGAAAATGTATAGTCTGTAAAAAAGATAATCAAAAAGACGCATCATAACTCACCCCTCCCAAACATCCGCCTTCCCCATCGGAGCGAACTTGCCATCCTTGAACTCGACGATGACTGAAGGCTGGAGAGCCACCAGAGTGTGCCACTGACCGGCGGGAATCTGAAGGCCGAAGGTGCCGGCAGAAGGATCGAGACGGAAACGAGCGGTCTCATGGCCGGAATCATCATAGAAGATCTCATCGACGCAGCCGCGAAGACACACAACCGTCTCCGACGTCGACCGATGCCGATGGACCGGAACAACCGACCCCGGCAGAATCGCATTCAGCATCCGCTGCGACTGGTCATCCGGCGAATTCCGAAGATCCATGTTCATACGCAGCCGCGGCGACGCCTTAGCCTGCTCCGTCATCTCGTCAAGGAGTTGTTGTGTGAGGTTCATAAGAAAACACTAAAGTATAATTCTATAGTCAATCCTCCAAAGAAGGATCAGCCAACAAACACATAAAACTCTCCAATGTAAATCTGCGATAGAACTTCATGAATGCCATATAAACAAAATATGATAAAAGGAGTACTTACATTATCATTCATGATATCCTAAATAATTTGATTGTTTCATTAGCGGCAAGGCCTTGGAGTCGCGACCACTTATCTCACTTGCGCATGTGATCTTATGATAACACATATTTGGAGTTGATGAAATAGTTAAACAGTTCTCTACACTCCAATGGCTTCCCCTTCAAAGAATGCGATGACCGTATTAATGTGCTTTTACCAAAGAGCTGTAGTACTCTTTGATTATTCCTCACTGATTTTTCGCCCTGTCACGAAGCGGTTTAGCTGGGACACCAGCCACTATCTCGCCTTTACCAACCGAACGATTTACAAGACTAGCAGCTCCTACTATAGCACCTTCACCTATCGTCACGTCTTTAGGTGCAATAATCGACGCTCTCATGCCTATATAGGCACCATCCTCGATGATAATTCTGTTGTGGTCCTGCCTATGACCATGACATGCGAAGTATACCCCGTATGAAATAGTGACATTATCTCCAATCACAATCTTATCATAGCATAGATCATCCAGATAACAATGCATACCGATGAAGGTCCCCGAACCAATCTTATAACCACATAATCTATAACAAGACACGCGTAGGTTTGAAAATGGGATCTTAGGACACACAACGGCCGAGAACCACTTCCGGACTACCTTCTTGAAAGCCATCCAAAATGATATTCTATACCGTTGTGGTATCTTGTCATCTGGCACATCCGGATGCCGGAGTTTATAATACAGTAAGATAACCCCCATGTCTATTAGATTGATTATTCTACAATTGCTTCTTTAATGCACTCAACAATATAATTCACATCCTCATCTGTCACAAACGGGCCAGCAGGAAGGCAAAAACCAACTTTAAATAATTCTTCTTCTATTCCGTTTGTATAGACAGGAGCGTCTGCATATACAGGCTGCTTATGCATAGGTTTCCAAGTTGGTCGCGCCTCAATCTTTTTCCCGAGCATAAAAACACGGAGGGCTTCCACGTTATCGTTGGGTTGGCAGTCTGTCGTTGCCGACTCCACCTGATGGATTACGCCAGCAGCTCCCCCCACAGCCGTTTTGATAACTTCTTTATATGCATTCTCTTGGCCATGAATCCGAATATTTGCATCAAGAGTAGCGGCACACAACCAATAATTTGAATCATATCGAGAATCAGAAGGTTGTTTGTGAATATGTACTCCAGGAACACCATCTAACAACACTTCATATAATGCCTGTACATGTTTATGATGAGCAATGTGATCATCAAGCACTTTCATTTGTCCCCGGCCAATGCCGGCACAAACATTACTCATCCTATAATTATATCCTATGGCAGAGTGTTGATAATACGGATATGCGTCACGTGCTTGCGTTGCATACCACATGATCTCATTAGCGTCCTCGGCATTTCGACATATAAGAGCACCTCCACCACTGGTTGTAATCATTTTGTTTCCATTAAATGAAAGCACACCATACTTACCAAAAGTCCCCAACACCTGTCCATCAAAACGCGACCCCATTCCTTCTGCGGCATCTTCGATGATTGTAATACCATACTTCTCTCCTATCATCATTATCTCGTCTATCTTGTACGGCATTCCATACAACGCTACAGGAACGATTGCTTTCGGATATTTGCCTGTTTTTCTCTTACGGTCTATGATAGCCTTCTCCAACAAAACCGGGTCCATATTCCATGTTTCCCTCTCAGATCCCACAAAAATAGGCTTCGCCCCGAGATATGTTATTGGATGAGAAGATGCGCAGAATGTATAGCTCTGTACTAAAACTTCATCACCTGATTTAACCCCTGCAGCCAACAGTGCCAGATGAACTGCAGCTGTCCCTGCCGACAAGCAAACTACCCTTCTATCCAAAGTATCTTTGACTTCTCTTTTGCTATTAACGAATGATTCTAAATCTTTTTCAAAAGCATTGACATTAGGGCCCATTGGTACTACCCAATTGGTATCAAAAGCTTCTTTAACATATTTCTGTTCCCACCCTTCCTCGCTCATGTGAGCCAAGCAGAGATAAATTGTTTTTCTTTCAGTCATAATATAACTGTTTACTGTTGTTTTAAATTGTACACATTCGTCATTATTACTTTTCCACCTTTAATTGGCATATTGGTTCTCAAAATAGCATCATTAATCACTCCCTTAGTGACAATTCCCTTATGGGGCTGATTGACAACTACATTCTTCATCTGACAGGCAACGGCACTGTTAGTCTCCATCGTGATGTTAATCAGAGTGACCCCCTTTACCGGTTTATCCCCGTCAGAATTGACAGCTAACCCATCAATCGTAATATCAGATAAATAACCAATATTCGAGATCTTTTTACCTGACGAAGTACATCTAAAGAGAATAAGGTCATCAGCTCCATCTCTCATATTAACGATCATGTTTTTGATTCTTACGTTGGGCAGACGTTTTTCAGCCAGTTCTTGTCGCATATTTGAAGTCTTATTCAAATGCGATACACTAATGATATAGTTCTTTTTTGGCGTAACGTTAAAAACACAATTATTAAACACCAAGTCATGTGCCACATATGAATAGTAAGATCCGCCGTTCTGCACTGGAACAAAATCCGTAAAAGAGCATCTGTCAAACAGGATTGTACCATAGACTGACGAATATTGATTATATAGATCAAAAAAATCAACATTTCTAAACGAAATGTCCCGACCATAGCAATGAATGTCAAAACGGTTAATCTGCGAATCCTCGATTATGGCCTTATTTATGTTGTTGTTTCCAAAGATTCCCCAGATGGCCTTTCCATACATTCTAATTGCTTTAAAGTTCCAAACATTATCGAGTGAAACGCCATAGCCAGAGCGAGTGGTTTGAGAATAACTGCCTTCAATGCGAATATCTTTGAAAGTAACGTTCGTACACCCTCTTATCAAGATTCCCCTATCGTTTGCTAATTTAGAAGCAGGTGTATAAACATTTACATTTGAGACTCTAACATCATCACACCCAACTATCATAGCAATATGTGTTAGGTATGAACAATCTGGAGACCTTTTAATTGTTACATTCTTAATTATCAATGATTCTTGATCCAGGCGAATATACGAACATTTCGGTTTAGAGTATTCATTGTTATATGGCATCACAACTTTATTCTTTGCCACGCCATTCTCTATCAGAAGAACATCCTTGCGCTGATGACCATATTCGTGGTCTATTCTGTTTCTGACCCAAGGAATATCGTCTTCTATCAAGAGTATGCGCCTCCCGTATCTTAAAGAATCCATCGCCCTAAAATCGCCCTTGTCAATAAGGACTTTATCAACCTCGATAGGCGTTCCCGGATTTTTTTTCTCAAAAAGGTAGACATCTTTAGAAGTATTCTTAACTATAAATACACAACCCTTAAAGTCGTTATTCTGAGTTAACGGAATACGCGAAGGTTTTCCTGGAATCTCGAGTTTGATGGTGTCAATGTTTGAATAATCTACGTCAACCCCAGCAGCGATTGCTGCGAGGTGTGTTTTCAATAGAACCTGATATCTTTCGACACCATTTTTGGCGGCTGATAATCCGTAATCATATGGAGAGACATCTGGCCTCTTCTTTGATATACTATTGGCAATAGAACACGAAGGTGAGCTAATAATACTTATGATCAGAGGGAGTAGATACATCAATCTTTTCATATTAACTCTCCAGCATATCTCATTTTTTTTCCAAGCACCGTACAAAAGATCATCTGTATGTCCTTAACGAAGGAATAGTGCCTATAATAATAGCAGTTTAACCGAACCTTATCTGGATAAATCACATGATCATTATACCAGATAGCAAGATCTTGATCACGCATCGAGTCAATCTGCTCCTGAGGTAAACACCTGCTTTCTTCCACTTTCATTCTAACGTTAGCCAACATCTCATCTTCTAACCGATATTTAAGGGTGGCTGGTCCTGTAATACCAGGCCTAAGTTTTAAGACATCCCTATCATCCCCTACAAGTTTATCTGCATATCCGGGGACATCTGGCCTAGGCCCCACAAAACTCATACTCCCCCTCAACACATCCCATAGACCAGGGAGCTCATCTAATTTATAATGTCTTAACCTGGCACCCAAAGGAGTAATTCGGCTATCTCCTGCCACGGATATCGTACCTCCGCCATGATTCATCGTCATAGTACGGAATTTATGACACTTAAATACTTTTCCTCCCTTCCCGACTCTATTCTGCACGAAAAAAACAGGACCTCCAGGCATCTTTATCCTCACGAGTATTGCAACGACCAATAATACAGGCCAAAGAAGCAATAAACCCAATAACGCCACAATGCGGTCAAATATAAATTTTAATAACATACAGAAACTATCTTTTTAAAAAAGGAAGGGATAACAGTCCTATCAATGCCCCCCAACCATATGAAGTATGAAGAATAATAAAGCTTTGCATTAACCTTAAGAAACTCAATTTTTTTTCTTTTGCAAGCTTGTAACTAACAGTCCCTATAACTATACAATAAGCAAGAAGACTGGCTCCGGCAACCAGAAATACAGGATGCAAAAATATAGCCACAAATAGAGGAATTAACAAAGAAAGAATAAATACTAATGGCACAAAGTGCCTAGGTGATAAAGAATTAACTTCACCGGTATAGAATACCGTGAGAATGATCCACTTTCCATTTCCATAATTGTTCTGGGCGAGAGCTTTGAAAGACTCTCGCGCATAGTATGTACAAAAAGTATCTGGGATAATGAAAATCTTACCACCACCACGAATGATGCGCTTACTCAGTTCAATATCCTGATTTCGAACTAATCGAACATCATACTTACCATACTTATCAAACACCTCCCGCCGCCAACATCCAAATGGTACGGTATCCACCTGCTGCACTTCTGAAACGCCCGTACGGAATACAGAGTTCCCGACCCCAAACTTATTGCTAAGCACTTCTCGAATAGCCAAGGTTTTTGGAGTCTTGTTCAGCACCTCCGTCTTGCATACAGAGCCTACATCATCTCCATTTAATTCATACAAACTCCTCACCAACGCAGAAAAGTAATTAGGCTCATAACTCGTATGAGCATCTATCCTTATGATCACGTCTCCTTTTGTATGTTCAATGCCCTTATTCATTGCATACGGAACAATCTTCATAGGGTTATCAATCAATCGGATATACGGATAAATTACAGCCTGCTCTTCAATTATAGAACGAGTAGCGTCCGTACTCATACCATCCACGAACAGGACCTCAAGAGATTCTTTTGGATAATCTTGAAGCGCAATAGACTGAATACAGTTCAATATATACTTCTCTTCGTTGTAAACCGGACAAATAACTGATAAAAAAACGTCCATATGCCTTCAATTATTCGTTAATAGCCCTATTCAGATAATCAACCGACACAAATTTTAATGCATCTATCCGTTGATTTACGGATTCCCAGTCTATAGGTGCCTCGATATCAGCAACCGTCATATTTGGGTTTAAGATTCTGTCTTCTAAATGAAGGGCTCGTAGAATATTTAAAGGGCGCTCATCCTTTCCTTTGTCTCCCGTAAGTATAGCCACGAAAGGTCGATTCATAACTATAGCCATAGCTAAGCAATGAAACGACGCTGAAACCACTAGATCTGCATTAACAATCACCGCAACGAACTCCTGCGGAGACATGCAGTATTTCACACGCACCGCTCTATTCACAAAGTCTTGAGGACGAGTATATCTGGACAACACATAATGCTTTCTACCATCTAGCTTGTAGCCAGTTTTAAAGAAGTCAGAAATTTGGCAATCGCGGTTGGTATAACTGAAAATATACTTCTCCTTCTTCTTACGTATAGGGAGCATCTTTTCCCACTGTGATTTTGTTAGGAGCATCACAGGATCAAGTACAAGTTGAGCATCTCTTCCTGTCAATTCTTTCACAATCTCACAACCAAGCTGTTCGCGTACTGCTAAAGCATGAAATGAAGAAAGGTTATCTCGGAAAACTACCCGGTGTCGGTCATCTATTGCGGCTACGCCAAAACTGGAGGAATATGAAATTTTAAGTTTGTTATTCCTCACAAAGTCAAGAAGATATGCAGCATCATCTCCATTACAAGCAGGATTCCATACCTGATCACTACCTACTATAAACCGGTCGTATCTGCCATTTAATGTAGCCGCATCCAACGATGAACGATAAACCTGTTCAGTCACCTTTAAATACTTCCTATAAAACTTATTGAATCGTGTTTTACGAAGAAATAGGAACGGACTTCCCAGAAAGTATGCTACCGCAGATTTCAATTGCCCATTAGCAAGTGAATGGAAAATATGATAAAGCATACTATACTCATGTGCGCGAGAAGCATTTACATAATTAATATATTCACAGTCATATCCCTCATCTGAAAGATATCTTTGAAAAGCATATGCCTGTAGTGCCGCCCCGTAGTTAGCAGCATTATGAAATGTTAAGAGTGCTAGTTTCATTTTTCAGCATTTTGATAAATCCTCAAATATTGTTCTGCAATCCGTGCCCAGTCAAAGATGCTATTTAAGTCAATTCTTGAAATGTTCTCGCTCATCTTGGCATAATTGTCTATTATTCTTTTAAGCTTGTCGGCTATATCATCTACATTCCCGGCCTTCGCTGGATATCCGACAAAGCCATCAGGATAAAACCCGTCAAAACCCTGATTCTGAGCATAAAGGATAGGAACATTCTGAGACAAAGCCTCCACATACACTAGTCCAAAAGTTTCAGGAGCAGAAGGCATGGCAAAAATATCTGTCTGTCTTAGGACTTCACGTAGCTCTACAGGGGCTTTAAAATCTTCCAATGACAGCCATTGTTTCCCAAGAGCTTTCTTCTCAACGGCTGCAAGATAAGCAGGATCGTCCCCTCTATTCGGCAGCCCCCTACCAATGGCACGAAATTGAATCTCAATTCCCTTATTTCTTAGAGCGCCGATTGCATCGATAAGTTCCAATAATCCTTTACCTCGTTTAAAAGAAGATATAAAAGCCACCCTTACCGGCGTTTTCAATGTCCGAGGAGTCTTTTGTTGATGAGCCAGAAAATCCCCCCCCACGCCATTTGGAATTACCTCTATCTTTTCAGAAATGCGTGTAGCAACGCTACACGGAATTGTGTTTGCGACAAAGTTTTCCCTATACTTAGGAGAGATAAAAATGATTTTATTTGCCTCTTCTAATATCTGTGAGAAATAAGGTTTACGCCATACGAACACCTTATAATAGTTGTTGACATCCGTATTGCGGACAGCAACTATATAGGGTATTCCATAACGTTTATTGAGTTCATATGCGATAGCCCCATCCACACACTGAGTAGAGGCATGAATCAGGTTAATGTTATTGATATTAACTCTAGACAGAATCTCTTTTAAGGCACATTTTATCTTTGCCTTATATAAAAAGCGATGATATTTCTTTAGTGCGGTAGAATATATAATGCTGGAGCCATCTGTTTGAAAATCAATCATCTGGTTTCCAATGCGCTTATGATTGTTAGCATTTAACGGAACAAATACAGTTTGCCGAACACCTAGTTTGTCAAGTTCATTATAAAGATTCCGATATACAGATGTCCCACCGTAGCTATTTGAGATATGTAATATATGCATGAAGTTAGGAAATAAAACGTATTTCAGACTTGCAGTTACTAAAGAAAAGTTTATGAAACTTCTTCCCTTTCTCAACCAGCGCTTTTACATCACTAGCTGTGGCATTTCCTATATTAGAAATCCAATCCGGCGTCTTCTTTGAATACATAGCGCCACCTACTTTTTTCCCCATAAGAAGACGATAAACAAAACGATTCCCTTCACAAAACACAGATCCACAACTTGGTTTATCAGCTGAGAGATATTTTTTTGAATATTCAATTCTATCTTTTATCTTCTGTTCAGTAACATCCGGATTTTGTTCCGGGAAACGAAATATCGCGGAAATAACGATAGATTCCATATTTTGGAATGGAGAATGACGATGGGAAAAATCCACGGGATTCTTTTTATAAATGCGTATCTTATTATCCGCCAAACTAAAGTATTCAACTTCCTCTAAATAATCAGAAATTGACAAACCTATAGTCTTGCCTCTTCCCGCATTCATGTATACCGCGCCACCTATGCTAGATGGTACAGAATAAAGGTACTCAATTCCGCCTAATCCATGCGCCTGCAGATCCTTAATTAACGCCTGGACCCTAACGGAGCACCCAGCCTTAACCCTTCCATCGGGTAGATGCTCAATGGAAGAATCAACTGACATTAAATTTATGAGTGGCGTTTTCACTCTTTCCGAGAAAATCACATTGCTCCCAGCTGAGAAGACAGCAAACGAAACCGCTTCGCTTTTAAACTTAATGACTAAATTATCTAACTCCTCCCGATTTTCCGGGAAATATACAACATCAGCTACAGAGCGCAGCTTCATTGTATTATATGGATACAAATCACAATCTTTCTGAACTCTCATCTTCTTGAAATCTTAAGGATGTTGAACTAAGGACACGCATCGATCAAACATTTACAGCGCTTCACTGGACAACCTCAGCGACCACATTATCTTCAACAATATTCCAGTCGTCCAAGTAGTGACAATAATATTCGGGAAAGTCTGTCCAGAAAACCCATTCCCCACAGCTGGCGCGAAAAAAAATCTACTCAGAATCGATACTTGGCAATTTTTCGACTTTATAGTGACAACTTCTTAACAAGACCTTAATAGAATTACGTATCAGTTCAAAAAACAGCTTACATGAAAATCTGTTATAACAATTGTATACAAAATTCACGGCTAGTGAAGCGTCATATATGTTTTTAATTCCGATCTGACTACCATCAAACCTGATTGAATTGGTGATGACAAAGCCATATGGTTGTTCTTCTTTAACCACCCGCCTTCGGGTCTTCAGCGACAAGGAATTAAACAATGGCAATAAATCATGTTGGGTAGCAATCTCTTTCAAAATTTTTAACTCCCGGACTAGAACTTCTTCCTCAAAATAGCTCTTTTCCAAGAATTGAAAAGTTCTTCTTATTAAATTTTCGAAAGAAATCTCGTAACACTTACCTGGCCATCCTGGGAGATCAGCCGCAGTCAGTAAATAATCAGCAGTCATAAGTGTTACTAATGGAGAATATGGTTGTGATGCCAATTGATGATGCATTGTCCTTCTTAAGTTGTCGTTAAAAAACTGCTGAGCTTCTTCTCTCGACTTCTTATCAGTCCTTCTATAATTTCTTCCTTGAGACTTCGTTGTAGTTCCTCCAATTGATAAAGGTTCGTTCGTATAGGCATACTTCTCCACTTCACCAGCGAGAACTACTCCTGAGAACCCGTCTGGTGTTGGACAGTAATAAAAACAGTTATCAGGAGTTCTACTCTTCACTCGATCTACAATTTCAGTAGAGGCGACGCCCTTCATATAAAACATAGGACATTCATCGATCTGATATCGAAAAGTATTCGCAATCTTCTTTAAGAAATCCTTTGAGTTTCTAATTTCGACGCCATTGAATCTTTTTCTTTTAACCATAAAGATATTGTGAACATCACACTCCTGTTTAGGATACATAAAATACGCGGTAGGCCATGTTAACAACTGCAATCCGGTTTCTTTAAGTATTTCATACATCCTGAAAATACAGCCCGGAACAAGGCCATCATCCCCTCCAAGAGCCATAACATATCCGGGAGACACTTGATTGAGAGCGAACTCGAAATTATCCCTCATTCCCAGATGTTTTTTATGCGCAAACAACTTAATACGCTTATCACTCCGCATCAACTCTTCCACAACAGAAACAGAGTCATCATCGCTACAATCATCAGAGACAATTATCTCAAAGTTAGGATAGTCCTGTATCATGCACGTTTTTAACGTCCATTTCAAGTACTCAGCACGGTTCTTTTGAGGAATTATCACCGTAAATCTTGGATATTTAACATCTACCATATGTTAATTGTCTTTGTTTTTTGTTGTCAATACTGAAATAGATAAACAACATAATGTATACAATAATTTTCAGTCCAGCGCCATCGGCAAAAGGAAAAAGTTTCATACCACCTTGCATGCCTAATAACATCAGAAAATGCAATATGATTAATTGTTGGAAATGAATGATTCCTCTTCTAGGCAGGGTCGCTAAATAGAACAATCTGGAAAAAAATATAAAAATGATAAGCGTAATAAACGGGCCAAAATCTAAACAAAAATCACCCACATATCCAATAAAAACCTCATCATTAATCTTTAAATAAGGATATTTATCACGTCGTTCCCAAAAATTATGAGGAACATTTTTAAATCCTAACATTCTTTTGAATAACGGGAATGTTCTGTCACCGTAACGCAACCCATTATTATCAAAAGCATACTCAGCAAAATTGACATTCTCTTGTCCGAGATAATCAAGAAACGAAGACCCCACTCCACCATCACTTCTATCGAACCTACTATATGTTATAGCCATAAAAGGAATAGAGAATGCTATAACAAAAGCAACTGCCCCTAATTCAATTTTTTTCTTAATAGACGCATCGACATATTGTCTTAAAGCAAAATAGGAGATAGCAAGTGAAAAAACAATCGATATGGCAGGGCCTCTCTGGGATGACGCCAAATGGCCAAATGGAATCGTAAGAATTGCGAAAGACAGGGCTAAAATCATTTTTTTGTTCTTCTTTATAATGATATAATAAACAAGAACAAGACACATAAAATCTGAAAGTAAATTTGAGATTATAGCAGGAAGATTTGATATCGCACCGTCACCAAGAGAAGCCTGGCTGTTTTCCATACTTTCTTTATAAATGTCCAACCCGGCCGAACTATCCATAATTATACTCGTTATTCCTGTTCGAATGTTCATAATGTCCGCCGGTAGTTTCAACACAGATGCTATAATAAAGATCCATGTAATCAGGTCCAAGGCCCTCGATGATGGGCCCAAAATTCCGCTAACTTTTTTTAAATCAAACTTTAGAACGGGAGACATCGACATCATTATCATCCCATAAAGAAACAAAAGAGGAAAAAGAGGAATACTATATGATATATACCTAAAGCCACGACCTTCCGTGTCAAGGTACAGAAAGATCGAGAAAACAGAATAGACAAAGAATAAAAAAATTAATAAATTACCAGCATCAATTGTCCTCTTTTTCTTATAGAAATGAATAAGAGTAAACAACCACAAAAGCATGTAAATTATTAACGATAGAACGCCCATTGGATATTATTTAATGTTTAAAATGCCATATAATACTCTATCCTCGAGGGAAAAACCGATTAAGCTTCAAAAGAGATATCAAAGCCTCACGTTCAAACTTACTAAACCCACCTATAGAACATAAAATAATCATCGTAATGCCCCCCGCAACAAACATGGCTATCAAACGACATAAGATAACATGAATACACATATGAATAGCATATTCCACGAAAAACATCACGGATAAAACCCCTAAAGCAGGTAGTATAAAATCCACGACATATTCTTTGTATGAGAACAAAGAGAATAATCGTTTAAGACAGATAAGTCGAATTACATGTGATGTCATAATGGCACCTATCATAACATAAAAAGCAGCCTCAGCAGGCTGGCCGATAGCATATAAAAGCCATGTTATAGGGAAACATAACAATGTAGGTATCTCTACATAAGTACTATAGGCTCGTATGTTTCCTGTCGCTTGAACAATGATTGCTATCGGATTATTTAAAGAGAGAACTATCGCGTAGATCAGAATCAGTCGACAAAAAAGGACAGTTTGTTTGTCCGACACATCAAGCCAAACGCGCAAAACAGTCTCCATCTCCAAGTAAATAGGTAAAATAATGAGCAAAAAACTGTAGAATATTGTTTTATTACTGAAGTTAAAATACCTTTTCACTTTCTCATAATCGCCTTCAGCATACTGTTTAATCATAGGAGGACGAATAGCCATAATGATGTTTCCAGTAAATGAATTCATTGCACTATTCATCTGAAAAGCGATTGCTCGAGCAGCGTTAACGACAGGGCCAAAGAACACATTTGTAATCATAGTTACAAGTTGAGATATTCCAACGCTGGCTGAAGAACTAAATAAGGTCCATCCAGAGAATGAGATTAACTGTTTATACAATGTTTTCTCCACTTTTCTTCGATAATGGAAAGTGCCACAACCATTTCTTGCAGTCACATAATACGCAAGGAAATGAATACTCTGAATTATCAAAAGCCCAAGACCGTAAAAAACTAGATGATCACTTGGAATATAGATTAAGAAATACGCCAAGATAAACTTTAGAAGACACTCCCCCACACTAATAATGGAGAATACACCCATTCTCTCATACGCGAAGATTAGAGAGGAAAACGGGACCGTCATTAAGCCAATGACGAATGAGAAAATAGTCAGCTGATATACCCAGTTTGCCGCAGATACTCGATCAAGAGGGATATCAGCCTGAGTATTAATAAACCATAATCCTACTGCTTCCCCTCCAATGAGAATTATTAGAGCGAGAAGAGCATAAATATTGCAACTCGCAGTAAAAACATCACTTACCTTAGATTCGTTTCCTTCCCCAATCGCATACGCATGAAAACGCAATGTAGCTGAAGACACAATGCTTCGCAAGCTAGCAAACATCGTCACAAGTCCAGCAACAACATTAAAAACGCCATAATCTACTACACCAAGTCCCTTAAGCACGTAACGAACGCTGAAAATATTAATCAGCATTATTACGAGCATTCTTATGTATAGGAACACTGAATTCTTTGCTATGCGCCTCGAACTAGAAACTGACATTCTTGATTAATTAATCTTTCTCCACACCATCTTATTGATAATACCCACATAGCTTTGAATCAGCTTAATAACCTTTGCTGAAACATTATCATCAACATATGCTGGTACATCACAAGCATCGTCACCATTACGGTGCATCTCGACAGCAAGATTTACGGCCTGAAGGACCTGTTCTGAGGTGATAGAGCCAATAGTAAAAACACCCTTATCCATTGCCTCCGGACGTTCAGTAGATGTCCTCACACTAACTGCAGGAAAATGGAAGAAAGCACTTTCCTCAGGAACCGTACCACTGTCGCTTACTACACAGAATGCGTTTTGCTGAAGCTTATTATAGTCAAAGAAACCTAGTGGCTTGTGCTGTATAACCTTATCATTAAACTTAAAACCTCGCTTTTCAATCATTTTCTGGCTGCGAGGATGACAACTGTAAAGTACCGGCATGTCGTAAGTCTCAGCCATAGTATTTACAGCGTTCATCAAAGAGAAGAAGTTCGACTCAATATCGATATTCTCTTCACGATGAGCAGAGAGGAGAATATATTTCCCAGGTTCTAGGTTAAGGTCCTTTAGAACCGTGCTCGCTTCGATCTGAGGGAGTACTTCTTTCAAAACCTCAGCCATCGGAGAACCGACGACATAGGTATATTCTGGCTTGACGCCGCTATCAAGAATATAGCGACGAGCATGTTCGCTATAACAAAGATTAATATCGCTGGTAACATCAACGATTCTGCGGATGACTTCCTCAGGAAGGTTTTCGTCCTTACAACGATTGCCGGCTTCCATATGGAATACAGGTATCTTAAGTCGCTTGGCTGAGATAACACACAGACAACTGTTTGTATCGCCCAAAACAATGATCGCATCCGGTTTAACCTTTACCATCAACTCATAGCTCTTCGCAATGACGTTCCCCATCGTCTGGCCAAGATTCTCGCCTACCACCCCAAGATAATAATCCGGCTCCCTCAATCCAAGATCCTTAAAAAAAACCTCATTGAGCGTGTAGTCATAGTTCTGACCTGTATGGACGATTATCTGCTCAAAATACTTGTCTGCCTTCTTAATGATGGCTGACATTTTTATTATTTCGGGGCGAGTGCCCACGATTGTCATCAACTTCAATTTTCCCATATTACTATAAGTTATAATGAGGATACAGATCCTTATGTTTATAGATCCACTCTGCCATTTCAGCTACCATCTGCTCATAATCAGGAATACGATAATTGAAGTCCCAATTAGTACGTTTCAGACTTTTATCAGCATTAACTCCCTCGACAGGATTAATCTGAACTCGCCCACCTCTCAGATACTTGTTAAACAGCTTCAGCAACTCGTACTTGGAAATATCTGTATCAGGTACAGCATTCACGAGACCGTGAGCGCGCTCCTTTGCAGCTGCTTCCATTGTTTTTGCTAGCTGGTAGGTGCACTGACCAGTCCACATTGCCTTAGTATAACCATTGACCACGGGATGCTCCCCCGTAGTGTTATTCATAAACCAGTTTAAGAGACCTATACCCGTTGGATTGATATCGGCTCCGACAATTGAATTCCTCAAGGAAAGATTCTTATCATCTTCGAGTTCTCCCAGGGCTTTGCTCCGATCATAGAAGGTTTCACCGTCTCGCAGATCATGTTCGGTGTAAGATCCTTTCTTGCCAGAAAACACACAATCTGTAGTCATGTGGATAACCTGAGTATCCGTACCTTCAGTAATTTTGGCAAGGAAATGAGGAAAGTAGCTATTCAAAAATGCGGCGAGGGCATGATTGTTCTCAGCAAATTGATTAAGAACTCCAATACAGTTAATGACGGTGTCATAATTACCTTCCTTGATAACTCTGGCGATCGTCTCAGTGTCAAAGGCATTCCCAGCAAAGCTCTTGATAAGAGCGCTTTCTCTTAGATCAAAGCCATAGACCTCATGTCCTTGCTCCTGAAGATACAGGGAGATGGTATGGCCAGCCATACCATTACATCCACAAACAAAAAATTTCATATTATTTGGCTATATTTTCAACTCCTCTTAGTTCGTTCTGAATATACTGGAGAGAAAGTAATTTTTCCTTAACCTGTTCGATTGTCAGTCGTTCTGTATTATCCGAATTAAACTCCGTCAAAATATTTCTCTGAGCATTTCCATCAGTGAAATACTTGTCGTAGTTTAAATCTCTGTTATCAGATGGAACACGATAAAATTTCCCCATATCAACGGCTTTAGCGCACTCCTCATTTGTCAAAAGTGTTTCATACAACTTTTCGCCATGTCGGATACCAATAATCTTTATATCCTCCTTCTTACCTCCGAATATCTCACACACAGCCTCTGCTTGCGTCTGTATAGTGCATGCCGGTGCTTTCTGAACTAGAATATCGCCATTCGTACCATGTTCAAATGCGAAAAGAACCAAATCTACAGCCTCATCTAAACTCATAATAAAACGAGTCATTCTAGGCTCTGTAATGGTAATAGGGTTACCATGTCGGATCTGATCAATCCAAAGAGGAATCACTGAGCCACGACTGCACATAACATTCCCGTATCTAGTACAGCATATCTTAGTATCTCCGGAGTAGCGACTCTTGGCTACGGCTACCTTTTCTTCGATAGCTTTTGTGGTTCCCATAGCATTGATAGGATAAGCAGCCTTATCCGTAGAAAGACATATCACTGCCTTTACTTTAGCTTCGATAGCTGCTGTAAGGACATTATCCGTACCAATCACATTGGTACGGACGGCTTCCATTGGGAAGAACTCACATGAAGGTACCTGCTTTAGAGCAGCAGCATGGAAAATAAAATCCGTCCCAGGAATCGCAGCACGACAAGACTCCAGGTTTCTTACGTCTCCAATATAGAACTTAATCTTATGGGCAACATCCGGATACTTTACCTGATACTCATGACGCATATCATCTTGTTTTTTCTCGTCACGACTAAAAATTCGGATCTCACCGATATCGGTTCTAAGGAACCTGTTCAACACCGCATTACCAAAACTGCCAGTTCCACCTGTAATTAGGAGAACCTTGTCTTTAAATACTGACATAAAATATACTCTAAATTACTTCATTTCTCTTCAAAATATCAACAGCGACTCCAATGTTAATCACGAAATAGCCGAGAACCCTAGACATCACTTATGACGCACCGATGTCTTGCGGACTGACTAAGTAGATTGAACATTGTTAAATATGTTCTTCTACTCCGCGAAAATGAACGTTGAGTTCATGGAGATGCTCCAACAGCGTGCCAAGAGGAGTCCCCTCTGTCATCTTTGCAAAAGCATTGACATCCTTAGGGAAACACTTACCGCCATATCCAAACTTTCCATCAGGGCCAGGCACATAGGTATGAGTGTCATTTATGTAGCCTGAAAGAAGAATGCCGGTATGAACTTTACGCCAATCCGCTCCCATCTGTTCGCAATACTCACGGCAAGCGTTAAAATATGTCACCTTATAGGCTCCGAATACATTATGCATATATTTGGTGAGCTCCGCTTCCAATGGAGTCATGACCGTAAATCTCTTGCCAACAAAAATCTTAGTAAGCAACTCATGAGCCCCGGTAAAAACCATAGTCTGCTTCTTGAAGTCCTCTATGAAGGTACGCTCAGTAAGAAACTCTGGCATATAGCATACTTGGTGTCCAGTCTCTTTAGACAGCATCTCACTGGTACCAGGAAGAATTGTGGTTCGAACGAATACAGGCACATCTGGAAGATTAGTGATCAGTTCTTTCATTAGTGTCAGATCTTGTGTACCATCTTCTTCCGTAGGGACATGAATCTGCAGGAATGCGATGTCAATATTACTCAAATCATCATTATACCCTTTAGGAGGGTCGCTGATGAATAACTTACATTCCGGATTGTTGTGTTCCAACCAATCCTTTAAGGCTCCACCCACGAAGCCGCATCCAACAATTCCAACGTTAATCATGTTTAGTTATTTGTTAATTATTTTTTTTACCTTATTGCTACGATACAACTGTACAATAATAATACCTACAAAGCACTGCTTTCCCGCAATCTCAAATAAAGATCTCTCAAAGAAACAGATTACCGAAGATACTATCACCTGAGGTGATCCTTTCGATCAAATTCAAAAAGGATAAACAGTTAAATCAAATTTATTATTGTAATGCACTTAGCAACAACTTGTCTTTTAACATAATATGGACTCGACCGTCTCGAAAGTAGATTCCCGGATCGATGGATACCATGACTTTGCTGACGAATACGGTCTTGCCGTCGATGTCGAGCATCTCGACCATGGTGCCCATCTTGGACTGGAGGAGGTCCTTGATCTCGTCAAGGGTAGTCCTGCCGTCTTCGGAGGTAACTACGGGGATTTCGATAGATTGAGTTTTGTTAGATACTACCAGGACTTTTGCGTCGTCCTTTGTGATGAGTTCGCATTTCTCGCCGTCATTCACGACCGCAGCAAATGCAGCTGATCCCACAATCATCCCGACGAGGACCAGCACTTTCTTTGAAAAGTTCATATAATGTCTCTGCTAAAAAATTGGTTTATTAGTCACGTTCAAAACAGACCTGTCTCAGGCCTGGTATCTCGCCTCGAGCACCTTCCAGTCAAGTATTCCCCAGAGGGCTGCAAGATGGGCCGGGCGACGGTTCTGGTAATCCAGATAATATGCATGCTCCCAAACGTCGAAGGTAAGCACTGGCTTGAGGCCTTTCACTACAGGATTGGACGCGCCTGCCTCCTGGGTTATCACCAGGGAGCCGTCCTTGTCAGCGGAAAGCCAGACCCATCCGGAGCCGAACAGGCTCACGCCCTTGGCTGCGAATTCCTCCTTGAAAGCATCGAGGCTCCCCCACTGGGCCGTTATCTGCTTGAGCAGCGGCGAGGCCATGTCGGGCTCGGAAGCCCCGGGAGCACAAAACTGTCCAAAATAAAGGTTGTGGTTCAACACCTGTCCGGCGTTGTTGAATATTGCTCCGGAGGAGCGCCTCACGGTATCCTCCAGCCCGAGGGTCTCGAATTCTGTCCCCGGGACAAGTTTGTTCAAGTTGTCCACATAGGCCTGCAGATGCCTGCCGTGGTGGATCTCCAGAGTCCTTGAGCTTATTACAGGCTCGAGGGCGTCGATGGAGTAAGCAAGGTCATGAAGTTTATACATATTCTAGTCTCTTTTAAAAATGTCTCTTGTATAGACTTTGTCCGCCACGTCGTCGAGGACCGAGTCGTAGCGGTTGGTTATGATAGCTTCAGAGCGGGCCTTGAAGGTGGCGAGATCGTTGACGATTTCGCTGCCGAAGAAGGTTTCTCCGTCTTCAAGCGTCGGCTCATAGATGATAACTTTGGCGCCTTTTGCTTTGATGCGTTTCATCACGCCTTGTATGGCGCTCTGGCGGAAGTTATCGGAGTTGGATTTCATAGTCAGTCGGTAGACTCCGACAGTAATCTCTTTTTCACGTCTTGCGTCCCAGGAGCTGGAGGCAGAGTAGTATCCGGCTTTTGTAAGTATCTGGTCAGCAATGAAGTCTTTGCGGGTACGGTTGGATTCTACGATCGCTCCGATAAGGTTTTCCGGAACGTCTTCGAAGTTGGCAAGCAACTGCTTTGTGTCTTTAGGGAGACAGTAGCCACCGTAGCCGAAGGATGGGTTGTTGTAGAAGTCCCCCACTCTTGGATCGAGGCATACGCCTTTGATGATAGAGGCGGTGTCGAGGCCTTTGATTTCGGCGTAGGTATCGAGTTCGTTGAAGAAGCTGACGCGCAGGGCGAGGTAGGTGTTGGCGAAGAGCTTCACGGCTTCGGCCTCCGTAGTCCCCATGAAAAGCACCGGGACGTCTTCCTTGATGGCTCCTTGCTTGAGCAGTCCGGCAAATACTTCGGCCTCCTTGCTTAAGCCTTCTTCTCTGCCGACGATGATTCGGCTCGGGTAGAGGTTGTCATATAGCGCTTTGGATTCGCGTAGGAACTCAGGGCTGAAGAGAATCTTCGAGTAGCCGTATTTCTCGCGGATATGTTTCGTATACCCGACCGGAATGGTGGATTTGATGACCATCACTGCGTCAGGATTGACTTTGAGTACAAGTTCGATTACTTCTTCGACATGGGTTGTATCAAAAAAGTTCTTTTTGGGGTCGTAGTTGGTAGGAGCAGCGATGACAACGTATTGGGCGTCCTTGTAGGCAGCAGCGCCGTCGATGGTAGCTACAAGATCCAATTTCTTTTCGGCGAGGTATTTTTCGATGTATTCGTCCTGGACCGGGGATATCTTCCGGTTGATTTTATCGACCTTTTCCGGAATAACATCCACAGCCACGACTTCGTTGTGCTGGGCAAGGAGTGTTGCGATGCTCAGTCCTACGTATCCTGTTCCTGCTACTGCTATTTTCATCTTATTGGATTCTTTTCTGAATTATACCACTCTACGAATCTGCCAATTCCGTCGTGGAGGGTAGTATGGGGCTTGTAGCCGATTTCTCTCTCCAGCAAGGAAGTATCAGCGTTTGTCTGATATACATCCCCCGGCTGCATCGGGAGGAATTCCTTCTTGGCTTCCACGCCAAACGCACCTTCGATCTCGCTGATGAAATCCATCAGTTTGACGGGATTGGAGCAGCCGATGTTATATACCCGATACTTCAGTCCGTTTGCGTCCGGGGCGGGCTCATGGTCAATCGCGCCGATCGTTCCTTCGACGATGTCGTCGATGTAGGTAAAGTCGCGGATCATGTCTCCTCCGTTGAAGACCTTGATGGTCTCCCCTGTCGAGATAGCTTTGGCGAAGAGCATCGGGGCCATGTCAGGGCGACCCCATGGTCCATAGACAGTGAAGAAGCGGAGGCCGGTCATGCTTATGCCATAGAGATTGCAGTAGGCATGGGCCATCAGCTCGTTGCTTTTCTTGGTCGCAGCGTAGAGGCTGACGGGGGCGTCGGTCTTGTCGGCTTCGCTGTACGGGACTTTGGCGTTGAGGCCATAGACAGAACTGGAGGAGGCATAGACAAGGTGCCTTACTCCGTTGTGCCGGCAGGCTTCGAGGATGTTGAGAAAGCCGACGAGGTTGCTCTGCAGATAGGCGTATGGATTGGTTATGGAGTAACGTACTCCGGCCTGGGCTGCAAGATTGACGACTTTGTCGAAGGCCTCTTCTTTAAAAAGTTTGTCTACCGACGGTTTGTCGTCGATAGACATCTTTATGAACCGGCACCCTCCGAGAAGGGTGCTCTCTTTGCTTTCACCTTCTTTGTACGGCTCTTTGAAGCCGCATTCTGAAAGTCTTCCAAATTTAAGTCTAACGTCGTAGTAGTCGTTGATACTGTCTATTCCGACAACCTCGTCTCCTCTGGAGGCGAGCTGGAACATCAGTCTCGAGCCTATGAAACCGGCGGCGCCGGTCACGAGTATTTTCATTCAGGGTCCGGTTATTTCTCTACATCCTTCTTTTTGTTGTCCGGATGCGGTCTGCGTTCGATAATGAAAACGGCCTCTACAAGGCAAAGGACTGCAAGAAGTCCTATCAGAATCGCGGCAGTGCTACTCATTGTGTGTGGAGGGGGATTTTATTCAGTTCGTTCCGCCTCAAGTTCCTTGTCATAAATCTCGAAACGGGAATGGTCGGATTTATACTCAGGAACAGTCCTCTTCATCAGTCTTACCATGTCAGGGATGTCCACGTCCCTGGAGAGAGTTTCGAGACGGTTTACGACGTCTTTAGCTTCATCGTAGTCATATTCGCGCACCTGGGCGATGCGGATCCTTTCATGGAAGGACGGTTTGGTGTTCTCTTCGTTGGAAAGCACTTCTTCGTAGAGTTTCTCTCCAGGTCGGAGACCAGTGTATTCTATCTTGATGTCCTCGTCCGGGACGAAGCCCGCGAGGTGGATCATTCTTCTTGCGAGGGTGTCGATCTTGACCGGCTTGCCCATGTCGAAGACGAAGATTTCGTTGCCGGTGGCCATCGTGGCGGCTTCCATGACGAGGCGGCATGCCTCCGGTATGGTCATGAAGAAGCGGTTGATGTCCGGATGAGTCACGGTCACAGGGCCGCCTGCGGCGATCTGCTCGCGGAATCTCGGGATGACCGAGCCATTGCTTCCGAGCACGTTGCCGAAGCGGGTGGTGACGAAGGTCGTCTTGCCTTTGACGGTGCCGTTCTGGAGGGCGAGGCCGAGGGACTGAACATAGATCTCGGCGAGGCGCTTGGTGCAGCCCATGATGTTGGTAGGGTTGACGGCCTTGTCGGTCGATATCATGACCATCTTCTCGACGCCGTATTCGATGCATTTGTCAGCGACCTGGCGGGAGCCGATGACATTGACGAGGACGGCTTCGCACGGGTTTTCTTCCATGAGGGGCACATGTTTGTAGGCGGCGGCGTGGAAGACTACCTGCGGCTTGTATGTCCTGAAGGCGAAGTCGAGTCTCGGGATCTGGCGGACGTCGCCGATTACCGGGACGAAGTCGAGATTCGGGTAGTTGTCTTCGAGTTCGAGGCGGAGGTTGTGCATCGGGGTCTCGGCGTTGTCGAAGAGGATGAGCCTCTTGATGCCGAAGCCGGCGAGCTGGCGGCAGAGTTCGGAGCCGATGGAGCCGGCGGCGCCGGTCACCATGACCACTTTGTCCTTGAAGTTCTCGATGATCTTTTCCATCGAGATCTTGATCTCATTTCTGCCGAGGAGGTCTTCGACCTTGATTTCTCTCGGACGGATTATTGTCTGGCCTTCCACCACTTCGTCCACCGACGGCATGATGAGGCATTTGATGCCCCTGTGGGAGCATATCTTTATAAGACGGTCTTCTTCAGCCTGGGCGTCGGTTTCTTTGGCGAAGAGTATCGCGTTGACGCCATAGTCGGAGAGTATTGCGTTGATGTCGTCTTCATTTTCAAAGTTGATGATCGGGAGCTGGTCGATCATTCCGCCTTTTCCGGTGCGGCCCGGCATAAGGAAGCCGAGCACTTTGTAGTGCGGGGATGAGTGCAGGCGGACTATCGAGGCTACGCTCTTGTCGGAGAGGCCATAGACGAGCACCCGCTTGAATTCATTTCTCTCGAGGATACGCTGGTTGACTATATCGTAGGCCACGATCATCAGGATCCTGACTCCGATCAGCAGGAAGAAGGTCAGGAAGAAGTCGAGCACGAGCACTATTCCGATGGCATAGCTGAAGCGGCCGAAAGCGAACATGGCTACGGCGACCAGTAGGACTTTGCCTATAGCCGCTGTCGCGAAGCGGACGAGGTCCTTGATGCCGAGATGACGGATGATGATCCTGTAGCATCTTGTAAGCAGGAGGGTCACAGCGGAGATTCCTGCGGATAGTATGCTGTATAGGAGGATATGTCGTCCTGCGAATGACCTGGAGGTATCGAGAAGGTTGACGGTAAGAAGCACGACCACCGAGGCAAGTACGGAGAGAAATACGTCTGTCGCGTAGATAAGACGTTTGCTCAAGTACTTGCTTTTCAGTTCGTTAAGTTTAGCGAATAACATAAGGGTTGGGAATGAAAGGAATGACAGCGGACAACTAGAAAAGGTCACCCAGGGAAGTCCATGAGTGGCACATTTCTTTATCGGGACGGCTCTTTCCGGTCCGCACTATCCAGCAACGGTTTCCGGTTCGGAGGCCATATGTCATCACAAAATTATTAGTTTAGATTATCTTTACAAATATAGAAAATCGTTGTCAGTAATCCAAAAGAAATATGCTGCAAGGGCGTTTTTGTCTATTTCGCGGCATTTCGAATGGTTCGATAGGGTTCAATATTTGTATTTTTAATATATTATGCTTAGTTTTGCGGTGTAATATATAATTATTTGGTATATTATGGAAGATATTAAATGGATGACGGATGCTACTATCCTGGAGCATGTAGGTTCAAGGGTAAGGGAATGGCGTCTGGAGGTCGGCCTCTCGCAGAAGGATTTGGCTGCCAAAGCTTTGCTGTCTCTTCAGACAGTGCAGAAACTGGAGAAAGGGAAAGGCGCAAGTCTGTTTAATCTTATACGTATCTTGCGTATTGCGGGCAGGCTTGATGCCCTGGAGGCGTTTACCACCGAGAGGGAAATTTCCCCTATCGCGCTCGAGAAGCTGAATTCGCATAACAAGGTCCGTCAGAGGGCTCCTAAACGTAAGAAGGATGAAAACGCTGAAGGTACTCCTTTATGGTAGGCAGATAGGGACGCTGGCGCTTTTGCCTAGCGGTTTCTGCTCATTCGAATATACGGCTGAGTTCTGCCGTTCCGGCATGGAGCCATCGCCTCTGCATATGCCGGCGGTCGAGGGCAGGGTCTATATGTTCCCGAATCTTGCCCGCGAGACGTTCAGCGGGCTGCCGGGAATGATTGCGGATTCGCTGCCGGACCGGTTCGGACAGGCTCTGCTGGACCAGTGGCTTACGAGTCAGGGACGGTCTGCCGGAGGGGCGAATGCGCTGGAGAAGCTGGCGTACCAGGGAAGACGCTGCATGGGCGCGCTGACTTATGAGCCTGCGGCCGACGTACGTATGAACAAGAGTTCCGTGATTGAGATGGAGAGTCTGGTGGAGACGGCGAGGAAGGCGCTCTCGTCGAAGGAGGGATTCCAGTCGACGTTTGATGATGATGAGCAGGCGATTCTGGATATTCTGAAGATCGGGACTTCGGCCGGGGGCCAGAGGGCGAAGGCTGTGATTGCGGTGAATGACAAGACTAAGGAAATCCGTTCGGGCCAGGTTGCGGCTCCGGAGGGGTTCCGCTACTGGATCCTGAAGTTTGACGGGTTTGATTCGAATGGGGTTACGACGGAGCCGGCGGATTTCGGGAGGATTGAGTATGCATTCTCGGAGTGTGTGCGCCGGGCGGGGATCCGAATGACTGAGTGCCGGCTGAAGGAGGAGAATGGCAGGGCTCATTTCATGACGGAGCGGTTTGACCGGGTTGCTTCGGGAAAGCTGCACATGCAGACGCTGTGCGGGCTGGCGCATTATGATTTCAATATGTCGGGGGCCTATTCTTATGAGCAGGCTTTCGAGGTCATGCGACGGCTGGGCTTGTCGTACGAGGAGATGCAGGAGATGTTCCGGAGAATGGCGTTCAATGTCATGTGCATGAACATGGACGACCATACGAAGAATATTTCGTTTCTGATGGACCGGTCGGGCCGGTGGTCGCTCTCCCCTGCCTATGATATGCTATACAGCTATAACCCGGAGGGACAGTTTGCCTATGCCCACCAGATGACTGTCGCAGGGAAGCGTGCCGGGATCACCCGGGAGGATCTTCTGTCGGTCGCTTCAGAGCAGGGCATCCTCCGGCCGGGGGAGATTCTGCAGGAAGTACGGGACGCAGTGCTTGACTTCGCCTCGGTCGCTTCTTCGGTCGGGATCCGGCAGGCGAATATCCGCCGGATCACCTCGGACATTTCGCAGAATCTGCACGACGGCGGGTTCTAGGGAGGCGCCGTGTTATATATGCGTTTTTAATACATTAACTGCAGCTTTGATGGTTAATGTATTATTTTTATATACTTTATTATCTATTTATATTATTTCCAATGGAATTTATCGACTGATCCACTTTATCATTTCTGGTGGATTCTACCTATTGATTTACTTTTTCCGTTCCTGGAGGATCCTCCCTGTTTATATACGTTATCATCTCTGGTCGTTTTTTCCTATTTATATACTTTTTTCCATTTCTGGCGGATTTCCCCTACTGATATACTTTTTCCGTTCCTGGAGGATCCTCCCTGTTTATATACGTTATCATCTCCGTTCGTTTTTTCCTGCTGAGGGGGCAAGGATGTGCCACTGAGAGGGCTGCAGGGCATAGTGCTGCACCCTCAACCCAGTATTTCGGCCGCTGAGGGGGCAAGAATGTCCCACAGAGATGCGTGCAAGGCATTGTGCCGCACCCTCAACCCGGTATTTCAGCAGCTGAGGGGGCAAGGATGTGCCGCAGAGGTACCTGCAGGGCATTGTGCCGCACCCTCAACCCAGTATTTCGACAGCTGAGGGAGCAAGGAAGTGCCACAGAGGTGCGTGCAGGGCATTGTGCCGCACCCTCAACCCAGTATTTCGGCAGCTGAGGGGGCAAGGATGTGCCACAGAGATGCGCGCAGGGCATTATGCTGCACCCTCAACCCGGTATTTCGGCCGGCGAGGGGGCAAGGATGTGCCACAGAGGTACGTGCAGGGCATGTCGCTGCACCCTCAACCCTGTTTTTCGGCAGCTGAGGGGGCAAGGATGTGCCACAGAGGTGCCTGCAGGGCATGCGGCTGCACCCTCAACCCAGTTTTTCGGGCGCTGAGGGGGCAAGGAAGTGCCCCTGAGGTGCGTGCAGGGCATGCCGCTGCACCCTCAACCCAGTATTCCGGCAGCTGAGGGGGCAAGCACATGCCGCAGAACCCACTGCAACCCATACTCCTGCACCCTCAACTGGAGAATCAATAGAGTTTTTCTGCGATTGTTTTATCGATGCCAAGAATACGACTCATTTGCGAAGCATTGATGAAGAACTTCTTCCGCAAAATAGCCGCTAAACTCAGCAGATCCTCCGAACCAAGACTTTCCAATGAATCGACATTAAAATTCCGGCGAAGAATATCCTTCATCCTAACCAGAATGTCCCGATCCGAATATTCGATCCTGGACGCAATCCCGGAATCCACCTCCACTTCCTGTTCAGTAGAATCACGATGCAACATATAGAAAAAATCTATATTGCCATTAAATTTCGAGACAACTGTCTGATAATCAACAAATGAACTATTCAGGATCATTCCATCAACGTACTCATAACTATCCGGAAGCAGAATATGAGTATGGAATAGTTTCCGATACTCCCGGTATTTCAGATCTCCTATTTTACGGACATCCGGCAAATGATTCCCATGATGATTAAACACATCCGCAGAACTCCACGGATATTCCATCGGAGAATCAATCTTTGCTTTAAGAGGATTTCGCAGAATATACACGATGACATTCCTGAGCTGACGAAGATCCGCAATCGGAACTATCTGTTTCCCTCCATATGAGAGCGGCAGATCAGGAAATCTGCGGACAAGACGCCTTACGATAGTAACAAAATAATTGTTGCAGTCATCATATGACCCTGCCAAAAGAATATGCATATGGTTATTCATCAGGCAGTAGCACAGAATCCGGACAGGATATTTCTGCTTAACAAGAGCAATAGTATTCACCCCATACCGAAAATCTTCCTTTGATTTGAAAATAAGCCCCTTATCAAGGGCGTTCATGGAAATATGATAATATCTATCCATCTTTTTTTCCCATAAATATAATCGGATATAGTTTTCAAAATACAGGGTGAAATAATTTAAACACGATTTTTAAAAAGATTTTTATGATTTTTAATCTGCAAAGTTTACTGCTGAGGGGGCAAGGATGTGCCGCAGAGATGCGTGCAGGGCATTGTGCTGCACCCTCAACCCAGTATTTTGGCCGGTGAGGGGGCAAGGAAGTGCCACAGAGGTACCTGCAGGGCATGCGGCTGCACCCTCAACACAGTATTTCGACAGCTGAGGGGGCAAGGAAGTGCCACAGAAGTGCGTGCAAGGCATGCCGCTGCACCCTCAACCCTGTTTTTCGGGCGCTGAGGGGGCAAGGATGTGCCACGGAGGTGCGTGCAGGGTATTGTGCTGCACCCTCGACCCAGTATTTCGACAGCTGAGGGGGCAAGGATGTGCCACAGAGATGCGTGCAGGGCATTGCGCTGCACCCTCAACCCTGTATTTCGGCAGCTGAGGGGGCAAGGAAGTGCCACAGAGGTACCTACAGGGCATTATGCTGCACCCTCAACCCGGTATTTCGGCCGGTGAGGGGGCAAGGATGTGCCGCAGAAGTGCGTGCAGGGCATTGTGCTGCACCCTCAACCCGGTTTTTCGGCCGCTGAGGGGCAAGGATGTACCACATAGGTACGTGCAGGGCATTATGCTGCACCCTCAACCCTGTATTTCGGCAGCTGAGGGGGCAAGGATGTGCCACAGAGATGCGTGCAGGGCATGTCGCTGCACCCTCAGCACTGGCAGCACAGCACCTCAACCCAGTATTTCGGCAACTGAGGGGGCGAGGATGTGCCACTGAGGTACGTGCAGGGCATGTCGCTGCACCCTCAACACTGGCAGCACAGCACCTCAACCCGGTATTTCGGCAGGTGAGGGGGCAAGGAAGTGCCACAGAGAGGGCTGCAAGGTATTGTGCTGCACCCTCAACCCGGGATTTCGGCCGGTGAGGGGGCAAGGTTGTGCCACAGAGGTGCGTGCAGGGCATGTCGCTGCACCCTCAACCCTGGCAGCACGGCACCTCAACCCAGTATTTCGGCAGCTGAGGGGGCAAGGATGTGCCACAGAGATGCGTGCAGGGCAATGCGCTGCACCCTCAACCCGGTATTTTGGCCGGCGAGGGGGCAAGGATGTGCCACAGAGATGCGTGCAGGGCATTGCGCTGCACCCTCAGCACTGTTTTGCTGCACCCTCAGCACTGGAAAGGGATAAGGAAGAGGCGACAGCGGTGGGATCGGAGGAACTGTTCTGCCGGGAAAAGACCTAGTTGTGGTAGGTCATGGGGAGATGGATGCGCTGGAGGGAGTCGAGGGGGATGACGGGCTGTTCGATGCCGGACGGGTATGGGCGGCGGGAGAACTGGGCGAAGTACTGGAGGCAGGCGTCGCGCCACCAGGCGGCGTCGGCGGCCTGGATCTGCAGCTTTTCGTGGATGGACTTCCAGCGGTCACGGTCCACATACATGCGAAGGGATTCCCAGAGCTCGACATTGGCGCGCGTCGCCTTTACGCCGCGGTCATAACGGTAGCAGAGCTCGTCCCAAAGGGTGTTTCCGCTGCGCATCTTGTGGTCCCACGGAACATGGTGGAACCAGAGAAGATACTTCTCAGGGCACGTCCTGATATCATCAATGCGGGTACAGAAAGGATCATTGTACTGCAACACGGCGGCAGAACCGTCGACCGTCCTGTCGAAACCGAGGCCGATGGTATCGGCACGATGATAGTAGGACGGCAGCCAGTCAGGACGGGCGCCAGGAATGTCGCACCATGGTTCCGGACCATAATGGTGCTCCCAGGCAAAGATGTGATGCAGCCCCAGCGGCATCATGTAATCGACACATGTCTCCCAGGAGGAGAGCATCATCGCTTTGACAGGCTCGACGAACTTTTCGGTGAACCTGCGTCTGGACACGAAAAAAGGACGCGGGAAGGTCAGCCGGATCCACTCGTCCGCAATCTGGGCGGAACTGAGGGATGGATCCCACGCAAGCCGGCCGAAAGCGTACCAGTTAGCCTGGGCGAAGATATTTCCGCACCAGTTCTCATCCTGGCCAACATTGGCGACTCCGGCGATGATCGGACCCGACACACGGGAGACCAGCGAGCCCGGACCGTCACGATACGTGTCCGAATCCAGGAATTCCTTCCACATAGGCGCGAGGAAGACCGAATGGTTTCCCTGCCCGAGGTACTCCTGGGTTATCTGCAGCTCCGGAGCGAGAGAGGTACGGCGCATGGCACCGAACAAAGGGCTGTAAGGCTCCCGGGGCTGGAAATCGATAGGGCCATTCTTGACTTGAATGGCAACATTGTCGGCGAATTTGCCGTCGAGGGGCATGAATTCGTCGTAAGCTTGCATCGCCCGATCCGGGCTTCCGGCGCTATAGACAAAAGCGCGCCACATAACTATGCCCCCGTGGTCCACGAGAGCATTTGCAAGCATATTGGCGCCGTCCACATGGGTACGTCCGAAGTCCTGGGGGCCCGGCTGGCCTTCACTCGAGGCCTTGACAAGGAAACCTCCGAAGTCGGGGATAAGTCCGTAGATTTCGTCTGTCTTGTCGTTCCACCATTTCTTCACCGCCTTGTCCAGAGGATCGGCTGTAGATAGGATTGTGCTGTCAGCTCCGGAGCCTACATGCATAGGAGAAGCGAAGTTGACGGATAGATAAACCTTGATCCCGTAATGCCGGAGAATGTCGGCGATCTTCCCTACACGCACGAGATGCTCGTGGTCCAGGATTGCGGGAGAGGCATTGACATTGTTAAGTACTATTCCGTTGATTCCGATTTTCTGGTTGAGCGCACCATATTCGGAGATTCTTTCGACTGGCAGTTCGCCCGAGGTCCATCCCCAGATGGAGTGGCCCGCGTACCCGCGTTCAACAGTATCGTCAAGGTTGTCCCAGTGGTTTAGAATACGGTAGGAATAGGCAGGCGCCGCATCACGCGGAACCTGTCCATCCAACCATAGGTTATCGTGTCCGCGGGCACAACCCGTGACGATAACCGACACTAACACTAACACTTTTAACAACTTAAAGTTGCACACGGATAACTAATATATAAAAACTAACTAAACCGCCAAATTTATTTAATCATCCAGACCTTCAATTGTCTGGATATTGCCCTCGGCATCATACTTGAGCTCGCAGACCTTGAGGCTGCGGAGCCATGTACGGGCGCCTGAAGGGACAGAATCATGGTGGAAGAGCCACCATTTGCCATTATACTCCACAATACTGTGGTGGGTAGTCCAGCCGACTACAGGAGTCAGGATCTCGCCCTTGTAGGTGAATGGTCCGTATGGGCTGTCGCCTACTGCGTAGCAGAGATGATGTGTATCGCCTGTAGAGTAGCTGTAGTAATATTTTCCATTGTATTTATGCATCCAGCTGGCCTCGAAGAAACGACGGTGGTTGTCGCCTGCAGTGAGAGGCTTGCCGTTTTCGTCGAGGATGACGATCGGCTTAGGCTCCTCCGCAAACTGGAGCATGTCGTCTGAAAGACGGGCTACTCTCGGAGGGATTGCAGGCTCGTCATCGGCAGGGAACGTACTGCCTGTATCGAGGGCCTTGTTGTCACGGTAACGCTGGAGCTGGCCGCCCCATATACCTCCGAAGTAGAAATAATACTCTCCATTCTCCTCGAAAACGCAGACGTCGATAGAATAGCTACCGCGCATCGGGTCAGGCTGAGGCACGAACGGTCCGGTCGGAGAATCGCTGACAGCGACGCCGAAACGGAAGATGTCGGTCTTGTCCTTGAGCGGGAAATAGAGGTAGTATTTACCGTTCTTGCGGGCTACATCGCAGTCCCACAACTGGCGGCCGGCCCATTTGATGTCCTCGATCTTGAGAGCGACACCATGATCCTTTACCGGCGAAGTCATCGGATCCTTGCCTTCCAGCGAGAGGACATGGTAGTCCTTCATTGCGAAGTGGCTGCCGAAGTCGTCCTCAGGGATTCCGGACTCCCAGTCGTGGGATGGGTAGATGTAGAGTTTTCCATCAAACACATGGACTGACGGGTCAGCCATGTAATCGGATGGAAGAAGGTATCTTTTAGGGGTTTTAGTTGCCATATTATTTATAATCTTCAATTAACTGATTGACAAAAGGTTTTGCATTATATTCGCGGTCGAAGAGGAGCGGGTAGTCGGTTCCTCCCGGCACTACGAATCCGTTCTTCCACGAAGTAGCGTCGGTGATACCCCACGCGGTCACGCGAGTAATATGGTCGGCATACTCGATGAAGAGATCGGTAAATGCTCTCATGCGGGCGTTCCACTCAGCGGACACATCCTCAGGAAGACCGTCGGAATAAGGGCAGAGCCTTGCGAGGAGCTCCTGGCGGATAGCCTCTCTCTCCTCAGGCGCAGCAGTCCACATGCTCATGCGGAGGCGCTGGGTTTCGCCGACATCTGCAGACTGGGTCTCGGTCGGGTTCGCGCTCATGTCCCACTCCGTGATCATGACATCGACACCCTCGGCGATGAACGCGTCCATGGAGGCGCGGAATTCGTCGACAGTCGGATAGTCCATGCCCATATGGCCCTGCATGCCGACAGCATCGATGCGGAGGCCTCTCTCCTTGAGCTGGCGGATAAGGCGTACGACACCATTGCGACGGCCTTCGAGGTTCATGCCATAGTCATTGTAGTAGAGCTCGGCATCAGGGTCGGCCTCATGGGCGCACTGGAAGGCCCACGGAATGAATTCCTCTCCGAGGATCTGGTAGTAAAGGCTCTTGCGGTATGAGCCGTCTTCCATGATAGCTTCATTGACGACGTCCCAGCCTTTGAGCTTACCCTTATAACGGGTCATCACTGTAGTGATATGGTCTTTCATCCTCTGCTTGAGAAGTTCAGGGGATGCGAGTTCTCCCTTATCATCGAAGAACATCCAGCGTCCCGTCTGGGAATGCCATACGAGGCAGTGGCCTGTCATTGTAAGACCGGCTGCTTCGCCGTACTCCACGAACTTGTCTGCAAGCTCGAAGTTGTATTCATCTTCTTTCGGGTGCAGTTCCGCGTGCTTCATGCAGTTCTCCGGGACGATGGCATTGAAGTGCAGGGCTACGATAGAGTCCGCCTTCGGATCCTGGTGACGGATCTGCTGCTCGTTGAGAGCCGTTCCGACAAGGAACTTGTCCCCGAGGACGTCCTTAAGTCCTAGAGGGGCCTTAGGGGCGCATGCTGCAACTGCGAGGGCTGCGATTATGATGTATGCGTTCTTCATCTATTATAAGTTTAGTTCTTTTCTTCAATCTTTCTGCTCATCTCGTCAAGCTTCTCGTCGGTAAGAGGATACTTGTAGATGAGGTATCCGACAATTATGAGAAGGATTGCCGGAATTATGCAGGTAAACCAGAGAATGGCGTTCTGGGCTGTTGTTGAATACTCATTGAGCTTGACGTAGTAAGCATTGACCGGAGCGCTTATGAAGGAAGCGAGGAACACTACTACAAAGATGCCGAGCACAAGCTGAAGGCACTTGTTGGCCTTGAATTCCTTCCACATTTCGCCAAACGAAACCGGCTTTTCCGGAGTTGTCGTGATATTCTCCTTGCTGCCGAGGAAGCAGAGGGTAAGGAGGACGAATCCGACTATGGCGAAAATACATGTCACAGTAAACCATGCCTTAGGCGCCGTAGGAAGGGCGGACTGCTCGCTGGCGAGGTTGAAGCCGATCATTCCCATGACAAGAGGGGTGATCCAGCCGGCGATGGAGAAGCCAGCCTTGAATGCAACACCCGCGAGGGCATTGACAGTAGCGGCAGGTCTGTTGCCGGTACGGAACTCGGCTTCCGTGATCACTTCAGGGACGAGGGCCCACATAAGAGAACCTACGAGAAGTCCGACACCGGTCATCACCTTGGCGGTCTGGACGAGGGTATTGTTGCTTTCGACGTCAAAGAACTTGCCGATCACATACAGGGCGGCGAATCCGACGAAGCCGATGGAAAGAAGCATATAATAAAGGCCTTTCTTTCCGAGCCATCTCTTGAGCACAGGCAAGGAAGGAAGGATGACAAATGCAGGGATTGTACCGATGGCCATGAAAATAGCCTGGTTCCAGTCGATTGCAGTATGGGCAACCATGGCGAGTCCGATAGGGAAACCGGCCTGTACTACGATCTGGCCGATGTTGGCGCAGACCATTCGGGTTGAAGTAAGTATGAGGACTTCGTCGTTGTCGCGGGTCATACTTGCCATGATCGAGCCGTAAGGAATGTTTACGACTGAATATATCATGCTGAGCAGGGTGTAGCTGACAGTAGCATATATGATCTTCATGGTCATCGACCATGCTGCGGCCTGAGGAAGCATCAACAGACATGCTGCGATAGTAAGAGGAATTCCGCCGTAAAGAAGGTATGAGCGGTATTTGCCAAGTTTAGGATTCCTGTTGTCGATATATCGTCCTACGATCGGGCTCCAGAAACAGTCAATGAGACGGACAGAAAGAATCAGTCCGCTTACAAAGGCCGGATTAATCTTCAGAACCGTGGTAAGATAAAGCATCAGGTAGCATGCGACAGTCTGGAAAATCAGATTCTGCGCCAGGTCTCCCGACCCGAAGCCGATACGCTGCGCCCAGTTCAACTTGTAAAATCCTTTGGATTCGTTGTTTGCCATAAAAAAGCTTTAATTAGTTATACTATTTATTACTATCGAGTATTGTGTTAGATGTTCTAAGTCCAACTGTCTTTTTATCCTGAGGATGGATATCGTTCCACTCGCCGAGATCGCCGTTAGGAACGAGATATACTCCGTCCATGCGCTCCGCGGTCCTCTTCTGCTCCTTCTGCACCCTGTTCCAGCCGAAGTCGTTGTCGGTAAGTTCGGAATGCTCGAATGCCGCGAGTTCTATTATATAGAATTTGAGCGTAGGATTTCCCATTTCACTTCTCCACTCGGTAATCATCGTCTCGAGAAGGTTGCCGTAGTCGGCAGCGTTGAAGCAGTTGCTTTCGCCCTGGTACCAGATAACTCCGCTCGTCGGGAATTCCTTGATTGGAGCGATCATGGCGTTGAAAAGTCCTGCGGACTTGTACTGCAGGAACACTTCGCCAGGTCTTGGAGGCATGCGCCTTCCTGCCTTGTGACGCCATCCCTTCAGGAGGCTCTTTTCAGCAGCCCCCGTTTCAAGGGAGTAGCGCTTGCCCGGAACGAATGCCGGGACATTGCCATATGAGTAGAGATGTATTTCAATTTCGTTCGAGCCGGCCTTGAGTACACCTGCAGGCACTTTGTAGTTGCGCGGAGGGTACATGTAGGTAGTATTGCCGACAAATGTGCCGTTGACGAAGACTGAGTCAGCGTCGACGATAGCTCCGAGATGGAGTATCGCATCTCCTTCCGCCTCTTCCTCCGTCAAGTCGACAGTCCTGGTGAAGAAGTGGCTTCCGCAGATTGCCTGGCCTTTCTCGTCTTCAGCCCAGTCCACGGTGAATATGTCCACGTCCTCCCATTTCGCCTCAGTGTTGGCCGGAAGGGCGTTGTGAGCCGCCTGCCACTCGGTATAGAGGTTTGCGTTGAAATTCTTGATGCTGTCGAGATTATGCTCGTCCTTATAGAACTTCAGTTCTTCGAGAGCATATCCCGGAAGGCACTGCTCGCCTATCCAGGCCTCGATCGGAGAGCCGCCGACGGATGAATTGATCATTCCGACAGGAACACCGGTCGCAGCCTGAAGATAACGAGCCGTAAAGTAGAGGACAGCTCCCCATTCGGTAACTGCGCTGTCGGAAGATGCGACTTCCCAATTGGCGTAGCGGAGATCCTCTGCCGGTCCCTTGAATTCGTATGAGAGAGGGACCTTGATATATCTTATATTGTTATTGGAGTATCCCTTGACATCAGCGGCTACCGCGTCCATGCATCTTCTTACCGGAAGTTCCATGTTTGACTGGCCGGAACCTATATATACATCTCCGTAAAGGACGTCGCTGATGGTGAATTCTTCGAATCTGAGTTCATACGGACCGCCGGCAGGACGGGCGTCCATAAGGACTTTCCATTTTCCTTCCGAATCGGCTCTGGTTTCATAGTCTTTCTGGCTGTCTGCGGATACAAGGGAGAATCTCACTTTGGCTCCGGGACGGGCAGTACCCCATATAGGGACGGGAACGTCGCGCTGGAGTACCATCGAATCTCCAAAGATTGTCGCAGGGCATACGTTCGCCTCTTTCCGGCAGCCGGTCAAGGCTGCTGCCGCGATAATTGCGGCGGCTATAATCAAGTATGCGGATCTATACTTCATAACGTAGGTTTTAGCATTATTTCCCGATACAAAGGTATCAATTTTATATACCATAAACGTGTAACATTGTTTCAGTCTCTTGAAATTTTAGAACATTGTTGTCGTTGTTGTTACATTTTTTGTCAGAAATGCAACTTTTGGATAAAAACAATGGATGCCGGTTTGTTTCCGGCATCCATTACATATAAAGTATCAGTATTACCTCTTTGTCACGTATTTATGGAGAGTCTTGCGGACTGCGCCAGGACCGGCGAAGAGTTCCTTTACGTACCCCTCGATCTGCTCGCCGAGACCGATCTCATAAAGGTCGACTGCAAATATATCCTTGCGGCTATAAAGCTTGCGGAGAGGGCTCCAGTCCTGGTCAGGTTTTCCGATCTCGAGAGGAGCTACGATTGCCTGCAGTTCTTCGAGAAGCGGGTCAGGAGAAGGCTCGAATGGAGTACCGTCATCCTTTATACCTTTAAGATAACGCGCGTATCCGGCGAGAGTAAGCGGAATAAGCACGAGATTAGACTTGTCGAGCCCCCGTGCGACGTACTTCTTGAGAGTCTCTCCGAAACGGATAGGAAGTTTCTGGGATGTGTCGCAGGCAATACGCTGAGGAGCGTCAGGCATGAACGGATTAGGGAGACGACGGTTGATCACGGCGCCGATGAATTCGTATGGGTTCAGCACGCCCGGATCCACTACTACCGGCATGGCCTCGATATAACCGATCTTCTGGATAAAGGCGCGGATATCTTCGTCAGCCATCTCGGCGCTGATGAGAGTATAGCCGAGCATACATCCGTAGAGGGCCATGGCAGTGTGCAGAGGGTTGAGACAGGTGGTGACTTTCATGGTCTCGACCTTGTCCACGATCTCTCTGGTCGTATAGAGGGCGCCTCCGAGATCAAGCGGCGGACGGCCGTTGGTGTAGCTGTCCTCGATTACGAGATACTGCACCTCCTCGGAGTTGACGAACGGCGCGGTGAATGTATGTTTCTCGGTCTCGATATAATTGTTGTCCTCGAATCCGTCCTGGGCGAGCATCTCCTTGACTTTTTCATGAGGCCGCGGAGTAATCTTGTCGATCATCGACCATGGGAACGTAATCTTGGACTCATCTTTCAGATATGTCAGGAATTCTGCCGGCACGAGACCGTCTTTTACCCATCTTTCAGCGTATGCGAAGACTCCTGCCTTGACTTTGTCTCCATTGTGGGAACAGTTGTCCATCGACTGTACGGTCAGAGGAAGCTTTCCGGCCTGCCAGCGCTCATAGAGCAGAGAGCATACCTTACCCATTGCGAAGACAGGCTTAAGTCCGCGGGCCAGATCCGCCTCGTTGAACGAATATCCTTTCTCGGTAATCGTAAATGAGATCATCTGGAGGCTCGGATTGCGGAAAATCTCGACGAGACGGTCCCAGTCCTTGAACTGAGGATCGGCCTTCAGGGCCTCTGTGACCGAAGCGATGACCTTCTTCTCGATGGTTCCGGTGGACTGGAGGCTGACCAGAAGCGACAGATTATTATAAGGGGTATAGGCCTTGTCAATCACCTCGAAATCGAAAGTCTCGGCGACAATCACTCCCCTGTCATATTTCCCAGTATTGAGGGCATCGTTAAGTATGGCTGCCGGAAAGGCACGGAAGATATTCCCGCCGCCGAAGTGGACCCATGTAGGCTCTTTTGCAGTCTTTTCACGGACTGCCTTTATATCGAACTTAGGAAGCTGGTAGCCCTTGGCCTCCCACTCTGCGGGATTGAACTGCCCGCCCAGTATATCGTTAAGTTTCATAATATGCTTTAAATCTATTAGTCGAAAAATCCCGGTTGTTTGTACTCGATACCCAGCTCACGGTCGACAGTGGCGATTATTCCCTGCACCTGACCCATTGCGAACATACGTCCGAGAAGGGTGTAGCCGGCATTGTGGCCATGGCTCTGCTCGTCGAAGATGCCGCCCGGCTTGTCGGTGAAAGTCAGACCATGGTCAACGCGCATCGGGAGATTCGGATTCTCTTTCTCGAAAATGCGCACTAGCTCGATCAGGTCTGCGCGGCCGCCGAGATGGGACGCCTCGGTAAAGTCGCCGTTAGGGAATATGTGGCAGCTGCGGAGATGGACAAAATGAGTCCTGGAAGCGAACTTCTTCGCGAGATCGACCACATTGTTATAGGCCCCTGCGGAGAGCGAGCCGGCGCAGAAGGTCAGGCCGTTATGCTTGTTCGGAACGGCGTCGAGGAACCATTTGATGTCCTCCTCGGTGCGGACGATGCGCGGAAGTCCGAGGACCTCGATAGGCGGATCGTCAGGATGCACGCACATGTTCATGTCGCATTCGTCGCAGACCGGCATGATAGCTTCGAGGAAGTATTTCATGTTGGCGCGGAGCTGCGCCTTGTCGATGCCTTTGTAGAGCTCGAGGAAGTCGCGGAACTTCTGGATCGGAGCCTCGTCGTTCTCGCTGAAGTTGCCTGAAACGAAGCCCTGGGTCTTGATGATGATCGTCTCGACGAGCTGATGCTCCTTCTCCGGAGTCATGTTCTTGGCAAGTTCGTCGGCCTCTGCAAGTACGTTACGGCCCTCGCCCACCCCTTCAGGGAAGCGGAACTGCGCCCATTCTTCCCGTGCACGTGCACGCTTCAGGATATAAATATCGAAGTATGCAAATTCTGCATAATTGAAATAGAGGTTTGTGGCGCCGTTTGGATTGCTGTGCTGCAGGTCTGTACGGGCCCAGTCGAGTACAGGCATGAAGTTGTAGCAGATGCAGTGGATGCCTTCTGCCGCAAGATTACGCAGACTTTCCTTATAGACCTCAATCTGGTGGTCTCTGTCCGGACCGCCATATTTAATTGTTTCCACTACCGGAAGGGACTCCACTACGCTCCAGCGCATTCCGAAACTCTCGATATACTCGCGGAGGTCACGGATCTTCTCCCGTGTCCATACTTCACCTAGAGGCACGTCGTGAAGGGCGGTGACGATACCCTCCACTCCGATTTGCCTAAGCTGGGCAAGAGTTATCTTGTCTTTCTTGCCGAACCATCTCCATGTTTTTTCCATGATCTATTGTTGTGTTTAGTTGATTCTATTGGAAAAGCTTCTTGAGCGTCTCCTCGTCGTGGCAATCCTGGTACTTGTCGACAAACTCTTTCGGAGTCATTCCGAAATAATCACGGAAGGAGCTCGAGAAATATGAGTGCGTCGAGAAGCCCACACGATAGGCCACCTCGGAAATATTAACCTTATCATTGATAAGCAGATAGGCGGCCTGCTTCAGGCGGATCGAACGGATCAGCCCGCTTGGCGACTGCCCTATCGCTTCTTTCAGTTTTCTGTTCATATGGACGCGGCTCATGCCGATTTCGCGGCTGAGGTCCTCGACTCCGAATTCCGGCTTGTCGATATTCGTCTTGATCGCCTCGATCACGCGCTCCACAAGGGATTTCGATGAGTTGACCTTGAGTTCATCATACTTGTAGTCGACCTCGTTGGAGTATTTGCTGCGGATTGTATCGCTGTTGGAGATAGCATTTGCGATAGCGCTCCGGAGCAGGTCCATAGATATCGGTTTGGTGAAGAAGCGGTCGGCTCCGCAGTCCAGACAGCGCTGGACGCTGGCCTCGTCGTTCTGCGACGTAAGTATGATCACCGGAATATGATTAGTGCCAGGATTATGCTTGATCTTAGTACACAGTTCCTCGCCGTCCATCGGTTCCATGAGAAGGTCGGTAATGACAACGTCAGGGACTGTCGTCGAGATCTCGCCCCAGGCGGAGCGGCCGTTGGCATAGGCCTGGACGTTGTACTGGCCCCGCAGTTCCATGCGCAGATAGTCGCGGAGCTCGTCATCGTCGTCGACGATTATGATTGTCTTGCGGGACTTGACTGCCTTGTCCAGACTTTCCGTCTCGCTGTGGTAGCTTATATCTTCGGTAGTATCGGTAAATTCCTCGATATTCATCTGCTTGGTATAGAGGTCTTTATGATGAGACGTCAGACTAAGCTCCTCGGCGGAGAGATGGTCCTTGCCGGCCGGGAGAAGAACCGTGAAGCAGACGCCGGTTTCGGTGTTGGAGGCGCTGATCTTGCCGTGGTGCAGGTCTATGAGCATCTTCGCCAGGCTGAGGCCCACTCCGGAACCGCCCTTTGCGTCGAGGACGTCGGACTGGAAGAATCGCTCGAAGACTCTTTCCAGGTTCTTTTCATCGATATGGCTGTCGGTATTGGTAATCCGGATCTTGACGAACTCGGCGATGTTGGACGGGAGCTCGCCGTTGTTGCGGACTGTATCCGACACGATCACCTCGATCTTGCCTCCGTCCTTTGTGTATTTGAAGGCGTTGGAGATTATGTTGAAGATAATCTTGTCGAAGTTGCCCTGGTCGACCCAAAGGTTGAGCACATCGGTGGACGAGGTTATCGAATAGTCGATATTGCGCGTCATCGCCAGGTTGTCGAAGGAGTGCATGATCTCCTTGATGAAGTAGATTATGTCTGTCTCGAGGAAGTGCATCTGCATCTGCCCGTCGTCGATCTTTCGTATGTCCATAAGCTGGTTGACGATGCGCAGGATTCGCAGGGAGTTGCGGTACATCAGGTTGTAGAGCGACTTCTGTTTCGGATCCGTCTCGGACTCGCGCATTTTCTTAAGCGGAGACATCACCAGAGTAAGCGGAGAACGGATTTCATGCGAGATGTTGGTGAACATCTGAAGCTTGAGGTCGCGGATCTCGGACTGTTCTTTTTCATGGATGCGCTTGCGGCGGGCGACGACCAGCCTGTGGATCAGATAGAAGCCCGACAGAAGCAGCAGTATATAGAGCAGATAGGCCCAGAAGGTCTCGTACCACGGCGGCAGAATCCTGATTTTTATGCTCCTTGTGGAGAATTCGTCCTCCTCGTCTTCGAGGTAGGCACGGACCTGAAGCTCGTAGCGTCCGCTCGGGAGATTGGTATATGTAGCCAGTGCATTGGCCTGCGAAGTGTGGTGCCATTCCGGGTCGGAGTGGTTCAGCTTATACATGTACTGCACCTTGCGCGGGTTGGTGTACTCGAGGACGGCGAATCCGAGGGAGAAGGTGTTGGTACGGTACGGAAGGGTTATGCTGGTGGCTTCGGTGATATGCTTGTCGAGGATATTATGCTCTGCCGACGCATCGAACTCGATCTCTTTGTTCATCGCCGTGAGGCTGGTGAAATAGAGAGGCGGGAGGTCATGAGCCTTCTGGTCGACCATCTTAGGGTAGAAGGCGGTGATTCCGTTGATGCCGCCGAAATAGATCTTGCCGTCTTCGTCTACGAAGGATGCCCCGTGGTGGAATTCGTTCTCCTGGAGGCCGTCGTATGAGAAATAGCGGGTGAATCTTCCGGAGGACGGGATCAGGCGGGAGAGGCCGTATGAGGTCGAGATCCAGAGATTTCCGTCAGAACTTTCCCTGATGGCGTTGACGACGTTGTTGGATAGGCCTTCGGTCTCGGTATAGAGGCGCAGGTCGTTGCGGGCGCGGTCGAAATAGATCAGTCCCTCGCCGGTGCCTATCCACATGACTCCGCCGGTGCCTTCGCAGAAGCAGTAGATGCGGGCGCGGACTCCTGCCGGACCGACGTTGTAGCTGATCAGCTGGCCGACGTTGCTGTTGTAGCAGAGCAGGCCGTTGTATGTTCCCACCCAGAGCATGCCGTCGCTGTCTATGAACAGGGCGCTGACCCATTTGTTCATGATTTCGGAGATTGTCCGGATGACGCGACCGTCGGTCGGGTCGATTATGCTGAAGCCGTTGCCATGGGTACCGACGTAGAGGACGTTGTTCCTGGAATCATAGGCGAGGCTCTCGGTACGCACCGAGCCGAGATGGTTCGCATTGGTCGCCCTGTGGATTTCGCCGCCGCGTGGACGGACGAAGAGGCCGTCGAGATAAGTGGCGATCCAGAGAGTGCCGCTGTTGTCCATGGCCAGAGACATGACCGAGTTGTTGCTCAGGGCGGAGTTGGCAGCCGTGTAGCTGTATTTCCGGCCGTCAGGAGTAATCTGGACTATGCCGCCGCCATCAGTGCCGACCCAGAGGTCGCCGTTGTAAGGGTCGCGGAGCACCGAAGTCACGCAAGAGCTGTTGCCGCCGAAACGGGAGTCGGTGCTGGTGGAGACATACTCGAAACCGTACATGGATTTAGGGATCACCATGAGTCCGGTTTGGAAGGCGCCTACCCATATATTCCCCTGGACGTCCTCAAAGAGGGCATGCACTTTCCAGGTAGAGATGTCGTACGGGATATTGGCGAGACTGAGGCTGTGGCTGGTATCGGTCTCGAGATCATATACAAGGATGCCGCGGTTTTCTACTCCGACGAGGAAAGAATGGTCTCCGGCGCGCTGGATAGAGCTGTCTCGCAGTAGGCACTGGACACGGCAGGTCGAGGCGTAGCGGTCTTTCGATGCCCGGATCTTGCCGGTCTCGGCATCGAAGATCAGGATTCCGCAGTTGAATGTACCTATAATAATATTACCTGTGCTGGGATCCTCGGCATAATCCTGGGCTACTACGATTTTGGAGAGAGACGAGGTCTCAGGAGTCCAGAAAGTGTCCGAAAGGAGCACTCCGGTCCGGCTGTCGACGACAAAAATGCCGCCTACGTCCTCGTTCGACATCCATACTCTTCCAGAAGAATCGAGAAAAATGCCGTTGATATATGTCGTAGGAAGGTTCGAGTTGAGAGTATTTCGCTTCTCGGATACGAGTTTATGCGTCTTGGCATCGATCACGTAGACTCCGTGCTGCGATGTGGAGACCCAGATTTCCGAGCCGGTCACGGTCGGGACTTCTATGATTCCTGTAACATATTGCGAAGAGTTCGGGACGGAGAGGTCGCCGAGATCAAATTTGCTGAATGTGTTGTAGTCCGGATCGAAGACCTGGAGGCCTGCGGAGGTTCCAGTCCAGAATACTCCGTGGCTGTCCTCTTTGATGGTCATCACGAGGTTGCTGGCGAGGGCGTCAGTGCGCGATGGATCGAAACGGAATGTGGTAAAGCTTCGGCCGTCGAATCTGGCGAGTCCGTTCTCGGTGGATACCCATATGAACCCTTTACTGTCCTGAGTAAGGTCATTGATCTGAGAGTTAGGCAGTCCGTATTCGGAAGTATAAAATCTCGCCATCTGTGCATTTCCGACTGTAGCTAGTGTCAAAAATGACAGAAAAGTGAATAGTTTGTAGTGTTTCATTTGTGCGTAATTCAAGATCAATGTTACAAATTTAATAAAATCTTTTAAATCTGGAATCTTTTGGAGGCTTTTCTTTTGATTTTGATAGAAGAATTTTTAATGTTACCTAATCGACACAAAATGTTGCAAAAATCCCTTCAAATGTCTCAAATCTGAAAGAGTATGAACTGTATGAGCAAGGTCTACTGTAATATTGTTAGTAATTTTGCACATTAAAAAGTGTCTTCGCGGCACGAATGAATTAATATTCAGACACGGATGAAAAAAGTACTGACATCGATTCTTATGGCGGCCCTTGTGGCAGGTATCTGGTCCTGCAGCAAGACCGGAAAGGACGAGCCGAAACCGACTCCGACTCCGCCACAGCCCCCTGCTCCGACGGAGAAGGTTCTCGATTATTCGAAAGCCTCCCTGAAGGAACTTGCCGCGAAACAGGGGATCAAGCTGGGAGTCGCGATGACATACGGCGAATACCGCCAGAATCCGGCGATTGCCGGGCTTCTCGAGAGAGAGTTCAGCAGCGTGACTTTCGGTAACGAGATGAAGCATGACTGCATCGTGGGGGCTGACGGAAAATGCAATTTCTCCACTGCCGACGCCATGGTCTCTTACGCAAGTAAGGCAGGTGTCGATCTTTTCGGCCACACTCTCGGCTGGCATTCGCAGCAGCAGAACGATTATCTCGACAAACTTATAAGCAAAGCCCGTCCGGACAACAGTTCTTCCCTGCTCCAGGCCAACTGGAACTTTGAGGAAGGGACTCTTGACGGATATGTAGCAAACGGTTTCGGACTTACCAGCTCATATTACGAAGTTTTCGCCGGAGATTATGCCGCAAAGGCCGAATCCGAGGCCAGTCTCGGATTCAAAGTTTCTCTCGCGGAGGGCAAGACTTATGAACTCTCGTTCTGGGCCATGAGCGAAGCTTCCGACCGTTCAGTCAAGGCATCATCAGGGAATCAGGAAACTACTGCTTCCCTCACCTCTAAATGGACTAAATATTCAACTTCCTTTACTGCCGCTGCCGACGGAGAGGCTGAATTCACACTCGAGGCTGCGGCCGGAGCATGTATCGATAACATAAGGGTCGTCTTGGCCGGCGGTCAGAGCGCGCCTGTCGGAAAGTTCTACAGCAGTTCTTTGCTTGAGGGCGAGCTTGCAGACGACGCAATCGGCTTCGCGTACAAGAGCTGGGTGTATGCCATGATCGAGCATTTCGACGCATACGGCTGGGATGTGGTCAACGAGACATTCTCGGACGCTTATCCGAGCGGTTTCCGTGACAAGAGCAATACAGACCTCTCGGGATACCACAAATTTTTGTGGGGACAGTATTTCGGCAGCCAGAAGGATTTCGTGGACAAGGCATTCGCCTATGCCAAAGATGCCCTTGCGAAGTACGGCAAGGAGGCTGTACTTTATATAAATGACTATAACCTGGAATACAGCGATTCAAAACTCGGCGCTTACTGCGACTACGCCAAGAACAACCCTGACGTAACCGGAGTCGGCACCCAGATGCATCTCGACCTGCAGCTTCCTAACCTTGAAAGCAAGATCGACAACATGCTCAGGATGCTGACAGGTACCGGAAAGCTGGTGCGTATCTCGGAACTTGACATCAAGGCTGGCAGCTCAAAACTGAAAGAGCAGGCTGAACTTTACAAATATATCTTCCAGAAGTATATAGAGATAGTGCCTGAGGCACAGCGCGGCGGAATCACGTTCTGGGGATTCAACGATAAAGACTCCTGGGTTGGAGAAAGCAATCACCCTCTGCTTTGGAGCGGGAAGAATTACGCCAAGAAGCCGGCTTACGATGCAATTTACATTTACCTTTGTGAGCTGGCGGGCATAGATCCCTACAAGGCTTCAGAATAATGACATATAATAACAAATAACTTTTAGATAATGTACTCATTAGGAATTGACGTAGGATCGTCATCAGTCAAGGTTTCACTCCTCGATATCGAAGGAGGAGTCTGCCTCGCCTCATCAACCAACCCTAAGGTTGAGATGCCTATCTCGGCACCGCAGAAAGGTTTTGCCGAGCAGGATCCGGAGATGTGGTGGAAATATATCTGCGAAGGCATAAAGGATATCGCAGGCAAATGCAGCATGAGCAAGGTCGCTTCTATCGGTATCACTTACCAGATGCATGGCCTCGTTGCAGTCGACAAGGATATCAAGCCTCTCCGCGATGCAATAATCTGGTGCGACTCACGCGCCGTAGGTATAGGAGCTGAAGCCCTCGAGGGCATCGGTTACGACAAATGCATGAGCCATCTGCTCAATTCCCCGGGCAACTTTACCGCTTCCAAACTCGCATGGGTGAAGCGTAATCAGCCTGAGCTGTACGCCAAGATCTATAAGTTCATGCTTCCGGGCGACTATGTTGCCTATAAGCTTTCAGGTGAGGTCGCAACGACTGAGACCGGTCTTTCAGAGCAGATTCTCTGGGACTTCAAGGAGGCTCGCCGTGCTGACTTTGTCGCAGCTTACTACGGTATCGATACAGCCCTCATCCCTGAGATTGCTCCGTCTATCGGCGTCGCCGCAAAGACAAATGCGGCTACAGCCGCCCTTCTCGGCATTCCGGAAGGTACTCCTATCTCATACCGCGCCGGCGACCAGCCAAACAATGCTTTCTCCCTCAACGTTCTCCGTCCTGGCGAGATTGCAGCTACCGGCGGTACCAGCGGCGTTGTCTATGGAGTGACAGATGTGCCTAAGGCTGACTCGGCTTCCCGTGTCAACACCTTCCTTCATGTCAACAACAAGGCTGACGCCCCTCGTCTTGGCGTTCTCCTCTGCATCAATGGTACAGGTATCCTGAACTCATGGATCCATAGAAACGTAACTCCGAATCTCGGATACGCGGAGATGAATGACCTTGCCATGACAGCCCCTGTAGGCTGCGACGGTCTTACCATCCTGCCGTTCGGAAACGGAGCCGAAAGAGTCCTCGAGAATCGCAATATCGGCGCGCGCATGTGCGGCATAGACCTTGTAAGACATTCTCAGGCTCATATACTTAGAGCTACTCAGGAAGGCATCGCCTTCTCGTTCAGGTACGGAATCGACATAATGAAGAATCTCGGTCTGAAACCTGACGTGATCAGGGCTGGAAAGGCTAACCTGTTCCTCAGCCCTCTGTTCCGCAGCACCCTCGCAACTCTCTGCGATTCCCGCATCGAGCTGTTCGATACTGACGGAGCGCTCGGAGCCGCACGTGGCGCAGCCCTCGGAGCCGGCTTCTACAAGAATGCCGAAGAAGCTTTCGCTTCCCTCAAGAAGGTTGACGAGGTTGCTCCTGAGGCTACATGGAAGGCTCCTCTCGAGGAGGCTTTCGCAAAATGGAAAGAAACAATTTAATAACAAACTTTTTAAACAAACATCAAAATGGCAGTTAAAGAATATTTCCCGGAGATAGGCAAGATCGCCTTTGAAGGAAAGGAGTCCAAGAACCCTATGGCATTCCACTACTACAATCCAGAGCAGGTAGTAGCCGGAAAGAAAATGAAAGATTGGTTCAAGTTCGCTATGGCATGGTGGCACACCCTCTGCGCTGAAGGTGGCGACCAGTTCGGTCCTGGTACCAAGAAATTCCCTTGGAACACAGGTGCAACTGCACTCGAAAGAGCAAAGAACAAAATGGACGCAGGTTTCGAGATCATGAGCAAGCTCGGTATCGAGTATTTCTGCTTCCACGATGTTGACCTTATCGACGAGGCTGACACTGTTGAAGAGTACGAGGCTAACATGAAGGCTATCACAGCTTACGCAAAGGAGAAAATGGCCGCTACAGGCATCAAGCTCCTCTGGGGAACAGCCAATGTATTCGGCAACAAGAGATATATGAACGGCGCTTCTACCAACCCTGACTTCAACGTGGCTGCACGCGCTATGCTCCAGATCAAGAACGCTATCGACGCAACTATCGCTCTCGGTGGTGACTGCTACGTATTCTGGGGCGGTCGTGAGGGTTACATGAGCCTTCTCAACACCGATATGAAGAGAGAGAAAGAGCACATGGCTACCATGCTTACCATGGCACGCGACTATGCTCGTTCAAAGGGCTTCAAGGGTACCTTCCTTATCGAGCCTAAGCCAATGGAGCCGATGAAGCACCAGTACGATGTCGATACTGAGACTGTCGTAGGTTTCCTCCGCGCCCATGGTCTTGACAAGGACTTCAAGGTAAACATCGAGGTTAACCACGCTACTCTCGCGGGCCACACCTTCGAGCACGAGCTCCAGTGCGCCGTTGACGCAGGCATGCTCGGAAGCATCGACGCAAACCGCGGTGACTACCAGAACGGCTGGGATACCGACCAGTTCCCTATCGACCTCTATGAGCTCGTACAGGCTATGATGGTTATCATCAAGGGCGGCGGTCTCGTCGGCGGTACCAACTTCGACGCCAAGACCCGTCGTAACTCAACAGACCTCGAGGATATCTTCATCGCTCATGTATCCGGCATGGATGTCATGGCACGCGCTCTCCTCATCGCTGCTGACCTTCTCGAGAAATCTCCTATTCCTGCAATGGTCAAGGAGCGTTACGCTTCTTATGACTCAGGCATGGGCAAGGACTTCGAGAACGGCAAGCTTACTCTCGAGCAGGTTGTCGATTTCGCAAGAAAGAACGGCGAGCCTAAGAGCACCAGCGGAAAGCAGGAGCTCTACGAGTCTATCGTCAATCTCTACATCTAAAGCATAATCATTATTTGCTTGAATAACCGAGCCCCGGGAGCTGAAAAAGCTGCCCGGGGCTCGTGACATAATATATTTGAACTTCGATTCTATGTCCAGAAGACTACATGGTCGAGGAATTCGGAAGAGAGCAGGTTGGCGATCACAAGGACTGCGATCACTACTATGAGCACGAGCCAGAGCACGAACAGCAGCGCTGCCGGATTCGGACCGTGACTCTTGAAATTGAAGAGCAGACGGCATGCGATATACAGGATCGCAATGAAAGGAATGAACTGCGCGGCTGCAAGAAGGATACCCATCCAGCGGGTATTGAGCAGCAGGGAGAGCGACGGCAATTCCTTGAAAAGCTCACGAGTGAGCTGGTCATAGAACGGCGAGAACAGGAAGCCCTGACGGCCGAAGAACAATACAATTCCCCACATGATTCCAATAACAGCGATTAATAATAAAAGAACACCCATTACTGTCTTGATCCCACTCTCAGAGTTCTTGACGACCTTGGAGTGACTAGCCTTGACGGCAGCGGCCTTCATCTCACGGGCTCCGGTGGCTACGTTCTTGCGTATTTCCTCCGCAGTATAGTTCTCCCCCTTCATTGCCCAGCGCTGCTCAGTGGTCTTTGCCGGCGGGATGCACAGCCAGAGAGCCAGATAGACCAAAGGCGTAGTGATCGACCAGTCTCCGATATGGAAACGGAAGGCGAAGCCGAATACCGTGAACAAGACAAATATCAGGCGAATTATCGTCACGTCGCAACTGAGCCATGCGGCTAGTCCGCTGCAGACGCCTCCGATACGTTTGTTCTCCATGTCCCTGAAGAGCTTTGCAGAGCGGCCACGGGAGTATTGCTTCCCTTTAATGTCGTCCTCCGCCTCAATCTTTTCCGGACGGCCGATGGTATCTATGATACCGTTGACGGTAGCGAGATTGGCTACGTGGCCGCCGCTGGTCTTTTCCAGCAAGAGCTCCGCAATCCGCTCTTCGATTCCTTCCATGATTTCCTTGCAGCCGTCTTCCGAGGAATAGTGGCACTCAAGGGCTTCGATGTATTCGTTCAAGGCCTGGGATGCATCTTTCTCCAACTTGAATGCATAGCCACCTATGCTGACATTATCTACTTCTTTCATTTTCTAAGCATTTTAATGGTTTCAATGATCTCCGACCATGCGGCATCCATCTCTTCGAGCTGCGAGCGCCCCTTGTCCGTAATCATATAGTATTTGCGAGGAGGGCCCTGCGGGGATTCTTCCCAGCGGTATGTAAGGAGGCCCTGGTTCTTCTCACGTATGAGAAGAGGGTATAGAGTTCCTTCAACTACAATCATGTTGGCAGCCTTCAGGTCCTCGATAATAGTAGAAGCGTATGCTTCCTTATGGGCGAGAATGCTGAGGATACAATACTCCAGCACGCCCTTGCGCATCTGCGCTCGTACGTTTTCAGTATTGATTTCCATAATTATTTTCTGTAATATGAATATTTAGCCATGTTTTCTGCTGTCGGTTCCTCTCCATGCATCATGCATTTCTCGGCAGCCGTGACGGCTTTAGGAACGCAGAGCCAGAGAATGAGGTAGAGACAGAAGCCGACGCCGCCGAAAGCGATGACGCAGAATGTAATCACGCGGACCAGAGTGAGGTCCAGGTCGAAATATGCGGCCACGCCCGCGCAAACGCCGCCGAACACTCTGTTGTCAGGATCACGGAAGAGAGAGCGCCTGCGTCTCGGCTGCTCATAGTCATATTCCTTCTCCCTCGAAGAATATGTCTCCTCTTTTGTCTTGGGCTCCTGCTCGTCACTGCCGTCAGGCATGCCAAGCTGGCGGATCACCTTTTCTACCAAAGGCAGGGATACGACCTTGCGGCTATCCCCTACTTCCTCGAAGAAGAGTTCTGCTATACGGCCCTCAAGCTCATCCATTATTTCCTTTGACTGGCCGGCATTTACGCCGAGCTTCTCGCGGAAATGGGAAAGATAAAGGTTAAGCCTGTCGTAAGCATCTGAATCTACGGAAAAACTGCGACCTCCGATAGAGGCATTTACTACTGTTTTCATATTCGGTTGTTTACTTTAATAACATTAATCCAAAATTATTTTACATTGCAAAGATATGAAAAAATTTCAATACCTTGCAATACATAGTACCAAAAAATTGCAAATTCTTTGCTAAAAATAGTAAATTACTGATTTTTGGATGACTTTTTCTGGTATAACTCCCAGGAGTTGAAGATGTTCTGGAAGATTGCGTAGAGGCCGCCGGCAATGGAAGTGACAGGAGTCATGTAGGTATAGCCGAGCCAGATCAGGAATCCGGTGTTCTTCTGCCCCAGCGCCTGACCTGCGGTGATGGCTGTCGGAGAGACACCCTCAAGGGAGGATGCTTCCTCCGGTTCCCCCGAAGCTACTGCCTTTTCAGCAGCACGGCCGAAGACACGGCCAAGCTTAAACTGGATGGCGCAGCAGAGCACGGTAACGGCGACTATTCCCCAGAGAGTCCAGACACCCGGGAAACTGGTTATCAGGGCACGTGTGGAAAGCACCATGGCCAGAGCCAGGCAGACTCCCCATATATAGAAGGACTTCGGACTGAATCTCATTAGCGCGCGCTGAAGCTTCGGCATAGTATACCGGATGATCCACGCCAAGATGCATGGGCATATCAGCAGCGGGAAAATCTTCCATGCGATAGCAAGCACATATCTCCAGAATCCCATATCTGAAGACGGGTGCACGAGAGGAATAACCGTCGGGATGACCAGAGTCGCGACAGTATTGACGATGACCAGATAGGTCACAGTCTCGGCGATCCTTCCCCCGAGCTTGTCGGTAATCACCCCCGCGGCAGAAGCAGTCGGACATATAAGACAAAGCATCGCGCATTCCACCATGATTCTGAGACCGTTACGTTCCATGAAAGCGGCGAGGACGGCGAGGCCGACAAATGTCAGGCATTGGAACAGAAGCACGTAGAGATGCCACCTGCGCAGTCCCATGTCATGCGGCGAGGCCTTTACGAACTGGAAGAAAAGAAGGACTCCGATAAGAAAGCGCTGACCGTCGGCGGCGATTCTGTGGAAAAGAGGGCCGAGCGGAGCGAGAGACGGGGTGAAATAATATACAAGGAAAGCCGAAATGCCGGTAATAATGGCAATCGGAAGCATCCAGTCCTTGATATAATCGACCAAGCGTCTCATAATGAAGTAACTTATCTTTAAAAATCGGACAAATATCGTATATTTTCCGTAACTTCGCAAAGTATCTGCATTAGAAAAAACATGAATAAATAACATATATAAGACATGAGAAAAATCTTTATCGCAGCACTAGCTGTACTCGCATTCGCAGGTTGCAACAGGACCATGGCAGAGAAGGTGCCGGCTCTTGATCTTTCCAACCTCGACACGACTGTAACTCCAGGCGAAGACTTCTATCGTTACGCTACCGGCGGATGGCAGAAGAACAATCCGCTCAAGCCGGAGTTCGCCCGCTTCGGTTCCTTCGACTATCTCAGGGAACTCAATAACGAAAGAGTCAACGATCTCTTCAAATCAATGACAGAGATGAAACCTGCCAAGGGAACCGTTGAGCAGAAAATCGTGGATCTCTACAAGATGGGCCTCGACTCTACCAGAAAGAACGAAGAGGGTATCGAGCCTATCAAGAAATATCTCGAGAAGGTATATGCTGTCAACGACAAGGCCGAGCTTATCAAGCTTCTCGCCGAATATCACGCCCTCGGCGAAGGCGGTATCTTCGGAGTCGGAGTTGAATCAGACCTCGCAGACAGCGACAGCCAGATTCTTTATGTTTATGAAGGCGGCCTCATTCTCGGAGACAGAGACTACTACCTCGAGCCTTCGAATGCCGAGATTCTCGACGGATATCGCAACTTCCTCGTAAAAGTCTTCGGATACGCCGGCTTCGAGAATCCTGAGCAGGCTACGGCTAACCTTCTCAAAGTTGAAACCGAGATGGCAAGACTCGCCTGGACTAAAGAGCAGAGCCGCGATTATACCCTCCAGTACAATCCTATGACCTCCGACGACTTCGCCGCAACCTGCCCGAACCTCTACATAAAGGACTATTTCGGATACAGGAGCATCCCGTCACAGGAAAAGCTCGTCTGCACGAATCCTGCTTTCTTCACATCATTCGACAAGTTCTTCAAGGATACGGACCTTCAGGTATTCAAGGATTACCTCGCAGGACTCATAATCGAGGACGCTTGCGGAAACATCAGCGACGAATTCTATGACGCATACTTCGACTTCTTCAGCCGCCAGCTTTCAGGCGTCCAGGAGAAGAAGCCTCTCTGGAAGAGAGCTATGCAGGTTCCTAACTCCATCCTCGGCGAAGCTGTCGGCGAGATGTATGTAGCAAAATACTTCCCAGAGAGCTCCAAGAAGAAGATGAGCATAATTGTAGACAACCTCAAGGCCGCCCTCGGAGAGCATATCGACGGACTCGACTGGATGAGTGACGAGACCAAGGCCAGAGCCCAGGAAAAACTCGCCAACTTCACCGTCAAGATCGGTTATCCTGACAAATGGAAAGATTACTCCACCATGGAGATCGATCCTGAGAAGAGCTACTTCGACAACCTTGTAGAGGCCAGCAAGTGGTATATCGCCGACAACATGAGCAAGCTCGGCAAACCGACCGACAAGACCGAATGGGGCATGACTCCTCAGACAGTCAACGCATACTACAATCCTACCACCAACGAAATCTGCTTCCCTGCAGCCATCCTTCAGCCGCCGTTCTTCAACCCTGATGCCGACGACGCTGTCAACTACGGCGGTATCGGCGTTGTCATCGGCCACGAGATGTCTCATGGATTCGACGACCAGGGCCGTATGTTCGACGCCAAAGGTAACATGGTCAACTGGTGGACCGACGAGGATGACGCCAAGTTCCGCGAGAAAGCAGCCGTCCTCGGAGCCCAGTTCGACGAAGTCGAGATCGTGCCTGGAGTTCATGCCAACGGCACATACACCATGGGCGAAAATATCGGCGACCACGGCGGAATCAGCATCGCATGGACTGCAATGCAGAAAGCAATCGCAGGAAAGAAGGTCGGCCTCATCGACGGATTTACCCCGGAACAGAGATTCTGGCTTTCTTACGGTACCATCTGGGCCCAGAACATCACCGATGAGGAGAAGGTGCGTCTGACCAACCTCGACGTGCACTCTCTCGCAGAGAACCGCGTGAACGTTTCTGTCCGTAACTTCGCAGAGTTCTTCGAGGCATTCGGAATCAAGGAAGGCGACAAGATGTTCCGTCCTGAGGAAGAAAGAGTCCATATCTGGTAAGATGAATCCCGCACGTTTCATATCGGAACGTCTGAAGTTTCAAGGAGGGATAGCTACGGTCTCCGTAGCTATCTCTTTCCTTGTTATAATAATAGCCGTTGCCGTCACCGCCGGTTTCCGGACGGAGATGAAAAAAGGCATAACGGCAATTTCCGGAGATATCCAGCTGACTTCCCCGGATATGAATTACATGAGCGAAGACTCCCCTGTCCTGCTGTCCAGAACGGACTTTGCAGACTCTCTCCCGGAGGTCAGAGACCGTATCCCGGCCGTTTACAGAGCCGGAATAGTCAAGAGTGGCGAGAACATCCATGGAGTCCTCTTCAAGGGAACGCCCGACGGCCCGGACAGCCTCGGGGTAAGGATTCCCGACAGACTGGCCAAGATGCTGGGTCTCAAGCCCGGCGACCGTCTGCTCTCCTATTTCATCGGAGAGAAAGTCAAAGTCCGTAATTTTACGGTCCGGGAGATATACCCGACCGTCATCCCCGGAGACAATAATCTTATCGTTTTCGCAGGTCTTGAGGACATGCAGAGGCTCAACGGCTGGAGTGCCGACGAGGTATCGGCCGTAGAGGTCCGCCTCAATTCCGCCACCATCGGAAACATGGAACTTGCTTCCCTGAATATCAGCACCAGACTGCTGGCTACCGTGCCTGAGGACGAAGACGTACCTCTGGCTACTACTGCAGCCCGGAAATTCAACACCATATTCTCCTGGCTGGACCTTCTGGACCTGAACGCAGTGCTGATACTGGTGCTCATGACGATCGTTGCCGGTTTCAACATGATTTCCGGCCTGCTTATAATGCTGTTCAGGAATATTTCCACGATAGGCCTTCTCAAGGCCCTTGGAATGAAGGACAAGAAAATTTCCGAGGTATTTCTCAGAGTGGCTTCAAACGTCGTCCTTAAAGGAATGCTTATAGGTAATCTGATAGGGTTCGGAATATGCGCGATACAATCGACGACTCATCTTCTGAAGCTGAATCCTGAGAATTACTTCCTGAGCTATGTACCGGTGCAGCTGAATGTTCCTCTGATTCTTGCGGCTGATCTGCTTGCGTATCTGCTGATAATGGCTCTTCTGCTGATTCCGGCTCTGTTCGTAAGCCGCGTCGACCCGGCGAAGACTGTCCGGGCGCAATAACGCAGAAAGCGCTGTAGAGGTTCTCCATTTCCTCCACGTATCTTACAGTCTCGTACCCCTTGAATACCCCCAGTTTGACGGCACTGTTCTTGACGATGCCCGGATCCCTCATATATGGCAGCACGGCCAGCAGGTCCGACCATCTTGAACTTGGCATACCCTTGGATTCGGCCAGCGAAATCATGTCCAGAATCCTTCCTTCGCCGGCATTATATGCGGCAAGGCTGAATTTCATGAGTTCCATCTGGTTGGCGGCCCGGGATGAGAACATCCTTTCCAGTTTTCCAAGATAGGCTGTCGCAGCAGCCAGATTTGTCTCCGGATCGAGCATGTCATCGGCCTCGTAGCGACGGGCTGTATGAGGCATCATCTGCATGAGACCTTCGGCCCCTTTTGACGAACGGGCCTCTATCCTGAAGGACGACTCTTTCCATACCAGGGCGGCAAGCATTCTCCAGTCCCAGCCGATCGCGGCGGAGTATTTCTTGAGAAGATGGTCATACGGACTCAGAGAAGGATAAGAGCGTCCGGAAGCGGCGCGGCGATATGGGGAATAGGCCGGAGTGAACCGGGCCTTGAGATTGTCGTAAGACGACCGGAGCGAGATATGGCTGAGCCAGTCGGAAACCGCATCAGTCAGCCCCTTACGCTCGTCCAGGGCGACCCAGGACGAACCGTCATCGAGAGCCGGAGACGATTTGAATCCCTTTATCTGGCAGAGAGTATCGGTCGCAGGGACGACAGCGAGATCGATTGCCCCGGAAAGCAGGGAGTCGATACAGTTGTATTCCACGTCAGCGAGGATTATCTCCATCTTGACCTGGTTGTCATTCTCGAATTCGCGGAGAAGCTCATAATTGAAGCCGAAAGGATAACTCATTGACTGTGAGCGGTAATCGGTAAGAGCGATCGCGCAGCGCAGTTCCCCGTCCTCCCCGGCAATCGAATCATACACCGAGGTCTTGCGGCTGATAGGGACAACAAGAAGCAGAATGCCTGTGGCTATCAGGAATCTGTGGATATTTTTCAGTTTCATTTATTTGCCAGACGTGCTGAGTCTGTCACTAGCTTTGCCATGCTTTCTCGTCTGTGTGTAGAACGGCCACCATACGCCGAATTTCAGGGCACGCTGAGGGCGGATATATCCCGCCGCGCTGAAGTAATCAGCAGAATCGTTCGGCCAGCCCATGCCGACATTGATCATCTTGATGAATACGCATGCCCGTTTCCACTGGACATTGACGAACGCATCGATGTAAGGGCAATCTCCGAACTTCTCGCTGGTCTGGTTGAAGAATTGTCCGGTGGCAGGATTATAGGCAGGAGCGTACCATTTTGTGGTATAGGAAACGTCAGCGCCTATCTGCATCCGCATTACTTCAGGACGTACGATGTTGAACTGCACATACCATCTCGCATTGAGGGCCAGCTTAGGCAGCGGAAGAACGTCTTCTTTCGAGGATACCTGGAAGAGAGCCCGGTTGTCGAGATGGACAGGGCCGAGAGTGAAATTTTTCGTAACCGCTACCTTGGCGACATGCATCGGAGTGGTATTCTGACGCACGATGCCGAGAGTATCGTAATAAGTGTTATTATTCAGCAGGGAATAACCGGCTTCCACGGCGAAATCCAGATGCGGAACCTCGAGCCTTCCCTCAATCTTTGTAAGGGAGATCTTAGAGAAGTCGTTTTCCCATTTGAAATGGTTAGAGTAATAGTGCTGGAGATAGAAATCAGGTTCCTTGAGACTTGTCTCGAAGTGCGCGCTGAACGACAACGGGCTCTTGCGGTGGCGGCGGAACGGATAGATATCCATCCGCGCGTCAGCGCTGATTCCGAAGTCATTTATCTCCTCACCAAGGAAGGTATAATATCCGTCTGCGTTCCACGATACGTTATCGAGGATACGTCCGCCGGCTCCACCATAGATGTAGGTGGAATTCCACACGGTGTTGGACGGTTTGTAAAGGTAACTGTCAGGAGTAAAAAGATAGTGCGACAGGATACGGTTGCCGATTCCGGCATCGACCGTAGAGACAACGGCATCCTGGGCCCAAGGCTGCAGTCTGATGAAGACTTTGTTCTCGAGTTTCATCACCCTCGTCGAATCGTAGCTCTGGACAGGGTTGATGAAGAAGTTGTCGTGGTAGAAATGGCGGGCAAGAGTATCGATGCCTTTCTGGGATATCTTGTCCGTGTAGATTCTTCTGAATGTAGAATACTCGCTGCTGTGGCCGATGAAGGCGGTAGTCACGTCGCGGACGAGAGAGTCGGCGGCAGCTTTCTTGTAAGAGGTATCCTTCGCATGAAGGAGGTCCTTGATGAAAGTCAGAGGAATCCTGTAAGTCTGGTCAAGGAATACGGTATTCTTTACGACGACAGAATTGGCCTCTTTGAGCATGATCGGGATTTCCCTGGACTTCAGCGTAGTGTCCCGGATAAAGAAACTGTCGGTAAGTCCGCCGTTCTCCTGCCTCCTCACCTTATTGTAGATATAGCCGAAGTGTGCGGTGTAACGCTTTCCGAGATAGTTTCCGTAAGCGGAGAATACCTTGTTGTCAGTTCTTTCCTTGTCGAGCATGCCGGCTGCGCCAAAACGGTCGTAGGAAAGCGCAAGGTTGAGTTCCGGGGTGATGTTCTGGGTCGTAAGCACATGGACGTCGTCCTCCGAACGGTCGGTGTTCGCCAGCAACGTACCCCAGTAGGCCAGCTCCGTATACGGAGTCTTGGTATTGTACATCGTAAGAGTCGAAGGCGATGGAGCATATGCCTCCAGAGGCTCATAGAATGAGACACCTTCGACAGAACCGCGCTTGAAGAAATCGTAATACTGGACCGGGGAACCCGCAGGTCCAAGGTAGGTGACATTGATGTCTTTGCGCGTGAATGGGTAATCATGGAACCAGTAGTTGAAGCCGGTATCCAGAGGATGCAGCTCGAGCTTGCTGAAGAACTTGTCGCGATTCCATGTTATCACTCTCTTGTATTGCATCGAATCCGGGATGGCGTAGGCGGAAAGGATACGCGGAGTATTCTCCCGGATACTGTCCCTGATAGCCCTCAGACTGTCCTTTATGGCCATGATGCTGTCAGCCATATGCTGCTGGCGCTTCATCTTCTGCTCGTAGTCGTACCTCTTGCGAGACTGCTTGTCGAGGCTGTTGTACCACTTTTCGAAACGGATCTTTGCCTGCAGAGTAGAGTCAGCGAAGTAGAGGGAATCGAGCTTTGGCCAGTCGATGCTGTCTCCTGCCGCACGGAGGGAATCCCTTACGATTACATGGGTAAGGGAATCCTTGATTGCGACATAGTATCTGTAACGGAACGGATCGGTAAGACGCAGCGAATCCGGAACCTTCATCGTATCTCTCGCAGAGATGAAGGTGGTATCCCCGACTTCCTCGAGGAAACCTTCGAGAGAGTCAGCGGCAGCCTTGTCCCCTTTCGTCCTGAATCCCGAATAGACGTTGTTGACGTAGATTACGGTATCTGGAGCTTCGGCAATGACCTGCGACCGGAATCCCGTATTGCGCGAAATGTCCATGCCGAAAGTCTGGATCGCAGCCACAGAGACCACGACCACCGGAAACCATATTTTCTTCAATATATTCCTCATTGCCAAAGCTTCACCGTTATTTTAAGATTAGAGTCCGAGCTTCTTGAAGAAGTCGTTGCCCTTGTCGTCCACCAGAATGAATGCAGGGAAATCCTCAACATGGATCTTCCAGATTGCCTCCATTCCGAGATCAGGATATTCTACGCACTCGATGCTCTTGATGCCGTCCGAAGAAAGCACTGCGGCAGGACCGCCGATAGAGCCGAGATAGAAACCGCCATGCTTCTTGCAGGCGTCGGTAACGACCTGCGTCCTGTTACCCTTGGCGATCATGACCATGCTGCCGCCGTGGCTCTGGAAGAGATCTACGTACGGGTCCATACGGTTGGCCGTCGTCGGGCCCATGGAGCCGCAAGGCATTCCTGCAGGGGTCTTGGCAGGGCCGGCGTAGAATACCGGATGGTCCTTGAAGTACTGCGGAAGGTCCTCGCCGCGGTCGAGACGCTCCTTGAGACGGGCGTGAGCGATGTCGCGGGCAACTATGATAGTACCTGAAAGGCTGAGCCTGGTAGATACAGGATATTTCGTGAGTTCCTTGAGGACTTCTGACATCGGCTGGTCGAGGTTGATCTTGACGCCGCCGTTCTCGCCCGGCCTGCGGAGCTCCTCAGGGATAAGACGGCCAGGGTTATCGTCGAGTTTCTCGATCCAGATACCGTCTTTGTTGATCTTGGCCTTGATGTTACGGTCAGCTGAGCAGCTTACGCCGAGACCGATAGGGCAGCTCGCGCCATGGCGAGGCAGACGCACGATACGGATGTCATGAGCCATGTATTTGCCGCCGAACTGGGCGCCGAGGCCGATCTTGCAGGCCTCTTCCCATACCTGCTTCTCGAGTTCGATGTCGCGGAATGCGCGGCCGGTCTCATCGCCGGTAGTAGGAAGGCTGTCATAATAATGGGTTGAAGCGAGCTTGACAGTAAGCAGGTTCTTCTCTGCTGAAGTACCGCCGATGACGAAGGCGATATGGTAAGGAGGGCAGGCTGCAGTTCCGAGAGAACGCATCTTCTCAATCATGAACGGAACGAGAGTGTCCGGATTGAGGACAGCCTTGGTCATCTGGTAGAGATAGGTCTTGTTGGCAGAGCCGCCGCCCTTCACCACGCAGAGGAACTTGTACTCCATGCCTTCTTCGGCGTCGATGTCGATCTGGGCAGGAAGGTTGCACTTGGTGTTGATCTCCTTGTACATGTCAAGAGGAGCGTTCTGGCTATAGCGCAGGTTCTCCTCAGTATATGTCTTGTACACTCCCTTTGAGAGGGCTTCCTTGTCGTCGAAGCCTGTCCATACCTGCTGGCCTTTCTCGCCGTGGATGATGGCGGTGCCGGTATCCTGGCAGAACGGGAGCTTGCCCTTGGCTGCGACCTCGGCGTTGCGGAGGAACATCAGGGCTACATATTTGTCGTTGTCAGAAGCCTCCGGATCTGAGAGAATCTTCGCAACCTGCTCGTTGTGGGCAGGACGGAGCATGAAGTTGACGTCGCGGAAAGCCGTGTTTGCGAGCAAGGTAAGAGCTTCCGGCTGGACTTTGAGGATAGGATGCCCCTCGAATTCGCCGACGCTTACATAGTCGCTGGTGAGTTTATAATATTCAGTCGTATCTGGTCCGAGCTGAAACATTGGTGCATATTTGAATTCTGCCATCTTTTATAGTGAGTTTAATGTATTCTGTGATCCCTGCTGCATAAGGTAAGTGCGCATGAACTCGTTCAGGTCGCCATCCAGGACTCCCTGGGTATCGGCGGTCGAGTAATTGGTGCGCAGGTCCTTGACCATCTTGTATGGATGCAGCACGTAGCTCCTGATCTGGGAGCCCCATTCGATTTTCTTCTTCTGGCCCTCGAGCTCGGCCTGTTTCTCCTGACGCTTCTTGAGCTCGATGTCATAGAGACGGGACTTGAGGATTCGGAGAGCGTTCTCCCTGTTGTCGAACTGGGAGCGGGTCTCCGTGTTCTCGACCATGATTCCGGTAGGGATATGGCGCACGCGGACTCCTGTCTCCACTTTGTTGACGTTCTGGCCGCCGTGGCCGCCGCTTCTGAAGGTATCCCATTCGAGGTCCGAAGGATTGATTACTATATTGATCGAGTCGTCCACGAGCGGATATACGAAGACCGAAGAGAATGTGGTCTGACGCTTGCCCTGCGCATTGAACGGGGAGATACGCACCAGACGGTGCACTCCGTTCTCGGCCTTGAGATAGCCGTAGGCGTAGTCTCCCTCGAACTCGATGGTTGCGGACTTGATGCCGGCCTCGTCGCCGTCGAGCAGGGTCGTGACGGTCATCTTCATGCCGTTACGCTCGCCCCATCTCATGTACATGCGCATAAGCATCGCGGACCAGTCGTTGGCCTCCGTGCCGCCGGCTCCGGAATTGATCGTAAGTATGGCTCCGAGATTGTCACCCTCGTCGCCGAGCATATTCTTCATCTCGAGGGCCTCGACCTTGGCGCAGGCGGCCGCATAAGCTTCGTCCAGCTCGCGCGTCTCGTCCGTCTCCATGGTCTCATCCTCGCCTACGCTCTCCTTAGCGAATTCATACAGCACGTCGAGGTCGTCGACTGCAGCCGACGCCTCATCGAATCCTGTAGTCCAGGATTTTATACCGTTCATGTTCTTGAGGAAAGCTTCTGCAGCTTTAGGGTCGTCCCAGAAATCCGGGGCCTCAGTCTTCTTCTGAAGCTCCGTAACCTGCGTCCTTTTTCCCGCTATGTCGAGACATTCTTCGAGAGTCCCGACTCTTCCCCTTAACGACTTTATCTGCTCAGATGTAATCATATATGCAAATATAGGTATTATTTATTATTTCCTCCGAGGGAAGGGAGCATCTTCTGGTATTTCGCCTCCATTTTCTTGTCCTTTTTCTTGCGGGCAAGGATTATGCAGTTCTTGATCGCGGTCTCGTCCTGTTTATTGATTTTCAGCGCTTTATTATAATATTTCAAAGCAGTCTTGTAATCTTCCTTATAGACGAGATAATAAGAGCCGACATTGTCTATGAAGAGCACATTGGAAGGATAGTAGTCGAGCATCCTCTCGGACACTGACCTGAATGCCTCATAGCCTCCGGGAACGGCATAACGGTAGAAAGCGATACAGTACTCCTGCACCAGAGCTTCGAAAAGTTCCTGGCTGGTTTCCATTTCAGGGTAAACCCAGGCCGGCTTGATGCTGGCATTATAGTCGATTAGTCCCTTCAGGTAAGAGACAGCCATGTCCGGGCTTTCCTTCTCGTAAGCGACAAGCGCAGTTATCTTGTTGATTCTCAGATCGAGACGGTCAGGATAAAGATTGATAGCCTCGTCTATCGCCGTCATAGCCTTTCCGAAGAGTTCATCGTCGTAGAAAACCTCCCGGAAATAATACACGGGATTGCCGAGACTGTCCGTAAGAGTCATCAGAGGCTCTGCTCCGAGATATCTGGTGACGTCCTTCTTCTCGATTTTTTCGGAAGCTCCTTTCTCCAGATAGTAGGCAAAGCGGCCGAGAAGCATATCCGGGTCCTGAGGATAATCTGCGGCCCATTTGTCGAGCAGCGTCTCGATCCCGACACCGGCGGCGCCGAGGCGTCCGACCATGATATCGTATCTGTCTTTATATTTCTCCGCAGTCTGGCTCTGCGCAAGAGCCGGCATAGCGAGGACGGCAAACATGGCCGCGATGATAAGAATTCTTCTCATTTTATATCCATTCTAATTCTCCGGTGCACCGGCATCAGACTGTTCGTCCTGTTTCCGAGATTCTTCACGAATCCCAGCGGCACTCCTTCGTAACATATTTTCAGATATCCCTTCGGGGCGTCCGGCAGCAGCAGGTTATCCCTGTGCAGGAAAGCCAGCGCACCCTGGAGGTCGACTTCGGCGGCCGGATAAGCCTCCGGCGCGAGTCTCAGGCAGAGGGCCAGGTCCGGGTCCGGAACCATGTCCCTGCCCTTCAGAGTCCCTACGGCAACGCCCATGGAGATCGGTCTCAGGGCCGCAAGTTTCGGGGCGACGGCGGCGACTGCCTCCGGCATGGCGACTTGCAGGTCACCCGCCCGACGCATGACGACTTCCCCGGTCAGAAGCGGACATTTTTCCGTCCTGACGGCCTTTCCTTCGCTCCTGCCGGCTTCCCCGTCCTTCAGCAGCACCGCACAGTACTGGCCTTCGCCCGGAACCATTCCTGGAAGCAGGCTGTACCCCAGTTCCGTCCGGAAGACCTTCTCCGGTGCCGGTCCCATGTCCATAACTTCGGCCCCGAGAGTCCCGGCGATCCAACGTACGTTGCCGTCATTCTCGCGGCGGTTGAACGTACATGTCGAATAGACGAGAATCCCCCCTTCCGCGAGCGCAGGCCAGACATCGGCGAGAATCCGTCTCTGACGGGCTTCGCACAGGGCTACGTTGTCTTCGGACCATTGGTTCAGCGCCTCTTCGTCCTTTCGGAACATGCCTTCGCCGGAACATGGCACATCGGCCACGATTACGTCGAAAAAGCCTTCGAGAGACGCGAATGCCTTAGGGTCGGCAGAGGTCACGATGACGTTGGGATCGCCCCAGAGGGCGACGTTCTCCGCCAGGATGGTAGCTCTCTGCTTCATTACTTCGTTGGCCACAAGCACATAGCTGTCGCCGCAGATTGAGCGGAGAGAGGCGGCCAGGTCGGTCGTCTTCCCGCCCGGGGCTGCGCATAGGTCGAGGACGCGGAGGTCCCTGCCCTGTCCGGCCGCCTTGCGGAACATTTCCCCGACGAACATTGCCGAGGAGTCTTGCACATAGTATGCACCGCCATGCAGCAGCGGGTCGAGGGTGAATACCGGTCTCTCTGCGAGGAGCCAGCCTTCCGGCGACCATGCCACTTTCTTTGCGCCGCAGCCGAAATGGGCCGCGACTTTATCTTCATTCCAGTTTCCGGCTTTCGACGGGTTCATCCTTACCGAGACGGATGCTGGCAAAGACAACGCGGAGACAACTGTCTTCGCGCCTTTCTCTCCCACGGCATCGGCAAGATACCTTAAAAAAGCCTCTGAAACTTCCATTACATTGATGCGAGTCCGTCCACAATCTTGTCCAGTCCTTCCTTAATCTTGGAACTGAGCAGCATCTTCATCATGAAGTTGAGATCTGCAGATACGTTGATGTGGAATTCAGTCTTGTTTTCTTCGCCCTCGACAGGGTCGAAGAAGAAATCTACATTGAAAGAGAACGGGGCGCCGTCATCGACATAAGAAACCCTCTTGTATGGCTCCCTGGCAGATACGCGGATTCCGATGGAGAAGCCCTGGACTTCTGCCTTAAGGGAGTCGTAGTCAGCGGTCACGTTCTGCTTCTGTTCTTCGGGAAGATACTGCACGAAGTTGCGCATGTCCACGAAGAGCATGTATATCTCATAAGGGGCGCGGCCCACTATTCCATGTTTGCTTTGTATTTCTGTCATAAAGATTTATTTATTCCATTCTGCCGGATTCTCTCTCCACTGCTGCAGCACTTCATAATCTTCCGGCCTGATATATCCGGAGGCAAGGGCCTCGTCTACCAGCGCTCCGTAATTGGAGACTGTCGAGAGAGCTACTCCGGCTTCGGCGAACTGCTTAGCTGCAATTTCGAAGCCATAAGTGAAGATCGCTACCATTCCGAGCACTTCCGCACCGGCATCGCGGAGGGCTTTTACGGCCGCGAGGCTGCTCATTCCGGTAGAGATAAGGTCTTCGATGACAACGACTTTCGCACCGGCAGGGAGCTTGCCCTCGATCTGCGACCCGGTTCCATGGTCCTTCGGCTTAGGACGTACATAGACGAACGGTTTCTGCATCCTGTCTGCGGCGAGAACTCCGTGGGCGATGGCTCCTGTTGCGACTCCGGCGACGACTTCAGCCTCCGGGTACAGTCTCATGGCCTCTTCTGCGAGCCAGCCAGCGACCTTGGAGCGGAGCTCCGGATCGGAGAGTATCCTGCGGTTGTCGCAGTAGATCGGAGAGTGCCAGCCTGATGCCCATGTAAACGGTTCTGTCGGTCTGAGGAGTACAGCGCCGATGTCCATCAGCGCCTTTGCGAGTTTTCTGTCGTTATGTTCCATCGTTTTTTTATAAATTTGCATTCGAATCTACAAAGATAACAAAATGCGGAAGATTTATTTCGAAAAAAGATGCATATTCATATGTACGCCCGATGAGGCAGCCCTCGCCGACCCGAATTCCGTGGAGTTCCACCTCGGCGACAAACTGGATATCCATGCGCTCGTAGGCATGTTCGAGGCTTCGGCGACGCTTAGCCGGATCTATATTCCTACGGATGACATCGAGGCTACATACAAGAGGATCTGCGGAGAGTTCAAGGAGGTCAACGCCGCCGGCGGACTGGTTTCGAACCGGCGCGGGGATTATCTGCTCATCAGCAGGGACGGGCTCTGGGACCTGCCTAAAGGGCATCAGGAGCCCGGAGAGGATATCAGCGTCACGGCTATCCGCGAGGTGCAGGAGGAGACCGGAGTCGACAAGCTTCTGCTCAGGGACCTTATCTGTATCACAGACCATTGTTACAAGAGGAATGACATCTGGCATCTCAAACATACCTGGTGGTATGACATGCTGTATACCGACCCTGTGGATCTTACGCCGCAGCGTGAGGAGGATATCGCCAAAGCTGCCTGGGTAGCCAAATCGAGCCTTCCTCCGTTCCTGAAGAATACCTATCCTTCTATCGTAGAGGTCTTTAGGGAGGCTCATGTCTGATTTCTTTGCCGGATGTGAAACAATTACGGAATTTTGCCGTATAAAGAAATATGAAACTATCTCAATTTAACTTTAGCCTGCCAAAGGATCTAATCGCGCAGGAACCGCCGAGATGGCGGGATGAGTGCCGTCTTCTCGTATTGAACAGGAAGACCGGCGAAATCGAGCATAAACTGTTCAAAGATATCATTCAGTACTTCGGCAAGGACGATATGTTCGTGCTTAACGATACTAAGGTTTTCCCTGCAAGGCTTTACGGCAAGAAGGAGAAGACCGGGGCCGATATCGAGGTGTTCCTGCTCAGGGAGCTTAACCGCGAGCAGAGATTGTGGGACGTAATCGTCGATCCTGCAAGGAAGATCCGTATCGGCAACAAGCTGTATTTCGGCGAGGACGAGAGTCTTGTGGCTGAAGTTATCGACAATACCACTTCGCGCGGCCGTACCCTGAGATTCCTGTACGACGGCAGCTACGAGGATTTCAAGGAGACTCTTTTCGGTCTCGGCGAGACTCCTATCCTGCCTTGGGTTAAGCCGAAGGTCACTCCGGAAGATGCAGTCAATTTCCAGACTATCTTCGCGAAGTATGAGGGTGCCGTTTCAGCTCCTGCCGCCGGCCTGCATTTCAGCCGCGAGCTTTTCAACAGGATGATTCTCAAGGATATCCGCAAGACTTTCATTACCGTGCACATGGGTCTCGGCCATTTCCGCAAGGTTGATGTCGAGGATCTCAGCAAGCATAAGATGGATTCCGAGAAGTATATCATCACTCCGCAGGCTGCCGATGAGATCAACCGTACCAAGAAGAGCGGACATCAGGTCGTTGCGATAGGCGTGACTGTCATGCGCGCCTTGGAGACCAACGTCACCACCAATGACGAGGTCAATGCGGACGACAACTGGACCAGCAAGTTCATCTTCCCTCCTTACCGTTTCGCCATCCCTACCGCCATCGTCACCAACTTCCATCTGCCTTGCTCTACGATGCTGATGACCGTTGCCGCTTTCGGTGGTTACGAGAATGTAATGAAGGCTTATTCTACTGCTATCGCGGAAGGTTATAAGTTCGGTCCTTACGGCGATGCGATGCTTATTCTCTAGCGATTTGCGCGAAGTAGATTAAAAATCATAAAATTCTTTTATAAAATCATAAAAAAGCGATCTGCAAACTCAACATGCAGACCGCTTTTTTCATACCTTCACCCTTCGGACAGGAACCCGATGTCCTGTCATCCAGAGCCCGGCCGGCTACGTCAAGTTCGAAAAAGCTATTCGGTTCGCTACCTGAGCCTAAACGGCTAACTTCTCCCTTTTACGACGTCAAGCCGTCGTAACGGTCGTCAGACACACGCCGTTCTTAACGGCTCCGGTGGCCGCTCCCTCATTTAACGCTTTTCCTCAATTCCTCCGCCGGCTCGGGTTCTGGATGAAAAAGACAACAGGTTATCAAAAAATTACTGGTTTATAGACGAAGGTATAGTGTATGGAAAAATGTGATTTTGACGAGAGGGCGGGAATGCTCGCCTTGAACAGGATTTTCGGCTTCGAGCCGATTGTGGGAAAGAGACTGCTGGAAGCGCTGGGCTCGGCGAAGGAAGCATTCGGCATGAAACGGGAAGAACTCAGGGAACTGATCGGTCCGTACCCGAAGTACCTTGACGCCCTCATACCACAAAAACTGGACGAAGCCAGGAAAGAACTTGAAGATCTCGGAAAACGGGGATTCCGGTTCCTGGACCTCGGGATGGAAGAATATCCGGAACTTCTCCGGGAATGCGAGGATCCCCCTATCGGACTATATGTCCGGGCTTCAGCCCCGCTCGGAGAAATCTTCGGGAGGCGGCCCAAGATCGCCGTCGTCGGGACCAGGGACATCAGCCCCTACGGCCGGCAATGGTGCTCAACCCTGGTCCGGACAATGGCCCGCTGCCCTGTCAGGCCAACGATAGTCAGCGGACTGGCCATCGGCACCGACATAATCGCGCAACGCACGGCCCTCGAAGAGGGACTTCCGACTATCGGGGTCATGGCAACGGGCATCGACTCCGTCTATCCATACCGGCACACCCATGACGCCGCCATGATCGCCGCAGCCCCTGCCTCCGCCCTGGTGACGGACTACCCGCCCGGGACCCAGCCCCTCGCGATCCACTTTCTCCGCCGCAACCGGATAATCGCCGGCCTGAGCGAAGCGACCATTCTCATAGAATCGAAGATCAGGGGCGGAGGCATGATGACCGCAAGACTTGCGTTCTCATACCAGCGCGACGTGTACGCCCTGCCGGGGCGTATCGATGACGTCCGGTCGCAGGGGTGCAATTACATGCTCCGGGAGAAGATCGCCGAACCGTTCACAGACATCGACGAACTGATGGAAAGGCTCGGGCTGGGAAACGGTCCTGCAAGGCAACGCAGGGACCTCGGATCGGAAATCAGGCAGGCGCTCGGGGACATGGTCCCGGAAGACAGGTTGCCGCAGATCCTCCGGATTGCGGGGCTGATCCGGGAAAAGCGCGGAATCTCGTTGCCGGAGCTATGTGCAGAGACCGGCTGGGACTGGCAGGACGTCGCCTATTGCACCGGGATGCTCGAGAACGGAGACATCATCGAGACGGACTTGCTGCAAAAATGTTGGATAAAAACGAAAAATCTGTAGTTTTAATTGTAAATTTGCCACTTAATGGCAAGATATATCGACACACATGCCCATTTCTATGACGAAGGACTCGTAAAAGACAGCGAGGAAGCCATCGGAAGGGCTATACAGGCCGGAGTCACAAAAATGATCCAGGCCGACATAGACAGCAAAGAGAGAGACCTTATGTGGGAAATCGCTGACCGCCATCCGGGAGCGATATTCAACATGACGGGACTCTATCCGGGCTCGGTCGGAAAGGACTGGGAGCACGAGCTGGAGGCGATGATGCCGTACTTCGGGCGCGGATCCGTCGCTGTCGGGGAAATCGGGCTGGACTACCACTGGTCGGTCGAATTTGCCGCGGAGCAGAAGCTGGCGCTGAAGGCCCAGCTGGAACTGGCCGACCGCATGGACATGCCGGTGAATATCCATCTCCGGGACGCGACGGACGATTTCTTCGCCGTGCTCGAAGAATGCAGAGGCCTGCGGATGCGGGGAAATGTGCATGCGTTCAGCGGCAGTTGGGAGACGTTCGTGAAGCTGCAGAAATATGGGGACTGGTCGGTCGGAATCGGCGGCGTAGTCACATACAAGAACGCCAAGGTAGCCGAGAGCGTCAAGAAGATTCCGCTGGAGAAGATCCTGCTGGAGACCGATGCGCCTTATCTGCCGCCGGTGCCGCATCGCGGCGAGAGGAACGAGAGCTGCTATATCCCGCTTATTGCGGCCAAGATTGCCGAGCTTAAAGGAATTGACATCGAAGAAGTCGCCGCGGTCACTACGGCCAATGCGGAGAGCCTCTTCAGAATATGACACTATAACTTTTATGAATAACAGATCTTCGCTGCTGATGATCTACACCGGCGGCACAATCGGAATGAAACAGGACGCCACGGACCAGACTCTGAAGCCTTTCGACTTCGGCCAGATCCTCAACGAGGTGCCTGAAATCCGTAAATTCGCATTCAAGATCGACACATATACCTTCGATCCGCTGATCGACTCTTCCGACGTAGAACCGGCCCTCTGGGTCAATCTCGCGCAGCTGATCCGCGACCGCTATGACCTCTACGACGGATTCATAATCCTTCATGGCACCGACACGATGGCCTATTCCGCCTCTGCGCTCAGCTTCATGATGGACGGGCTGACAAAGCCGGTCATCTTCACCGGAAGCCAGCTCCCGATCGGAGTCCCGAGGACCGACGGCAAAGAGAACCTTATTTCGGCCGTCGAAATAGCTTCGGCCAAGGACTCCGAAGGTCATGCCCTCGTCCCGGAGGTATGCATATATTTCAATTCACTGCTGATGAGGGGAAACAGATGTACCAAGACTGACGCGGAGGCGTTCAGGGCATTCAGGAGCCCGAACTGCGATCCCCTCGCGGAGGCCGGCATAAACATCCGCTACGACAGCTCCCTGATCAGGAAGCCTCTGGACTGGTACCAGAGCCTTTCCATAAGCACCAATCTGGATACGAGAGTTTCCATTCTGAAGGTCCATCCGGGCATCACTCCGCAGCTTGTTCGGACAGTGATGTGCGACCCGGAGACAAGGGCCGTGATCATGGAGACTTATGGCTCGGGAAATGCCCCGACGAAGCAGTGGTTCCTGGACATAATCCGGGAGTCTTGCGAAAGCGGGAAGGTGGTCGTCAATGTCACTCAGTGCCAGGCCGGTACCGTCAACATGAACCTTTATGCAACCGGAAAAGCTCTCAAGGATGCCGGCGTCCTGAACGGATATGACTGCACGACAGAGAGTTGCCTCGCCAAGCTTTTTTACCTCATGGGAAAAAGCCCTGACAATGAGTGGGTAAAGGGAATGATGGAGCGGAACCTCAAGGGGGAAATATCCAAATAACCTTTGTAGAATGAAAATAAATTGCTAAATTGCACCGCATTTTGCGACGATAATATTTAAAACTTTAATAACATTATTAATTATTTCAAACACACAACAATTATGAAAAAGTTTTTCATGATTCTCGCAGCAATCAGCGTTCTCGCTGTTTCTGCTAACAACATCTACGCTCAGGACGAGGCTGCCGCTCCTGCACAGGAAGAGGCCGTTGCTCCTGCTGAGGAAGTATCTGCTCCGGCTGCTGCCGCTGAAGAGACTCCTCTCAACCAGGCACTCAAGACCAAGTTCATCGAGGGTGGTGCAGGCTTCATGTCCCTGATCATCATCTGCCTTATCATCGGTCTTGCACTCTCTATCGAGCGTATCCTTTATCTTACTTTTGCAAAAACCAATACCCAGAAGCTCCTCGCTTCCGTTGAGTCTGCTCTTGCAGAGGGCGGTATCGAGAAGGCTAAAGAGGTATGCCGCAATACCCGCGGTCCTGTAGCAAGCATCTTCTACCAGGGACTTCTCCGTTACGACCAGGGTGTCGACACAGTTGAAAAGACAATCGTATCTTACGGTTCAGTTCAGATGAGCAACATGGAAAGCGGTCTTTCTTGGATCTCTCTCTTCATCGCCATCGCTCCGTCTCTCGGATTCCTCGGAACCGTTATCGGTATGATCCAGGCCTTCGATGATATCCAGAAGGCAGGTGATATTTCTCCTAACGTTGTCGCCGGAGGTATGAAGGTTGCCCTTATCACCACTGTCGGTGGTTTGATCGTAGCCATGATTCTCCAGGTGTTCTACAACTATATCCTCGCGAAGATCGAGAACCTTACTATCGATATGGAAGATTCTTCAATCTCCCTCGTTGATATGATCACCAAATACAACAAGAAATAATCATCTTTTCAATCTTTGACAGAATGAAAAATTTTAACAAGATATTCAAATGGATCATGCTGGCGATTATCGTTGTCGCTCTCGGTCTGCTTGTATGGGGATTCGTAAAGGGATTCCCTGCAAACGTAGCCGAGGACAACGGAACCGTTGACCCGCTCCTTAACTGGGGTTACGTAGTAATAGGTATCGCCCTGTTCTGCGTAATCGTGGTCGGCACTATCGTTTCAGCTATCAACAATCCTAAGAGTCTTGTAAAATTGGGTATCGTTCTCGCAGCCATCGCAGCAGTATGCTTCGTAGTATATCTGCTCTCTCCTGGCAACGAGGCTCTCAATCTTACTGTAGACCAGCCATCTGCTACGACTCTTAAACTTACTGACACCGTCCTCAACCTCACATATCTCTCTGGTGCTCTTGCAATCCTTGCTATAGTATTCGGTGAGATCTGGGGCGCAGTACGTAAATAATTTTTGCTCTATGGGAAAGAAAACACCGTCGATAAACTCAAGCTCTACTGCGGATATCGCGTTCCTCCTTCTCTGCTACTTCCTCATGACTACAACCATGGGTTCGCAGACAGGTCTGAGCCGTCGTCTTCCGCAGATGCCTGATCCAAACCAGAAGCAGGAAGATATCAAGATCAATAAGCGTAACATCGTTATTGTGAAGATCAACTCTGCCGATAGAATTCTCGCCGGAAATGAACCTATAGACATCAGCCAGCTTAAAGACAAGATCAAGGAATTCCTCAGCAATCCTGCAGAAGACCCTAATCTCCCTGAAAAGGAAGTGAAGGATATCGAGAATTACGGACCGTATCCGGTATCAAAAGGCGTCATCTCTCTCCAGAATGACCGTGGTACCAGCTACCGTGCCTATATCGCAGTTCAGAACGAGCTCGTTAAGGCCATCAATGAACTCCGTGACGATCTCTCTTACAGGACTTATGGAAAACCGTTCTTGAGACTTGACGAGACTCAGCAGGAAGTAATCAAAGACTGCATACCTCAGAATATTTCCGAGGCAGAGCCTAAGGATGTAACCAAGAGATAATAGGAGGAAAGAATTATGTCAAAATTCGGTGGAAACAAAAAGAAAGAGGTTCCTGCACTTTCACAGGGCTCTATCTCCGATATCGTGTTCATGCTCCTGTTCTTCTTCATGGTTACAACCCAGATGCGTGAGCAGGAAAACAAGGTAGCTGTAAAGCTTCCTGAGGCTTCAGAGGTTGTCAAGCTTGAAAGAAAAGACCTTTCTTCATACATCAACATCGGCCCTCCTACTCGCCAGTATCAGGCAAAGTATGGTACCGATGCACGTATCCAGCTCAATGATTCATTCAAATCAACGAGTGATATCCGCGACTTTATCGCTGCTGAGCGTGATGCTATGAGTGAGGCTGACCGTCCTATGATGACTACCGTCATCAAGGGTGACATGGATGTCAGAATGGGTATCATCACTGATGTTAAGCAAGAGCTCAGACGTTGCTCCGCGCTTAAGATCATGTACCAGGCAAGAAAGGCTGAATAATCAGCCCCCACAATATGCAAAAAGGCGACCCTCCCGGCCGCCTTTTTTGTATTCCTACCGTTTTGAACACAGTCTATTATAAATTCCTACATTTTTCATTTCCTACCATTAAACATTCATCCTGCTGTTCATTCCTACAGTTTTGTATTCCGACCATATAATTGTTGAGGGAGCATCATACCACAGTACAGCATACTCAGCGGCACATTGTTGCACCATCAACACAGGAAAATCAATGCTGAGGGGGCAGCATCCCGTAGTACAGCACACTCAGTGGCACATTGTTGCACCCTCA